>NZ_JBITZN010000007.1:244743-500579 GCF_044546895.1 Streptomyces sp. NPDC053069 | reverse complement strand
CTCGTTCGACATGATCTGCAGGCCCGGACGGGCCAGCTCGGCGCGCATCAGCAGCGCCATCACGCCGCCGATCAGGAAGAACGCGAACGACGTCGCCAGATAGAGCGTGCCGATCGTCTTGTGATCGGTGGTGGTGAGCCACCGCACCGCCCTGATGCCCCTGATGTCTCTGATCCTCTTCACGCCCCGCCTGTGTCCACGCCCCGCCCACCGGTCACACTCGGACGACGCGATGAGCATCACGGAAGAAGGGTGTGACGATCCGGGCGGTGCCGGACACGAACCGAACATGAGCAACGACGAGATCTTCGCCGCTGCCTATCGCGAGCACTACTGGGCGGTCAGCCGCTATGTCGCGCGGCGACTGCCCGGGCGGGCCGACGAGGTGGAGGAAGTGGTGGCGGAGGTGTTCACGGTCGCCTGGCGACGGCGGCGCGACCTCCCGGACGCGCCGCTGCCCTGGTTGTACGGGGTGGCCCGCAACTGCCTGGCGAACGCGATACGCGGCTACGGCCGCAGGCGACGGCTGCTGCACCGACTGGGCAACGACGAGGCCGCGCACGGCCGGCACGTCGTGGACAGCCCCGATGCGGAGGGCCCCGGCGCCTGGGTGCACGAGGCGCTGGCCCGGCTGTCCCCGGCGGACCAGGAGGTGCTGCGCCTCACGGCCTGGGAGGAACTCGGCACCGACGAGATCGCGGTCGTCCTGGGCTGCGGCACACGGGCGGCAGCCATGCGTCTGCACCGGGCCCGGAACCGCCTCCGTGTCCAGATCGATCGGATACGCCCCGCATCGGCGGCCGACCCGCCACCGGCCGCGACGCCGCTGCCGGCCGACGGACGACCCGACACCGTGCATGCTGTGACCACCGCCCGCGCGACGCCCGCGCAGGAGCACGGTCACGGCCCGCGCCCGCCACGCGCTGCGAGCGTCCACGGCGCGAACCTCAGCAAGGACCACCGACATGCCTGACGACCTCGAACTCCTGCGTCGCGCCAACCCGGTACGGGCCGACGGCCCCCACTTCGGCGACGGACCGCTCGACCACCGCGCCCAGCGGCATCTCGACCGGCTGCTGGGCGAGGAACGCCCATCGCGCCGCGCAAGGCTGCTTGCGCCGCTGCCCGGTCGTACCCCACGCGCCCGGCTGGCCTGGGGCCTCGCCGCCACCGCCGTCGTCCTCGTGACCGCCCTCACCGCTCTGCTCGGCGGGGCGAGCACTCCCGCGGCCGTCGCCGCGCCGCGCCCGCTGGCCGTCCAGGTCCACTCCACGCCCGTACCCCTGAAGGACATGACGGCGCTGGCCGACGCGGCCGCGGCGGACGGCTCGCCGAGCCTGCGCAAGGGGACGCATGTGCAGGTGTGGGCCCTCGGCATGAGCGACGACGAGCCGCCCGTCACCCTCCCCGAGGAACGTGTGGTGCGCTGGCGGGCGGACGCCAGTCACACCGAACTCGTCGTGGCGACCGACCCGCGCACACCCGGCCGCCCCGTCCTCACCGACGAGGGCGACGAGCCACGCCTCGTGACGGACGGTCATGTGCTGAGCCGGACCACCTACCCGCCGAGCTGGAGCGACGCCCCGCCCGAGGCGCCCCCGCCGCACACCGCGGCGGCCCTGCGCGCCTATCTCACCGAGATCGCCCGCCCCGGGATCAACCGCGGCACGGCCCCGCTGAGCACCGGCGAACTCTTCGACGCCGTCGGGGAACTGCTCGACAACTGGACCCTCGGTGCCCGCGAGTCGGCGGCTCTCGTCCGGGTGTTCGCGCAGGCCCACGGGCTGCGGCCGGCCGGGCAGGTGACCGACCGGCTCGGCCGCCCCGGCCAGGCCTATGTGTACGACGCCGGCACCGTCCGGCGCATGCTGATCCTGGAACCGCGCACCGGCGCTGTCCTCGGCATGGAGGCCACCTTCGTCAAGGACGACCCCGAGTACGGCGTGAAGGCCGGAGATGTCATGGGATACAGCGCCTGGATGCGCTGACCTCAGCGCTCACCTTCTGCGCCGACCTCATGCACCGAGCTGCCGGGCGGCGGCCTCGACGGTCTGCTCCAGCAGGGTGGCGATCGTCATGGGGCCGACACCGCCCGGCACCGGCGTGATCAGCGAGGCCCGCTCCACCGCGGAGTCGAAGTCGACGTCGCCGACGTTCCCCGGGTTGTAACCGGCGTCGATCACCACCGCGCCCGGCTTGATGTCCTGACCGCGGATCAGCCGCGGCCGGCCCACCGCGGCGACCACGATGTCCGCCTCCCGGACCGCCGCCGACAGGTCCGTCGTCCGCGAGTGGCAGTACGTCACGGTCGCGTCCCGGGCCAGGAGCAGCATGCCCACCGGCTTGCCGAGGATCGCGCTGCGGCCCACGACCACGGCCCGCTTCCCGGCGGGATCGACGCCGTACTCGTCCAGCAGCCGCAGGATGCCGCCGGGCGTGCAGGAGACGAAGCCCGGCAGGCCGAAGCTCATCGTGGCGAACGAGGCGAAGGTGACGCCGTCGACGTCCTTCTCCGGAGCGATCGCCTCGAACGCGGCCCGCTCGTCGATGTGCTTGCCGGCCGGGTGCTGGAGCAGGATGCCGTGCACGGTCGGGTCGGCCGACAACTCCCGCAGCGCGCCGACGAGTTCGCCGGTGGTCGTGGTGGCGGGCAGGGCCACGTGCCGGGACTCGATACCGGCCTTGCGGCAGCGGTTCTGCTTCATGCGGACGTAGGTCACGGACGCCGGGTCCTCGCCGACGAGCACGGTCGCGAGACAGGGCGCGGTGCCGGTCCGGGCGGTGAGGCCGGCGGCCTTCTTCGCGGTGTCCTCGACGATACGGCGGGCGAGGGCGGTGCCGTCCATGAGACGGGCCTGGGTCATGCTGCACACTCCTGAGCTGGATCGACTCTCTCGCCCAGGCGCGCGGCATCCACCACGGACCGCTCCCCGGTGGTACTCCACCTCAGCGCCAGTCACGGCCCGGGTACAGCGTAACCGAGCACCCGCATGCCCTTCGGCCCGCCCGGAAGCCGGCAGCTTTCGCGGATGCGCCCCGGGCATCCGCCCGAGGGCCGTGCGGGCAGAGAAGGTCCAGGTCAGCCCGGAGGTGACCTGGACCGTGGAGAATCTCCTTCCGGCGTCTGTCATGCCGGTGTGCGCGGCTACTCGTCCCAGGCCTACTCGTCCCAGGCCTGGATGAGCAACTGACTGGCTATCTTGCCGTCACGCAAGGTGACCATCGACTCGGCGAGGACCCGGGTGCCGTCCCCGTACTGGCAGGACTCGGTGAAGGCGGCGTGGTCGCCCTGCACCACGCACTGGTCCAGCTTGTGTGTCATGTCGCGGCTGTAGATGTCGTCCAGCAACTCGGCGATCTGACCCCGGCCGCGCAGCACGGTGGGGTGGCTGGGCTGGTGGTTGTGGTCGACGATGCGGATCTCCGCGTCGTCGGCGTAGAGCGACAGAAGGGTGTTCCCGGTGTTCCCTTCTATGCCCCGGCGCAGTGCCTCGGTGTCGAAGGCGGAACCTGTCGCGGTGCCCATGGTGACCTCCTTCGGGCGCCCGCGGCCCGGCGGGGCGCGGACCACGCGGACCCCCACCCTTCGAGGTTCCTCCGGCCCGGCGGCCACGGCAAGCGCAGCCGTACGCCTTCGCCTGGCAACGGCCCTTGCGGGCCCGTACGCTCGGCCCCGCCCCCGTCACGGCTCTTGCGGGCCGGTGCTCGGCCCCGACCGCAGCAGTGCCCAGTCCCGGGACAGCGCGAAGGCCGCGGTCGTGCCGCCCGGGAGACAGTCCGTGAGGCAGTCCGGGAGCAGGCGGGTGAGCTGGTCCGCGGGGCCCAGTTCCCACCAGGTGCGGACCCCGCCGCGGTGCAGCAGGCCGACGGCCTCCGCGAAACGCAGCGGAGCGCGCCGCACCCAGAACTCCGGATCGGCGGTTTCGGCGCCCACCGGCCGGGCCGTGACGTCGCAGACCAGGGGGAGGCGCGGCGCCCGCGGGTGGAGCGTGGCGAGGGTACGGCCGTAGGCGGCGAGGATGCCGTCCGGCCCGGCGGAGCGCGGCCCCCGCGCCGGCGGGCCGCCCAGCAGGCGGGCCAGGGTACCGACCGCGTGACAGGCCTCCGCCAGGGAGAACACACCCGCGGCGTACGCGGCGGCCATCCGCCCGGACGCGTGCCCGAACACCACGTCAGGACGGACGCCCCAACTGCGCAGCAGCCGGTACTGCGCCGCCTGGAGTGCGAAGAGGGCCGGCCCGGCGAACGACTCGCGGTCCAGCAGTGCGGCCGTGCGCGTACCGTCGGCCGCGCGCATCACGCAGTGCAGCGGGAGTTCGAGATACGGATCGAGGCGTGCGCAGATCTCGTCGAGCGCGTCGGCGAACGCCGGGAAGGCGTCCCGGAGTTCACACGCCGTACCGGGCCGCGGTGCGGCGCCGGCCGAGAACAGGAATGCGGTACGTCCGGTGCGGCCGTCGACAGGCATGCCCCCATTGAGGCACGGCCGGGTCGGGTGCACACACCAGGCAAACTCCCGCAGCCTGCAAAAAGATTGCCATCATAGAATGACGTTATTCGGTCAAATTCTTACTGAATTTGAACCCTTCCCGCAGGGTGAGGGCCCGCCGCTTCGCCCGGCCGCTTCGCCCGGCGGCCGGAAAGATCCACGGTCATCGCCGTGGAACGTCCCGCCGTCGATCCCTCGCGCGTAGGGTCGGCAGGGAAGGCAACCGAGGAAAGGGCCAGAGAATGGCGCAGGAAGTACGCGGCGTGATCGCACCGGGCAAGGACGAGCCCGTACGGGTCGAGACGATCGTGGTGCCGGATCCGGGACCCGGCGAGGCCGTGGTGCGCGTGCAGGCCTGCGGAGTCTGTCATACCGACCTGCACTACAAGCAGGGCGGCATCTCGGACGACTTCCCCTTCCTGCTCGGCCACGAGGCCGCCGGTGTCGTGGAGTCGGTCGGCGACGGCGTGGCCGATGTGGCACCCGGTGACTTCGTCATCCTCAACTGGCGTGCCGTGTGCGGGAATTGCCGGGCGTGTCTGCGCGGCCGGCCCTGGTACTGCTTCAACACCCACAACGCCCGGCAGAGGATGACCCTCGCGGCCACCGGGCAGGAGCTCTCCCCGGCCCTCGGTATCGGCGCGTTCGCCGAGAAGACCCTCGTCGCCGCCGGCCAGTGCACCAAGGTCGACCCGGCCGTCTCCCCGGCGGTCGCCGGCCTGCTGGGCTGCGGCGTCATGGCCGGGATCGGTGCCGCGATCAACACCGGCGGCGTCGGCCGCGGCGACAGTGTCGCGGTCATCGGGTGCGGCGGGGTCGGCGACGCGGCCATCGCCGGGTCGAACCTCGCCGGCGCGGCGAAGATCATCGCCGTCGACATCGACGACCGCAAGCTGGAAAAGGCCCGCACCCTGGGCGCCACGCACACCGTCAACTCCAAGGAGACCGACCCGGTCGCGGCGATCCGCGAGCTGACCGGCGGCTTCGGCGCCGACGTCGTCATCGAGGCCGTCGGCCGCCCGGAGACGTACCAGCAGGCCTTCTACGCCCGCGACCTCGCCGGCACGGTCGTCCTCGTCGGCGTCCCCACGCCCGAGATGAAGCTCGAACTTCCCCTGCTGGACGTGTTCGGACGCGGCGGCGCCCTGAAGTCCAGCTGGTACGGCGACTGCC
Source organism: Streptomyces sp. NPDC053069 (assembly GCF_044546895.1). NCBI lineage: Bacteria > Bacillati > Actinomycetota > Actinomycetes > Kitasatosporales > Streptomycetaceae > Streptomyces > Streptomyces sp. NPDC053069. The sequence goes on along the minus strand of NZ_JBITZN010000007.1, from coordinate 494,917 downwards.
TGCCCTCCCGGGACTTCCCCATGCTGATCGACCTGCACCTGCAGGGCCGGCTGCCGCTCGACGCGTTCGTCACCGAGACCATCCAACTGGACGAGGTGGAGAAGGCGTTCGAGCGGATGCACCACGGTGATGTGCTGCGTTCGGTGGTGGTGCTCTGATGACCGTGCGCATCGAACGCCTCGTCACCTCCGGGCAGTTCACCCTCGACGGCGGCACCTGGGACGTCGAGAACAACGTGTGGATCGTCGGCGACGAACGGGAGGTGATCGTCATCGACGCCGCCCATGACGCCGAGGCCATCGCCCGCGCCGTCGACGACCGGCGCCTGATCGCCATCGTGTGCACGCACGCCCACAACGACCACGTCAACGCCGCCCCGGCACTCGCCGACCTCACCGGCGCCACCATCTGGCTGCACCCCGACGACCTGCCACTGTGGAAGCAGACCCACCCCGACCGCGACCCCGACCGGCATCTCCTGGACGGCCAGGTCATCGAGGCGGCCGGCGCCGACCTGACCGTGCTGCACACCCCCGGCCACGCCCCCGGCGCGGTCTGCCTGTACGACCCCGGGCTCGGCACCGTCTTCACCGGTGACACCCTCTTCCAGGGCGGCCCGGGCGCCACCGGACGCTCCTACTCCCACTTCCCGACGATCATCGACTCGATCCGCGACCGGCTCCTCACCCTCCCTCCGGAGACCAAGGTCCTGACCGGCCACGGCGACGCCACCACCATCGGCGCCGAGGCACCCCACCTGGAGGAATGGATCCGGCGCGGACACTGAGAACCCGCCGGCAACCCCGACAGAGGATGTCCGGCTCTCCCGCGCCGGCGAACGGCGACAGCAGCCGAAGCACACGGGAGGCCGGACACGCCAGGACCGCTCAAGACCAAGGTGGCGCCGGGCTCGGGAGCGCCCCGGTGGACCGCACCGACCGCGAACAAGGGGCCGCCTGGACGTCTTCGTCAGGAAACTGCGCGCGCAAGCACGACGCACCCGCACCCCGCAACGGTCAGGGACACGGCGCTCATCCACCCCCACCCATTCCCTTCCGCAGCCGCCCCAGCAGCTCTCGCGCCGCCGGCAGCATGGGGCCCTCCGAGCGCCACGCCAGGGCCACCCGACCGCGGGCGCGGGGGTCGGCCAAGGGCAGGGTGATGAGGCCCGGCCGGGGGTCGAGACCCGGCAGGACGGCGACCCCGAGGCCGCGAGCCGCCAGCCGGCGCAGCGCGTCCGGGGTCGCCGCCTCCACCGCGATCTGCGGCTGGAAGCCCGCCTCGGCGCACAGCCGCTCCAGTACCCCGCGCATCCCCGTTCCGCGCGGCAGACTGATCAGCCGGTGCCCGCGCAGAGCCGCCGGCGGAACGGCATCGGCGCCGTCGTACTCGACGAACAGGGGGTGTCCGGGCACGGCCGCCGCGACCAGCGGTTCGTCGATCACCACGTGCAGCCCGATGCCCGCCGGCGGCGCCGTACCGGCCACACCGATCACGGCCAGGTCCAGCTCGCCCCGGCGCAGCGCGGCCAGCATCCGCTCCGAGGTGTCCTCGGTGAGGGTGACCTCCACCCCAGGGTGTGCTTCATGGAAGCCCGCCAGCTGCCCGGCCACGTCGAAGGCGTGCGCGAGGGTGCCGGGGACGAGACCGACGGCGACCCGGCCGCGCAGCAGTCCCGTGTACTCCTGCACCGTCTGCCGTACCCCCTCGACGGCCGCGAGTGCGGCCCGCGCGTACGGCAGGACCGCCTCACCCACCTCCGTCGGCCGGACCGAGCGGCCCGAGCGGTCCAGCAAAGGCTGCCCCAACTCCCGCTCCAACTGCCGTATTTGCGCGCTCAACCCCGGCTGGGCCAGATGCAACCGCTCGGCGGCCCGCGTGAACCCGGCCTCCTCCACCACGGTCACGAAGTACCGCAGCTGCCTCAACTCCATACCCGCAACTCCATAACCGATCATGCTAGATGCGAGACACAGCATGTCTTGGACTTCCGGCTCCTCCGCCAACGCCCTGGAGCCATGGGGAAAGCAGCACGCACCGCGGCGGACGCCGCCACCACGGCCGCCGCCATCGCCGCCGAACGACGAGAACTGGCCGATCTCTTCGAGACGTTGACGCCCGGCCAGTGGGACGCACCCAGCCTGTGCGCGGGCTGGCGGGTACGCGAGGTCGTCGCACACATGTCGATGGGGTTCCGCCACCCGACCGCGCGGGTGCTGTGGGAACTGGTGCAGGCGCGCGGCAGCCTGCACCGTACGACCGACCGGCTCGCCCGCCGTGATGCGACCGCCCACTCCGACGCGGAACTCGCCGCCTTCCTGCGTACCCACGCCCACCACCCCTGGACGCCCCCCATCGGCGGCCTCACCGCGGCCCTCGGCCATGACGTCGTCCACGGCCTGGACGTCACCGTCGCCCTCGGGCTGGAGCGCGACATCCCCGCGGACCGGCTGCGGATCCTCCTCGACGCGATCGACCCGCGCGCCTTCCGTGTCTTCGGCACCGACCTCACCGGCGTACGGCTGTGCGCGGACGACCTCGACTGGTCCTTCGGCTCGGGCGTGCCCCTGTACGGCCGCGGCCAGGACCTCCTGCTGGTCGCCTACGGCCGCAGGCTCCCCGCCGGGCGGCTGCACGGTGACGAAGTTCACCGATTCGTCACAGCCTGACCGGAAACGCAACCCCCACGCCCCCTCGCAGGTCTAGTAGTCCGACATTGCGGGAATCGCGCAGGGAGGCACCCGGGGCAGGCCCTGGGCGACAAGGGGAGAAGAAGAATGCACATGGGGGACGTACGCAGACGAGGTGTCGTCGCGCTCGGCGTCACGGCACTGGTGGCACCGCTCACACTGGCCCTCACCGCGGCACCGGCCCAGGCCGCGAGCTGCACCTCGCAGACGGGGCCGTACCAGAGGCAGGTGGAGAAGTTCCTCGGCCGGCCGGTCGACGGCAAGCAGTCCGCCGCCGACTGCACGGCCATCCAGGCCTTCCAGAACAAGCACGGCATCACACCCGCCGTCGGCTACGCCGGACCGGTCACCTGGGGCGTGATGGACCTCATGAACAAGCAGAAGGCCGTCGGGAACAACCCCAACAAGGACGGCGCGTGCCCGGTGAACAAGGGCCGGATCGCCTGCGTGAACCTCACGCTCCAGCTCAGCTGGATCCAGGACGGCAAGAAGCTCGTCTACGGTCCCGTCCCCGTGCGCACCGGCCGCAAGGGCTACACCACCCGCACCGGCCTGAAGAAGATCTACTGGCGGGACATCGATCACGTCTCGAACCTCTACAACGTGCCGATGCCCTACAGCCAGTTCTTCGACGGCGGCCAGGCCTTCCACTCGGTCAACCTGAGCATGTGGAACCCGCCGGGCTCGCACGGCTGCGTCAACATGACCACCAAGAACGCGAAGGCGTACTGGTCGCTGCTGAGGACGGGCGACGACGTCTTCGTCTACGGCCGCAAGCCGGGCACCTGAGCAGTCGGGGCCGGCACATTGACGTGATGAGCAACACGGTCCGGAATGTCCGTATCGGGTGCGCTTGCTCACAGCGTCTTCACGCCGGTCGGCATATGCTTCACAGCATGTCCACCACTGTTGAAGCCGCCCCCGAGCGATCGGCCGCGGAGGTCAACGAGGAGATCAGGGCCCTGTGGCGCCGGTCGGGCGGGACACTGACCACCGAGCAGCGCGCGCAGTACCAGCGCCTCGTGATGGAGTGGGCCGCCGCGACCCCGCGGTCGCAGCGGGCGGCCTGACCGACCTCGCGCGGACCGCACCGAAATCCGTACCAGGGCACCCGTGAGCGCACGGGTGCCCTTCGCACACCACCTCCAGGGCTTCCTCAGCCCCAGGTCGCCGAGTAGTACCGCTGATACGCCTTGCGGTCCTGCTCCGCCCGGATGTAGCGGGTCGCCACCAGCGCGATCAGGCTGCCCGCGATCACCAGCAGCCCGGGGCCGACGTTCCGGGTGTCCGTCAGCCGGGCCAGGAAGGTCTGCCCCGCTGTGCCCGTCACCGGTGCCGAGGAGCCGGGCGAGGCCGCGCTCGGTGCGACCGCACCCTGCGCGGCCGAGGCGGACGGCGCGGGGGAGGCGGAGCCCTGCCCCGCGGCACCGGCGTTCTGCGCGGACACGATCAGCTTGACGTTCAGCGCCGTCATCGCCTTGGTCACCGGCTGGAAGAACGTCGTCCCGCCCGTCGTGCAGTCACCGCTGCCGCCCGAGGTGACACCGAGCGCGATCCCGTCGGAGAACAGCGGACCGCCGCTGTCGCCGGGTTCGGCGCACACATTGGTCTCGATGAGTCCGGTGACCGTCCCCTCGGGATAGTTGACGGTCGCGTTCAACGCGGTGACCGTCCCGTCGTGCAGACCGCTGGTGCTGCCGCTGCGGAAGACCCGCTGCCCCACCGCCGCATCGGCGACACCCGTGATCCGCACCCCGTTGCCGCCGCCGATCGCGACGACATCGGCGCCGTCACCGGCCTTCCCGGAGGCGTACTGCACCAGCGAGAAGTCAGTGCCGGGAAAGGCGCTGTTCACCGTACGGCCCAGCTGCTGGTTGCCCTGGTTGTCGGCGAACCATGTCGATCCCGCGGGACCGCAGTGACCGGCGGTGAGAATGAAGTCGCTCTGCCCGTTGGTCACGTTGAACCCCGCCGAGCAGCGGCCACCGGTCGACAGGATCGGCTGGGCACCGTTCAGCCGCGTGGTGAAGGTGCCCTTCATGCGCTCCATCCGCACAAAGCCGCCGATCCCCGCGGCGACGTGGCTCATCCGGGACCAGTCCCCGGCGGACACCGTGCTGTCCGCGCGCACCACGACCCGGTTGGTGCGGTAGTCCACCGCCCACGCGGTGCCCGCCACGCGCGGCGCCGCACGCAACGCGGCCGTGGCCGACCTGAGTTCGTCCATGCTGTGCGACACGACCTTCGCCGCTGCTCCCGCGCGCCGTACCTCCCGCGCCGCCGCCTCGTCGGTCACCGCCACGACCGGCCGCCCGTCGGCGCCGATCCAGTTGCCCGCCGTCCGTGCCGTGCCCAGCCGCGCCACCAGCGTGGCGCCGGGGTCCGCGCGGTCGGCGGCCGAGGCGAGCGGTCTGGCGGCGGCCGGAGGCGTCTCGCTCGCCATGGCCGCCTGGGCGACCATCGCGCCCCCCAGGAGGAGTCCGCCGACCGCCGCCAGGCGTGTCACCCGCCTGACGATCCGTCGTCGTGCGTGCCGCATGCAGGGCTCCCGAAGCCGAACCGTACGCGCGCTGCCGAGGGCCGGCGGCGCGAGGCCCTCGGGTCGTCGAGGGCCCGCACCTCCATACGCGGCCCGCGGCTGCCGCGTTCACCGCCGACCGGGATCTGTGCTGCCCGGGTTCAGTTCTTGCGGGCCACCCCGCCGAACATCGCGACCTCCTCCGGCTCGGCCCCGTGGTCGTGCTCGGGGCGCCAGCGCGAGCAGGACACGACACCCGGCTCCAGCAGTTCGAGACCGTCGAAGAACCGGGCCACGTCCTCGGGGGTGCGCTGGGTCAGCTTCGGTGTGCCGTGCTCGTTCCAGAACCTCACCGCCTCGTCCACGTCCGGCATCGACGGGTGGGTGACGGTGTGCGACAGCACCAGGTGACTGCCCGCCGGCAGCCGGTCCGTCAACTGCCGTACCAGACCGTACGGATCCTCTTCGTCGCCGATGAAGATGACCACGCCGAGCAGCATCAGCGCCACCGGCTCGCTGAAGTCCAGTGTCTTCGCCGCGTGTTCGAGGATCGCGTCGACGTTGCGCAGATCCTCGTCCAGATAGTCCGTACGGCCCTCCTGCGTGCTCGTCAGCAGGGCACGCGCATGCGCGAGGACCAGCGGGTCGTTGTCGACGTACACGATCCGCGACTCGGGCGCGATGCGCTGGGCGACCTCGTGCGTGTTGTCGGCGGTGGGCAGCCCGGTGCCGATGTCCAGGAACTGCCGGATGCCGGCCTCACCGACCAGGTGGCGTACGGCCCGGCCGAGGAACAGCCGGTCGGCGCGCGCGTACTCGCCGATGCCCGGGTGCAGTTGGCGGATCTGGTCGCCGGCCGCGCGGTCGACCTCGTAGTTGTCCTTGCCGCCGAGCCAGTAGTTCCAGATCCGGGCGGTGTGCGGCTGGCCGGTGTTGATACGGGCGCGCAGCGACACGGCCACGTCGTCGGTGGCTGCCGGGTTGTCGGTCACGTGGGTCAGCTCCTGGATACGGATGAGATGCCTGACGAGGGTTGCACCGTGCAAGACGCAATCTAGACGCGCGAGTTGATCTCCGCCGCGCGTCCCCGGATTTCCGGCCGTGCCCGCTGCCCCCGCAGCCCCTATCGTGAGCCTCATGACGAGCATCCCGCACGGCACTCCCGGCGAAGGCGACCCGCTGCGCGCCCTCGGCCTGGAGCAGCTGCGCCGTCGTACGAGCATGAAATGGCGCACCTACCCCGAGGACGTGCTGCCGCTGTGGGTGGCCGAGATGGACGTACCGCTCGCCGGGCCCGTGGTCCGCGCCGTGACCGACGCGCTCGCACTCGGCGACACCGGGTACCCGGCGGGCACCGCCTACGCCGAGGCGCTGGCCGCGTTCGCCGCCGCACGCTGGAACTGGGACGGGATCGCCGTCGAGCGCACCGCGATCGTGCCGGACGTGATGCTCGGCGTGGTCGAGATGATCAAACTGGTCACCGGGCCCGGCGATCCCGTGATCGTCAACCCGCCGGTGTATCCGCCGTTCTTCCAGTTCGTCACCCACATGGACCGCCGGGTGGTCGAAGCCCCGCTCGACGCGGATCGGCGCCTCGACCCGGCCGCGCTGGAGGAGGCGTTCCGGCAGGCGACCGCCGGTGCCGGCCACGCCGCTTCCCGGCGCGCCGCCTACCTGCTGTGCAGCCCGCACAACCCCACCGGCACCGTCCACACCGCCGCCGAACTGACGGCCGTCGCGGCCCTGGCCGAGCGGTACGGCGTCCGGGTCGTCGCGGACGAGATCCACGCCCCGCTCGTCACCCCCGGCGTCCCCTTCGTGCCGTACCTGAGCGTCCCCGGAGCCGAGAGCGGACTGTCCCTGATGTCGGCCTCCAAGGGCTGGAACCTGGCCGGTCTCAAGGCCGCCGTCGCCCTCGCCGGACCGAAGGCCGCCGCCGACCTCGACCGGCTCCCCGAGGAGGTCGGCCACGGTCCCAGCCACATCGGCGTCATCGCCCACACCGCCGCCCTGCGCGAGGGCACCGGCTGGCTGGACGCCCTGCTGGCCGGGCTGCAGGCCAACCGGACCCTGCTCGCGGCCCTGCTCACCGAGCACCTGCCCGCGATCCGCCCGCAGCCCGCCGAGGCCACCTGTCTGGCCTGGCTCGACTGCCGCGCCCTCGGCCTCGGTGACGACCCCGCACAGGTCTTCCTCGACCGCGGCAGGGTCGCCCTCAGCTCGGGCCTGCCCTTCGGCACCGGCGGCGCGGGGCACGTACGGCTGAACCTGGCGACCTCTCCCGAGATCCTCACCGAGGGCGTACGGCGCATGGCGGCGGGCCTCACGTGAACGTGCGGTCACGGAAGCCTGACGGTGCAGTCATGGCGGCCTGACCGGGCGGTCACGGAGGCGGCCTGGCCTCCTAGACTGCCCGGCATGGACGACACGCGGCTGGACCGGCTCGGCTCCGGCAAGTACCTGCTGGTGACCAGCTACCGCAAGAACGGCACTCCGGTCGCCACCCCGGTCTGGGTGGTCCGCGACGGTGACACCCTCGGGGTCTGGACCGCCGCTGACAGCTTCAAGGTCAAGCGGATACGGCGCCGCCCCGACGTCCTCGTCGGCCCCTGTGACCTGCGCGGCAACCCCACCGGCGAGCAGCTGCCGGCCACCGCGGAGATCACGGACGCCGCCACCACCGCCCGCTACCGGGACCTCGTCGCCCGCAAGTACGGCATCGTCGGCCGCCTCACCCTGCTCGGCAGCAGGCTGCGGCGCGGCACGGACGGCACGGTCGGCATCCGGGTGACCCTCGCCGAGTGAGGGCCACCCCGAACCGGCCCGCTACGACGCGTCCAGCACCGATCCGGACAGCACCAGCCCATCGGGGCGCGGCTCACCGGTCTGCATGTCGATCTGCTGGAACCGCACCGATTCCGTCTGCTCCCTCACCCGGTCCTTCACCGTCGGCACGGTGATGTCCGCGCTCGTCCGCCCCGCCGGGATGTCGACCCACAGGGTGAGACCGGCGACCTTCGAAAGAGGCCGCTCCGGGTCGGGCTTCGCCCCGGCGGTGTCCCGCAGCCAGCGCGCCGGGACGTCCTTCGTGGACAGCTCCGGCGCGGTGGCCGGCACCACCGCGAACATCGCGCTCATGTCCACGTCGACCGCCTTCGACAGGGACAGCCGCCACTTCAGCGAGTGCCCCTCCGTGACCCGGCCGTCGACCGGCGTGACGGTCATCGCCGGAGCCGGATCGTCGTCGTGGACGGTGATCCCGCCCCGGTAGGAGCCGACGACCGCCCCGCGGACCGCCTTGACCAGGACGTCGTACGTCACGTCCGTGCCGTACCGGGTGTTGCCCTTCACCTGGACCGGTACGTCGATGTCATGGCCGCCGGGGTGCACCGTCACCAGCCGGTCCTTGGCCTTCCCGGTGGCCGGGTCGACGACGTACACCCGGACCTGCCCGCTGCCGTGGCCCGACACGCGCACCGGAACGCGGTAGGTGCGCACGCCCGAGTCACCCTCGTCCACCGTGCGGCGGCCGATGTCCACGCGGGGCAGCCGGGCCGCCTGTGCCGCGGGCGTTCCCGGCCGCCAGCCCCATGCGTCCATCAGCCAGGCCTGCCCGGACGCCGAACGCGCCGTCAGCTCCAGGGACTTGACCGAACCGAGCGACAGCCCGGCGCGGGTGGCCGCCGTCAGCGGCACCCGGAACTCGCGCGCCCAGTAGGACGTGGTCCGCTCGCTGCCGGGCAGCCCGTCGGCACTGATGCGGCCCAGCCCGGCCGTACGGCCGGAGGTGTCGGTGAGGGACACGTCCATCCGGGTGCCCCGGGAGTTCGGCGGCACGAACAGCCGCAGCGCCAGCGCCTTGGCGCCGGACAGTGACACGGGCTGCTGCAGGCTGATGCGGGCCGGGGCACCGGCGCGTGTCCAGCGCAGCGCGATCGCGTGCCGGCCGGTCTCCCGGCCGGTCTCCCACCGCGCGAAGTGCGGCGACGCGCCCTTCGCGCCCTGCCCCAGACAGGCCTTGGCCGGGCTGGGATCCACCGCGTCGCACAGCCGGGCGCCGGTCACCGCCACCCCGCCGTCGGGAAGGAACCCGGCACCACGGCGCGCGCCCACCGCGTGGCTGAGCACCCGCGCCGGATCCGCCGACGGGGCGCGCTTCCCGGAGCCGTCCAGCAGCGGCCGCACCCGGTCGTCGCCGGCGAGGAACAGCCGTGCGGCGGCCGCGATGTACGTCGAACCGGCCCGGTGCTGCTGGTCGGCGGTGAGCCGGGTCGCCGCGTGCTTGCCGCAGACCCGGTCCGGGTGGTCCGGGTCGTCGGAGAAGTCGTCCTCGGCGGGGGCCGCGGCCTGGCCCGGCGTCCACTCGGAGTTGAAGAAGTTGTGGTCGGCGCCGATGACGTACACGGCACTGTGCAGCGCCCTGCCGTTGCCGACCGCGCGGGTGCCGTCGACGTAGATCTCGCCCTGCAGGTCGGAGACGTCACCGTCGCAGCCGGGCAGGATCGTCACGGACGGCACGTCGGGCACCGGGTTCTGGCCGAAGACGGTGGGGCCGACGAGGACCGTGCCACGGATGGTCCAGCGGACCGGGCCGGGAGCGCCGTCCTGGTCGGCGGGCGGCGGATAGAGGCTGTCCAGGGCTGCCCGGTCGACACCCTCGCCGCCCCGGGAATGCCCGACGAGCAGCACGCGCGACAGATCGGCGCGGGGCGACCGGCGTACGACGGACGGCGCGGTCTCGGGGTGTGCGGCCCAGTCCGCCCACCGGGCCAGGTGCAGCCGCACCAGCGAGGAGCGGGCCTGCGCGCCGCCGTCCTCGGCCGCGGAGTCCTGGCCGTTGATCCCGTTGGCGGAGACCGAGACGGTCACATAGCCCTGGGAGGCGAGGAGTTTCTGGTCGCGCAGATAGCCGCGGTGACTCGGCACGGGCTTCATGCCGGCCCTGCACGGCCAGTCGCCGGTGATGTCCTGGCCCTTGTAGCAGGTGAAGTGGCGGCCGTGCAGGAACAGCGCGAGCGGACGTCTGCCGGACGCGCCGACCGGGGCGACGACCACCCCCCGCATCTCCACCGGCGCCGGAAGGCCCGGCAGTTTCACCGAGTTCAGGCTGTACTCGCCGGTCCGGGTCCGGTACGGACCGGGCTTGCCGGGATCGACCTCGTTCGCGGGCAGCGGGGCCGGTGGCCGGGGCGTGGACGAGGCCCCGGGTCTGTCCGGCGCGCCGGTGGTGGTCCGCGCGTCCAGCCGGCGCCCACCGGACCACACCTGCAGTCCCGCCAGCTCCCGCCGCGCCGTGGCCCGGTGTCCGTCCAGCGGCAGCCGGAAGGTGCGCCCGTCCGCACCGGGCCGAGGCACTCCCAACAGCCGGCCGTCCGACCGGAATTCGACCCTGGCGTCACCCATCGGCACCGGCCGGTCCGACCGCCACACCAGCTGGGGCGCCGACCGGCCGCCGTCGACCCGCCACCCCGGTGGCAGCGTCCCGTCCCCAGAGGAGGTCGACCCGCTTGTCTGTGACGGTGGTTGAGCCTGGGCCACTGCCGCCCCTGGGGATGCCCCCGCCACCGCGAGCAACGCGGCAGCGGTCACCCATATGCGCCGGGCACGGACCACTGTTCCTCCTTCAGCCCCCGAATTCGGGCTCCCATCCGTCCCGGGAGCCCCTCGCTTCCGGAGGACGGAAGGGGGAGTTTGCGGGTTGCCTGTGAAGGAGACGTGGTCGATCGGATCGGGCCACTACGGCAATGGGGGTGGATCCGGCGAGTCGGCCGGGATCCGCGCCTCGGCCACCGGACGCGCCGGGGCGCTCCCCTCGCCGTCAGGTCCAGGCGCTCCGGTAGGCCTCGTCCAGCAGCTGGAAGACCGGCTCGCCGCGCACCGGATCCTGGGCGGTGGACAGCCGGACCCGGTCTCCGCTGTGGATGCCGACCGGCGGACCCATGACCCGGCCCCGTACGACGAACCCCTCGGCCATCTCGATCAGCGAGACATTGCGTGCCGCGGGCGTGTTGCGGTGCACCACGGTGGAGTGCCGGACCGTGCCGACGCCCTCGCTGCGCTCCGTGCGCAGCTCGCTGCCCTGGCACACCGGACACAGCAGCCGGTGGTACATCGCGGTGCCGCACCACGTGCACCGCTGGAAGACGATGGCGTCCTTGGAGTCCGCGGAGACGGGATCGAGAACTCCCGCCGCGGAGCCGGATGCCGGATGCGAGGCGTTTGCTGAGTGGTGGTACACGCTGGTCAACTCCCTGCGCTCGGCCGGAATCCCGCGTGTCCGGCGCGCACCGGGCACACGCGTGCGCGGCAGCCGTGCCACCGTGCACGCCGACAGAGTATGGCACTCAGTGTCACTCGTAAAGGCACTCCGTACCCCTATTTCATGGACGTGTGCCCTCAGCCGCGGCCCAGAGCCGCCTCCAGCTCCTGCACCACCCGCCACAGCGGGGCGTCGCGGCGGGAGACCAGCACCACCACGTCGTCGGGACGGCCCTCCGGCTCGCCGCCCGGCACCGGGCCGGTCGGGGCGGGCCGTGCGGCGGGCTCGGGGGCGTGCCCGAAGACCTTCTGCACATGTCCCAGCGCATGGTCCACCGCCGCGCCCGGGTCGCCGAGGCCGTCCGAACGCAGCCAGGAGCGCAGGGCGTTGTTGTGCGCGGCGACGACCGCAGCCGCGACCACGTCGGCCCGCAGCATCCCGTCGGGCCGTCCGGCGAACCGCCCGCGCAGGTACTCGGCGAGTGCGCGCTCGTAGCGCCACACGACCGACAGCTCGTAGGCGCGCAGGCCCGGCACCTGCTTGGTGAGGCGGTAGCGCTGCACGGAGAACGTGGGGTTCTCCGCGTACATCCCCAGTACCAGGCGGGCCGCGTCGCACACCCGCCGCACCGGTTCGTGCTCCTCGCCGCCCGCGGCGAGGAAGGCGGTCATGTCGGCCAGGCAGCGCTCGTGGTCGGGGAAGACCACGTCCTCCTTGGAGGGGAAGTAGCGGAAGAACGAGCGCCGGCCGACCCCGGCGAGAGCCACGATGTCGTCCACGGTGGTCTGCTCGTACCCGCGTTCCAGGAAGAGCTGGAAGGCCGCCGCGACGAGGGCCTCCCGCATCGGCGGCTTCGCGGCCGGCGCCGCGCTGCTGGAGCTCATGAAGGGGAACGTAGCACCCGGAAGGGCATCATGACACTCAGTGCAGTTCGAGTGACCTTGCGGGGGAACTGAGTGCTATGAGAGCGCCCATCGGGTGGGTGACGGGCCGGGTGACAGCGCAGCGGACCCCGCGCGGCACCGCGGACCGCACCGCGACGTAACCTTTCTCCACCGTGCCGCGACCGGCCCGTGCCGGCAGGCATCCGCCTCCGGGCGCCGGGCGACCGGCCGGCCCGACACCGGCGCACCGCCCGAGGAGATGCCCCATGCCCGCCGCCCGCCCCCGCCTGCTCTACGTCACCGACCTGGCGTACGAGGCCCGCGGGCGCCGCTACTGCGACGAGGACATCTTCCTCACCTCACGGCTCCGCGCCCGGTTCGACCTCGCCCTGTGCCATCCGCAGGACGCCGCGGCGCTGATGGACGGCTTCGACGCCGTGATCGTCCGCAACAGCGGGCCCGTCCTCGCCCACCGGAGCGCGTACGACGCCTTCCGTGCGCGCGCGCTCAGCACCGGCACGCGCGTGTACAACCCGCTCACCGGCAAGGCCGACATGGCCGGCAAGCAGTACCTGCTCGACCTGAGCGCCGCCGGTTTCCCCGTCATCCCGACGGTCGGCCGCGCCGAGCACCTGCATCTGCTGCCGGCCGCCGAGCGGTACGTGGTCAAGCCGATGCTCGGCGCGGACTCCCTCGGCCTGCGGACCGTCCCCGCCGGTCAGGTCGCCGCGCTCGCCACCGGCCAGATACTGATCCAGCCCTGCGTCGACTTCGTCCACGAAGTGTCCTTCTACTTCGTGGACGACGACTTCCGGTACGCCCTGTACGCCCCGGACCCGGAGCGCCGCTGGGAGCTCGAACCGTATGCGGCCACCGCCGCCGACCTGGAGTTCGCCCGCCGTTTCATCGACTGGAACGACCTCGGCACGGGCATCCAGCGCGTCGACGCCTGCCGCACCCGCGACGGCGGCCTCCTGCTGGTCGAACTGGAGGACCTGAACCCCTACTTGTCCCTCGACGCCCTGCCGGAGGAAGCCAGGGACGCCTTCGTCACCGTGTTCACCGCGTCCCTGGACCGGTTCGTACAGGGAGCGCTCAGCCCAGCCTGACCGCGACCCGCTGGGTGGCCCCGGCCGTGCCCGTCAGGTCCCCGAAGGCCAGTGTCAGCGTGGCGCCGGTGGCCGCCGAGGCGAGCGTGGCCGGCGCGGACGTCACCGCGGCGACCGCCCGCCGCCAGGTCAGGGTGAGGCTCGTGCGCATGCGCATCGGATCGCTCACGGCGATCACGGCGGTGCCGTCCTGCCTCTCGCTGATCATCACACAGCACGGATCGCTCGCGGTGAGCGTTCCGACCGATCCGCCGGCCCAGAAGTTCACCCCGGTGAAGCCCAGCGAGGGGACGGTCACCCCTTGCCGGCTGTTCGTGTTGGCCGGCACGCCCAGCCAGTTCGCGTCCGCGGCGCGGGCCCGGGTACGGGCCGCGGTGGCACCCGGCAGCAGGAGGTAGGCGTACGACGCGTTCGCCGGGTCGGTGCCGTGATCGACGTACATCGTCAGGTACGTGCGGTTCAGGACAGTGCTGGAGCCGCCCTTGTTGAGCGCGGCCCAGCTGCCGTCGCGGGCGTCGCGCAGCGCGCGCACCGTCGCCCCGCCCGGGAAGACATAGCCGCCGTGCCCGCCGATGTGCGCCCACTTCGCCCCGGTCAGTGTGGCCGACCAGGGGGAGGAGGCGGGCTGGACCGTGCCGTCCACCGTGAACGGCGCGCCGCCGGCCGGGCCGAGGTTGCGGTTCTCGACCGTCGTCTCCACGGCCGTGCCGTCCGCGCATGTGATGCCCGCGCCCAGACACACGACCGCGTCGTCCAGGAAGAACCACGATTTCTTCGCCACGAGCGTCGACTGCAGGCCCTTGAGGTGCTGCCCGACGGCGGCCCACTGCCCGTCCGTGGCCCCTCCCACCCAGTTCACGTCCGGTTTCGCGGCACCCCAGTCACCGCCCGCCGCGTCGGCCAGCACCTTGCGCGAGACGGTCGTCCCGGGCAGCCGGTACGGGTCGACCGTGGGCCAGAAGGCGTCGCTGTACTGGCCGTTGGCGAAGGTGTCGCCCCACCAGTAGAGCATCCCGGCACCGGTGTGCCAGCCGCGCAGGTTCTCGCCGTTGCCGGTCTCGTAGTAGGTGATCCGCCTGTCGGCCATGCTCAGCGCGGCCGCCCAGCCGGGCCTGCGGTGTGTCGCCCGTGCCATGGACGGAAACAGCCGGTGCCCGGTCGGCTCGGCCACCGCCGTCACCGTCCCGTCGTCCTGCACTCCCTTGAGCCGTGCCAGATGCGGCAGGCTCAGCACCGGGTCGGCGAGCGGCGGGCTGTAGTGGTCGCGCTGCATCCAGCCCTTCACCAGAGCCCGCCAGCGGGCGTTCTCGGCCGCGCTCGCGCCCTGCCCGAGCAGCACGATCGCCCCGAGGACAGGGTGGCCGCGCACGTGATCGTCCTGCTGGATCCGCTGCGGGTCCGCCGCCGCGAGCCCACGGCTGATCGCCCGGCCCGCGACAGCGTCCATGACCAGGCCGTTGTAGAGGAACGGCGCCCAGGCGTGCTCCACCGCGTCGAACACGATCTGCCGGTTCGGGTCCGTCACCGCCCAGCTGGAGCCCGCCAGCAGCGCGAACAGCAGCCCGAGCCCGCCGAGCATGACCGAGCCGTACGAGCCGGTGTACGGCACCGTCGTGTGCTGGATGAACGAGCCGTCGGCGTACAGCCCGTCGCCGGAGGTGACGTACGGGAAGACGGGGGAAAGGGCATCGCGGGCCAGCGCCACCTTCGCCGCGCTCGCCCCCACGATCCCGCGCAGGGCCAGCACCCGGCACAGATCGACCCGGTTCGCGCCCGTGCTGGTGCCGCTGTAGCTGCCCACCGCCGAGTCGGGCACGAAGTGGTCCACCGCGGCGAGACAGCCGGCGAGCTGCGCGGCCGACAGGGCGTTGTGCATCAGCACGCACACGTCCAGCAGCGCCTGCGGGGCGCCGATCTGCCAGCTGTACCAGTTGCCGTACCAGGTCCGGTTCGTGTTGTAGACGTCGTCGTGCAGATGGTCCAGGCCCGTGAGGATCGCGTCCCGCAGGTCCGTGTCGCCGGTCAGCCCGGTCCCGGGCTGGCCGTAGGCCTGGGCGAGCGTGCTCAGCCGGGCGTAACTGGTGTGCATGTTGCCCGAGCGGCCGACCGACTCCTGGTCGGTGTCCGGACCCGGGTCGGCATAGACCAGGTCGGGCCACAGGGAGCCGGCGGTGGGAGCCATCGTGGCCCGGTGCCGGCTCGCCGTCCTCCCCAGGCCGGCGAGCCGGCTCTTGAACGGTTCGGCCGCGGCGCTGAACCCCTCGCCGAGGATCAGGGCGCGCCACCTCGCGCGGAGTGTCGCGAACTCGTCCGACGCCGCAGGCGCGCGGGTGCCGAGGCCCAGGGCGAGCGTGGTTCCCGAACAGACGGTCAGAAAGCCGCGGCGTGACCAAGGAGTCGTCATGTCGGCGCTTTCTAGCATGCGCTTTCTCAAGGGCTCGACCGTTCGTGCGGAGTTGAGTGTTCCGATCGCTCGATGGGGTGACCGGAGGCCGTTCGGCGGAGTGGGCCGCGCGCTTGAACGGGGGTGTCGTCCGGACCGTATCTGAGCACGGGTAGCTCGGGAGTCCCGTCCGTACGGGACGGAAGGAGAGCCAGGTGCCGACACCGCTCGAACCTGAACGGCCGCATCCCGGACGGATCCTGGAACCCGTCCGGGTGGTGCGGCTCCGCAGTTTCGACGCCCTCGCGGAGCTCATGCGCGAGATGGAGACCGGCCCGGCGCGAGCGGCGCCCACCGACGAGGCCAGGACACAGGAGCTGCCGCCCGTAGTGCCGGCGCCCGTCCCTCCCGGTGCCGCAGGCCCGAGCCGCGGTCTGCGTCTGCCGGTCGTCGCCGGGGCCCTGGCAGCCGCCGCACTCCTCGGCTTCGGCTGTGCCCTGTTGCTCCCCGTGCGGCACGAGGCCGCCGCGAGCGCGCATCCGCCCCAGCCGGCGGCCACGGCATCACCGCCCGCCACCCCGCCGGCACCGACACCCACCCCCACCCCGCCCCCCGCAGCCACCGCCACCACCGATCCCGACGGCCCCGGCACCCTCCGCCAGGGCGACACCGGCCCCGAGGTCACCGACCTGCAGCGACGCCTGCTGCGCGTCCCGGACGTCTATCGCGACGGCTCGGCCGGCGGCACCTACGACGCGACCCTCACCGCGGCCGTGGCCCGGTTCCAGCTCTGGTACGGCATCAGCGGCGACGAGACCGGCGTCTACGGCGACGACACGCGCCGCGCGCTTGAGTCGCGGACCGGCCCCGGCGACGATGCGTGAGCGGCACGCGGAACACCGGGCAGCGCGGGCCGCACCCGGCCCTCGCCACGTGAGCCGAGGCCGGACCGGAGCGGCGGACGGGAGCGCAGGCCATGGCGGACGTGGACGGCACGAGAGGCGAGGGGGCGGACCTGGGCGGTGTGGCGGACCCGGGCGGCCGAACGGATGCGGGTGGCGTGGCGGACCCGGGTGGAGGGGTGGACCTGGGCGGCTGGACGGGCCCGGGTGGCGGGGCGGACCCGGGCGGCCGGACCGACGCGGGCGGCGTGGCGGACCCGGGTGGAGGGGCGGACCTGGGCGGCTGGACCGACGCGGGCGGTGGAACGGATGCGGGTGGCGTGGCGAACCTGGGTGGCGGGGCGGATGCGGGTGGCCCGGCGGACCCGGGTGGAGGGGCGGACTCGGGCGGCGGAACGGATCCGGGTGGCCGGACGGATGCGGGTGGTGGGGCGGACCTGGGTGGCGGCGTGGATGCGGGTGGCCCGGCGGACCCGGGTGGCGGGGCGGACCCGGGCGGCCGGACCGACGCGGGTGGCGGGACGGATCCGGGTGGAGGGGCGAGCGGCGGGTCGGGGGGCAGCCGGGCGCGCATGGCCGGACGGGCCGACACGGCCGGCATGGACGGATTCTTCGGCAGGCTGAACCCCGACATGTGCGTGGTCACGGCCGTGGCCGACGGTGAGCGGGCCGGGTGTCTGGTCGGCTTCGCCTCGCAGTGCTCCATCCGGCCGCCCCGGTTCGCCGTCTGGCTGTCCAAGGCCAACCACACCTACCGGGTCGCCCGGGCCGCGCAGCACCTCGCCGTCCACCTGATCACCCGCGACCAGCGGGACCTGGCGGAACTCTTCGGCGGCGAGACCGGCGACGAGATCGACAAGTTCGCGCGCGTGGACTGGGCCGAGGGGTACGGCGGCGCGGTGGTCCTCCGCCAGGCGGCGGCCTGGTTCACGGGCACCATCCTGCACCGCACCGACGGCGGCGACCACGTCGGCTTCGTCCTGGACCCGGTGGAGTGGGGCGAGGGGAGGGACGGCCCGCTGCTGCGGCTGTCCGACGCGGCCGGCATCGACGCCGGTCACCCCGTGGACTGACCGGATTCGAACGTCGCGCAACGCTTCGGGAAAGATGCCGGCGGGAGCGGCGGCCCGGCCTCATCCTGGTCAGCCCGCGGCCGACGGTCGCGCGCTCCGCCGTACCACGACCGAAGGCCAGCCCGATGACCGGCTCCCGCATCCCGGGCCTGCTCGTGCCCGCCGTCTTTCTGCTGGCGCTGGTCGTCGGCCTGTGCTGGTACTGGCGCCACCGTGACGACGACTGACGGACGACGGGCACCGGCTCGCCACCCGGACCCGACACTGTTCCGCCGCCCCGCGCGCCGACGCCGCCCCGCGCCCCAGAGCCCTGACACGGGCTCCGCCCACCCGGAAACACTCACACGGGCCCGGCACCCCGGACCGCCACCGCGTCCTACGCGTCCGTCTCCGTGTCCGGCGCCTCCGCGCCGTCCGTCACGCCCTCCAACGGCATTCTGATGTCCAGCACGCACACGTCGTCCCGCCGCTCGTCCGCGAGCATGGTGGCGAGCAGGGCCTCCAGGGAGCCCGACTCGCCACAGCCTTGGGCGCGCACCGCCTCGGCCAGCCGTTCCAGGCCGTTGTCGAGGCCCTCGCCGGGGCGTTCGACCAGGCCGTCGGTGTACAGCAGCAGCCGGTCCCCGGGCTCCAGGTGGAGTTCCGCCGACTCGTACGCGGGGGCCGCGGTCGCGCCGAGCAGCATGCCGCCGGGCCGGTCGAGGCAGTGCACCTCGCCGTGGCGCACGAGCAGCGGCGGCAGATGACCGGCCTGCGCCCAGGCGAGGACGTGCCGGCGGGGGTTGTACCGAGCGAGCACCAGGGTGGCGGTGGTCTGGGTGTCGCGGGAGTGCAGCAGCAGGTAGTTGAGCCGTGTCAGCGCGCCCGTCAGCGAGGAGCCGGTGGTGACCATGCCCTTCGCGGTGAATCTGAGCTGGGCCATCGTGGCCACGGCGCCGATGCCGTGACCTGCTACGTCACCGATCACGAACAACGCGTCGTCGTCGGGCAGTTCGATGGCGCTGAACCAGTCGCCGCCGACGTGGATACCGGACTGCGCGGGCAGGTACGCCACCTCGACGCGCAGCCCCGCCAGCCGCACCGGCTTGCTCGGCAGGGGCAGCAGGGCGTGCTGCAGCCGGGCGGCCAGGGCCCGTTCGGCCTGCAGAATCCCGCGCTGCAGCAGCATCGCCCGCTCGCTCTCCACCAGCGCCAGTTCCGCGCTGCGCTGCGGGGTGAGGTCCTGGACGAAGCCGTGCACCTCGACCGTGGTGCCGTCCGGCGCAGTGACGGCCTCCGTGACCAGCCGCAGGTGCCGGACACCCCCGGGTGTGTCGATGCGGAACGGCACATCGAACGGCCGGGCGTGGCGGACCAGTTCGGCGATCGCGTGGGTGAGCGGGCCCGTGTCCTCCGGCAGGGCCAGGTCCGGCAATTGTTCGAGACCGAGCGGCGGCTGCTCGGGGTCCCGGCCGAGGACGGCGTACGTCTGGTCGGACCAGGAGATCTCCTCGGTGATCAGGTTCCAGTTGGCCCAGCCGAGGTTGCCGAGCCGCTGCACGTCGAACAGGCGCTGCTCCTGCCGCTCCGGGGAGTCGTGCCGCAGCCAGGTGACCAGCAGGCCCTCACCCAGCGGCGCGGCCCGCACCGAGTAGGTGGCGGTCACGGGCACCTCGCCGACCACGTCCTGGTACACGAACGGCTCGCTCTCGAACGGCACTCCCGTCTGCAGGGCCTCCAGATAGCCGTGCCACAGCGGCTCTCCCGCGACGGACGGGTAGCTCTCCAGGACGTGTCTGCCGAGCATCTGCCGGCCGGTCCGGCCGAACACGTCGACCGCCTCCGGGGTGGCGGCCTCGATCCGGTAGTCCTCCACCTCTCCGGTTGCGGCGCGCAGCGGCGTCAGCAGGATCGCCGCGCCCGGCAGCGCGTCGAACACCGCCTGCACGGTCTGGGTGACACCGTCACCCACGCGCTCCTGGGAGGAGTCGAAGGCGCGCAGCCGGCCCGCGCACAGCCGGGCCACGGCCCGCAGCAGCTCGCGTTCCCGCGGCACGAACGGCCCGCCTCGCCGGCGCAGCACACCGAGGGCGACACCTGCGCTGTCCCCGACCGGCACGGGCAGCCAGGCCCGGCTGGGCCAGCGCTCCGGTGACTCCCCGAGCAGCAGGAGCCGGTCGCCCGCCGCGACGAGGTCCTCCAGCCACTGCGGCTCGCCGGACCGCAGGGCGTCGAGCGGGACCACACCGGTCACCGGGGGCACGTATCGCCACTGCGTGGCGAGGGTCGCGTCGATGCCCGCATGGCCGATCAGTTCGAGGCCGCCCTCGGGAAGCCGCTCGTACAGCATCACGGCGTCGGCGTCCGTCTCGGGCGCGACGTGGTCCAGCAGGCACTGGGCCAGCTCGTGCGGTGTGCCGACGCGGACCAGGTCCCGGCCGATGTGTCCGAGTATCTTCGCCAGCTCCACCGTGCCGGTGGGCGCGACCTGCCAGGTGCCGGCGGCCGGCCGCGGGGCGAGCGGCTGCTCCTTCGGAGGCGGCAGGGCGCCCAGGGTGAGCCAGCACTGTTCGAGGAGCGTGCGGTTGCCGTCCGCGGCCCGCTGCAGCAGATCCTCGTGCGCGGCTTGCGCAGTACACCCGGTGACGGCCATCAGCACGCCCTTGGCCCGCTCCAGGACCGCCGAGGTGGCGGCCAGGTCCCGAAGCCGTTCCAGCTCCGCGCGCTGCCGCGCCACGATCTTGGCCAGCGCCGCCGGATCGGCGCCGGTGGGGTGCACGGGCTCGCTCGTCACGCGACGAGCATGGCACATTCGGACGCCTTCGATCACTCGTCTGCCGGGTCCGGATTCCGATGGGCTTGACACGGGCTGCGCAGCATCGGGTCGTACGGGGACTGCCGCGGACGCCGGGCGGCACCCGGAGGCCGCTCGCACGAAAGGATGCGAACCGTGGCACGCCGTTGTCCGGCGGGGCGGGACGGGCCGCGGATCAGCGGCCCGTGCCCCTGGCGGCCAGGGCCTGGCTGACCGCGCGGACGCTGCGGGCGATGTGCTGCAGCTGCAGGACTTCTGCGGCGTACAGCTTGATCGTGTGCTCGATGACCGACTCGGGCAGTCCGAGCATGGGCAGCTCGGCCCGTGCGGTCTGCAGCGCGGTCCTGGCCACCCGGATCTCCTGCTGGACCTGCAGCTGGGCGTGCCGGGCGAGCAGGACGGGGTGGCGGATGAGGGCCGGATAGCTGGCGTAGCGCGCGGGGATCAGCTCGCGCAGCCACTTGGCCGCCGAGCGCTCCCAGTCGTACGAGCCCGGCGTCTTGACCTGACAGGGCCAGTCGTGGCTGATACGGGTGCTGGTCAGAGGCATGATCATCGCTTCCGGTGGGCGGCGTCGTGAGGGTGGTCCGACGGGTGCGGGGCGGCCCCGGCCTAGGGGATGGCCGGGGCCGCCACGGGCGCGTCGCGCAGACGACACGCCCCGGTACACCCCCCGCGCCGACGTGGGTAGGGGACGGCGGCTGGGGGTGTCCGTGCGGGGACCCCGGGTGTCGGGAACCTGCGCTGCGTGGGGACGTGCGTACGCATGGGCGGTCCGTCGGCTTTCTCGGGGCGGTGTGCAAGCGGTGAGTCCGCGGGTGAAGTATTTATATATACCGTTCGCTTTGCAAGACGTATGAAAACATTCATGCGTGATTTGTCGTGGAAGATCCCCGTCCATGGCAGGTGGACCGCAAGATCTTCACGACACCCGGCGCACAGGCGCACGAACTGCTGGGTTCAGTCCTTCATGAAGAACTGATGCTGGTCGGAGAGCTGCTCGTACTTCTCCAGACGGGCCTGGGTGCGTTCCGGGTCGGCGTCGGTCATGGCCTGCAGCAGCGCGGCCGCCATCAAGCCGGGCGCGGCGTAGGAGTCGAACACCAGCCGTGAGCCGGTGCCGGTGGCGAAGGTGACATCGGCCTCGTCGGCCAGCGGCCCGAGCGCCAGGTCGGTCACCAGAGCGACCTTCAGACCGGCGCCGCGCGCCACGCGGACCGCCTGGAGCGTCTCCTGGGAGTGCCGGGGCATGGCGAAGGCCAGCACCCACGTGCCGCCGGCCTCGCGGCACTGGAGCAGCGCGTCGTAGGCCACGCTGCCGCCCCGGGTGACCAGCCGCACATCGGGGTGGATCCGGCGGGCGGCGTAACCGAAGTACTCGGCCAGCGACTCGGAGATGCGCAGGCCCAGCACCGTCAGCGGGGTGGAGCGGGACAGTTCGCGGCCGACCTGGATGACCCGGTTGGGGTCGGCGAAGTCGCGCCGCAGATTCTCCAGGTTCTCGATCTCGGCGTCGACGGCCGCCTGCAGTTCGTTGGCCCGGTCCTCCTCGCCCGGACCGCCGGCCAGGGTGCTCAGCGCGATCGCCTGGAGCTTCTCGCGCAGCGCGGGGTAACCGCTGAAGCCGACGGCGGCGGCGAAGCGGGTGACGGAGGGCTGGCTGACCCCGACCCGGTCGGCCAGCTCGGTGATGGACAGGAACGCGGCCTCGGTGATGTGCTCGATCAGGTACTGGGCGATGCGCCGCTGGCCCGGCGACAGACGCGGGCCGTCGAAGAGTTCCCTGAGCCGGGAGGTCGGTGCGGCCTCGGCCTCGGGCACGGCCTTGCCCGAGGTGATCGCTGACGCCTGCGCGCGGGCCTGCTGCGGCGAGGGCACCGGTCCGCCTCCTTTGTCTGCCACAAGCACTCAACATAGCTCACCGACTGTGGTGAACAGGGGCTTGAGCAGGAGGTTTCAGCGCCGGAAGAGGCTGATCGAATGCCCCACCGCACCGGTCGGCCTGCTGCTTTCGACCAGCTCGGCGAGCCGTCCGCGCGCCTTGGCGAGCGCGGAGTCCGACACCACCAGCAGCCCGTGCACCCGATCCGGCGGTACGGTGCGCGGATCGGCGGCGTGGATGCCGTAGTACGACGGCACGCCACTGCCCTTGTACACCAGCCACACCCGCTCGCCCGGATACCGCTGCCGGAGCCGGTCGGCGAGCCGGCCCAGGTCCTGTCCCCAGTCGACGTTGGAGTCGTGCAGCAGCCGATGGGTGTTCGCCGGGCCGCCGAACGCCTCGTTGGAGTACGGCAGGTAGTACGGGAACGTCCGCGCCGAACTCGCGGCCGTGCACAGCACCAGAACGGCCGTCGCGGCTGCCGTCCACCGCCGTCCGGTCCGCGGCACACAGGCCCCCGCCACCGCGAGGAACACCGGCACGAACAGCGCGTACCTCGTCCCGAAGTCCCGCGACCCCGTCATGGCCGCCGCGAGCAGCACCCCGGGCGGCAGCAGCAGATACGGCGCGGCGGGCCGCAGCCGCCGCAGTGCCACGACCGTCACGGCACCGGCCGCGCCCAGCGCCAGCAGCCCGAGCGGCGTCTTCACCAGCAGGGCGGCCGGCAGGTAGTACCAGAGCGCGCCGGTGTACAGGTGCCCGAACAGATAGCCCTGCCACGGCTGGTACTCCAGCCCGAACTGCACCCGCATCCCGGCCCGGTACGCGCCCGGCACCGGCAGCAGGTCCACCAGGCGCCCACGCAGGCCGTGCAGGACCGGCACGGGCTCGGCGGGCGTGAACCGCAGCCGCGGATCGACGGCCAGATACGCGGCCCAGACGACACCGACCGCCACGACCAGCACGATGCCCGCCCCTGCGAGCGCCGACAGCGCTTTCCGCCCCCGCCCGCCGGCCGGTCTCGGGAGGGTGGGCAGGGGCGTGTGGTGGTGAGCGTCGGCCGTGGTCGGGAGGGTGGGCAGGGCCTTGCGTCGGTGCTCGACGACCGCGCCCGCGAGTGCGGAGAGCAGCTGCCGTCCCCGCCCCGTGCCGACGTCCGGCCTGCCCGGCGGAACCAGCGGTCTTCGGCCGGTGCCCGTGTGCACGTCGCCCGGCGGGGCCTGTGGTCCCCGGTCGGCGCTCGTGTGCGGACCGCCTGGCGGGTACTGCCGCTCCTGGACGGTGCCGGTGCCCGGCGCGTCCGTCGGCGGAACCTGTGGTCCCAGGTCGGTGTCCGTGTCCGGTCTGCCCGGTGGCGCCTGCGGTCCCCGGCTCGCGGTGAGGACGGACAGCGCGGCCAGGCCCATCAGTACCGGTACCGCCGGCAGTGCGCTCATCTTGGTGGTGACGGCTGCGCCGAGGGCCGCGCCGGCGAGCGGCAGGTACGGCAGGGGCCGCCGCCGGGCCCGCCACACCAGCCAGGCCGACGTCAGGACGAACCCGGCCATCGGCACGTCCAGCGTGGCCAGCGAGCCATGCGCGATCAGGTCGGGCGAGAAGGCGTACAGCGCGAGCGTCAGCAGACCGCCCGCCGTGCCCGTCAGCTCACGGGCGAACGCGAACGCGACCAGCCCGAACAGCAGCGTCAGCACGATCACCGGCAGCCGGGACCAGAACATCACCCGCCAGGGGTCGTTGCCGGACTCGTACAGCAGATGCCGGCCCACGTCCCCTTGAGTGCCGGTGTACGACGGGTCGTAGTGCGGGTCCGCCACCGCCACACCGGCCGCGATGAGCAGCTTGCCGAGCGGCGGGTGCTCGGGGTTGTAGCGGATCCGGTGCTCACGCAGATAGTCGGTGGCCGTAGCGACGTACACCGGCTCGTCGATCGTCGGGGTCTGCTGGACGGCCGTGGTGACCATCGCCGCGGCCATCTGCACGAGCAGCAGCGCGGCCAGCAGCGGCACCAGCCACCGCCGGTGGCGGCGCAGCCGGGCGTACGGGCGGACGGGGGCCGGCCGTGACGGCTCCTCGGCCGGGGCCTCCCGGGTGAGAACCAGATGCTGTGCGCGCGTCATCATCCGCCCCGCGGTGGCACCGGCCGAGGGCCGGCGGGAACGGCAGCGGGCCGGATCATGGCCCTACTGTCGCACCGCTCCCGCCGCCGGAGGCGTCACCGCTCCACGAGTCGTACCGGCAGACCTTCCGCCGTGTACACGGGTACGGCCCGCAACCGGTCGGAGTTCACCTCGATCCGGGTGAACCGGCCGCGCAGCCGGGACGCGTCCGGCGCCGGCAGGGTGCTCCCCCCGTCCGCGGCCCCTCGGCGTCGAGCCGCAGGGACGGCACCGCCGATTCGCCCGGCACGGCGAGGTGCCGGACCGTCAGCGGTGCCGTGCGGCCGACGCGCAGGGTGACCTCCAGCGTGTCCGCGTCCTGCGCGTACGAGCCGCGCACCCGCAGCCGCTCGGCCACCGCCGCGTGCCGCCCGTGACCCGCGCGTCCCCGTGCGCCAGGGCGTCCGCGGAGCCCGCGACCGGCACCGTCCCGCCGGTGTACCGGTTGCGGCCGGTCAGCGTCAGGGGACCGGTGCCGTGTCGCGCAGCCCCCGGTGATCTGCACGTGGCCGGGGGTGGACGCGGGGCGACCAAAGCACGCGAACGTGCCCTTCGGGGCGTTCAGGCGACCGGTACCACCAGGTCCGCCCGCCCCCGCGTCATCGCCACCAGTTCGGCGTTGCGCTGGTCCGTGCCCTGGACCCAGGCCACGGCCCGCTCGTGATCCTTGCCGAACTCCTCGTGCCGGGCGACCAGTCGGCGGATCCGCTCGTCCTCGTCCGCCTCGCAGAACCACACCTCGTCCAGGCACGGCCGCACCCGCGCCCACGAACCGTCCGTCAGCAGAAGGTAGTTGCCCTCGGTCACCACCAGCCGGGCCGTCGGCGGCACCGGGATCGCGCCCGCGATCGGCTGCTCCAGCACCCGCTCGAACCCGGGCGCGTACACCACCTCGTCGGTGTCCTCGCGCAACCGCCGCAACAGTGCCGCGTACCCGGCCGCGTCGAAGGTGTCCGGCGCCCCCTTGCGGGCCCGGCGGCCGAGCCGGTCGAGTTCGGCGTCGGCGAGGTGGAAGCCGTCCATGGGGACATGCGCCGCCCAAGGCGGCCCGTCGGCGTTCAGGGCGCGCACCAGATGCTCGGCGAGGGTGCTCTTGCCCGCACCGGGGCTGCCCGTGATGCCGAGCAGGGCGCGCCGGCCGTCCCGGGGGAGTGCGCGGGCACGGGCGAGGAGATCGTCGAAGGTCAGCGGCACACAGCAGAGTGTGTCACCAGGAACGCGCGCGCTGTGTGGCGTGCGCCACTCACTGGACGGTGCCGCACGGGGAACAGTGCTGGGTATGACTCAGCTCGGTCTCCCCGACGGAATCCAGGCCTGTCTCTTCGACCTCGACGGGGTCGTCACCCGGACGGCCGTCGTGCACGCGGCCGCCTGGAAGGAGACGTTCGACGCGTTCCTGCGGGACTACGAGGGGGAGCGCGGACGGCCGTTCGACCCGGTCGCCGACTACGACGAGTACGTCGACGGCCGTCCCCGCGCCGACGGCGTCCGCGCCTTCCTCGACTCGCGCGGCATCCACCTGCCCGAGGGCACCCCCGGTGACCCACCGGACACGCGGACCGTGCACGGCCTCGGCAACCGCAAGAACGTCCTGCTGCTGGAGAAGATCCGCACCGGCGGGGTCGAGGCCTACGAGGGCACCCTGCGCTATCTGGCGGCGGTCCGCGCCGAGGGGCTGCGCACGGCGATCGTCTCCTCCAGCGCCAACTGCCAGGACGTGCTCCGCTCGGTCGGCGCCGAGCACTTCTTCGACGTACGGATCGACGGCGTGATCGCCGCCGAACGGCACCTGCCGGGCAAGCCGCACCCCGACACGTTCCTCGCCGCCGCCCGTGACCTGGGCGTCGAGCCGCAGCGGGCCGCCGTCTTCGAGGACGCGCTGGCCGGCATGGACGCGGGCCGCGCGGGCGGCTTCGGATACGTCGTCGGCGTGGACCGGGTCGGGCAGACCGACGCGCTGTACGCCCACGGCGCGAGCGTCGTCGTCAAGGATCTCGCCGAGCTGGGAGGCAAGCAGTGATCACCGACCGGTCGTACGCCGTCGAACCGTGGGCCGTCCGGGAGACCGCCCTCGACCTCGACGTCCTCGCCCAGAGCGAGTCGGTGTTCGCGCTGTCCAACGGCCATGTCGGCTGGCGCGGAAACCTCGACGAGGGCGAACCGCACGGCCTTCCCGGCAGCTACCTCAACGGCGTCCACGAGGTGCATCCGCTGCCGTACGCGGAGGCCGGCTACGGCTACCCGGAGTCGGGCCAGACCGTCATCGACGTCACCAACGGCAAGATCGTCCGACTGCTCGTGGACGACGAGCCGTTCGACCTGCGCTACGGCCGGCTCGTCTCGCACGAGCGGGTCCTGGACCTGCGCCGCGGGGTCCTGGAGCGGACCTGCGAGTGGACCTCCCCGGCGGGCTCCACGGTCCGGGTGCGCTCGACCCGGCTGGTGTCGCTGACCCAGCGCGCGGTGGCCGCGATCGCCTACGAAGTGGAGGCCGTCGGCGGCCGCAGCCGGGTGGTGATCCAGTCTGAGCTCGTCGCCAACGAGTCCCTGCCCGAGTCCGACGGCGACCCGCGCGCGGCCGTGGCGCTGCAGTCGCCGCTGGAGCAGGAGGACCACTTCGCCTCCGGCAGCCGGCTGCGGCTGGTGCACCGCACCCGGCGCAGCGGCCTGAGGGTGGCCGTGGCCGCGGACCACGTCGTCAGCGGCCCGGAGCGCACCACCACCCGCAGCGAGAGCGGCAGCGACGTGGCCCGGCTGACCGTCACCTCGGTGCTGGAACCCGGGCAGACACTGCGGGTCGAGAAGCTGGTCGCCCACGGTTGGTCCGGCACCCGTTCGCTGCCCGCGATGGCCGACCAGGTCGACGCCGCGCTCGCCGCCGCCGCGCACGACGGCTGGCAGGGCCTGCTGGCGGACCAGCGGGCCTGCCTGGACGACTTCTGGGCCCGCGCCGACGTCGAGGTGGAGGGCGACGAGGAGGTGCAGCAGGCCGTCCGCTTCGCGCTGTTCCATGTGCTGCAGGCGGGGGCGCGCGCCGAGCAGCGCGCCATACCCGCCAAGGGCCTGACCGGCTCCGGCTACGACGGGCACGCCTTCTGGGACACCGAGATGTTCGTGCTGCCCGTCCTCACCCACACCGCGCCCGCGGCCGTCGCCGAGGCGCTGCGCTGGCGGTACAACACCCTCGACGAGGCCCGCGAACGCGCGGCCCAACTGGGGCTCGGCGGCGCCGCGTTCCCCTGGCGGACCATCGCCGGACCGGAGGGCTCGGCGTACTGGCCGGCCGGCACCGCCGCCTTCCATGTGAACGCCGGCATAGCCGACGCCGTGATCCGGTACGTCGAGGCCACCGGCGACACCGCCTTCGAGCGTGAGGCCGGTGTGGAACTGCTGGTGGAGACGGCCCGGCTGTGGCGCTCGCTGGGCCACCACGACACCCGCGGCGTCTTCCACATCGACGGCGTCACCGGCCCCGACGAGTACAGCGCGGTCGCCGACGACAACACCTATACCAACCTCATGGCCCGGCAGAACCTGCTCGCCGCGGCCGACGCCGCCGAACGCCACCCGCGTGAGGCGGACCGGCTCGGCGTGGACGAGGAGGAGACCGCGTCCTGGCGGGACGCCGCCGAGGCGATGCACATCCCGTACAACGACGAACTGCGCGTCCACGAACAGCACGCCGGGTTCACCCGCTACCAGCGCTGGGACTTCGCCGGCACCCGCGCCGACCAGTACCCGCTGCTGCTGCACTTCCCCTACTTCGACCTCTACCGCAAGCAGGTCGTCAAGCAGGCCGACCTGGTGCTGGCCATGTACACCTGCGGCGACTTCTTCGAGAAGGGGTACGGCAAGGAGGGCGCGGAGGGTGCGGAGCAGATCGCCCGGAACTTCGCCTACTACGAGCCGCTGACCGTCCGGGACTCCTCCCTGTCGGCCTGCTGCCAGGCCGTCATCGCCGCCCAGGTGGGCCATCTCGACCTCGCCTGGGCCTACACCACCGAGGCGGCGCTGATGGACTTGCAGGACCTGGAGCACAACACCCGCGACGGGCTGCACATCGCCTCGCTCGCCGGTACCTGGATGGCACTGGTGGCGGGCTTCGGCGGGATGCGCCGCGACGGCGAGAGCCTGCGGTTCGCGCCGCGCCTGCCCGAGCGGCTGAGCCGGCTCGCCTTCAACGTCGAGTTCCGTGGCCGGCGGCTGCGCGTGGAGATCGGCGCGGACAAGGTGACGTACGCGCTGCTGGACGGGCCGCCGCTGAGCCTGCGCCACCATGGCGAGCCGCTCACGGTGGACACCGAGGAACCGGCCGTGCGGGCCGTGCCACCGGTCGTCCGCCGCCCCACGCCGGAGCAGCCGCTGCATCGGGCGCCGAACGGGGGTTGAGCGCGGCGCTGCGCGCGGAGTGCCGAGCAACGCAAGTGCCCGAACACGCCGTCGGCCGTCTGCCGCGCCGTCGGGCCCGGTCGCGCAGTTCCTCGCGCCCCTGCAGCGCGCTTTCAGTCCGGCGCGCCGGACAGCTGCCGCAGCAGGTCGCCCGTCGCGCCGCCTCGGGTGCCCGCCCGGTCGGTGAAGCTCAGTGCGGGAGCGACCCGCCGGGCGATCGGCGGCGCGACCGTCGACAGCAGCAGCAGCGCCAGCGCCGGCGCCGGCGGGCCGTACACGTCGGACGTCATGCGCCGTCTCCGGCGAGCAGCTCGCGCAGCGCCCGCTCCTCCTCGGGGCTCAGGCCGGTCACGAACTGCTGGAGCGCGGCGATCGGGTCCGGGCCCCGGTCCAGGGCCTCGTGCATCGCCTCGGCGGTCAGCTCGGCCGCGTTCTTCGCCGGGCGGTACGCGCCGCGCCGCCCGTCGGCGTCCCGCAGCACCAGCCCCTTGTCGTAGAGCCGTTTGAGGATGGTGTGCACGGTGTTGTAGGCGAGTGCGCCGTCGATCTCGGCCTGGATCTCCGCCGGGGTCAACGGCCGCTCGGTCGCCCAGAGAGCGGCCAGGACCTCGCTCTCCAGCGCACCGGCGCTGCGCCGCTCCGCCCTGCCGCGGGACCCTGTGCCAGCCATGCCCCAACCTTACAGCGCGTAGTGCCGTCGACCGGATGGCGTCGTCCGCCCGGTTGAGCTCGGGGATTTGGGATAGTTTGTCGATGTTTTCCCTGCGGGGTGACAGGGGTCCGCACACCGAGGGACAGAAGGTGACGATGGCCGGCAGCGCGCACGCCACACTCGCCGGGCTGCGGCGCGAGCGGTCACACCGCACGTCCGGCGGCGCCCGGCGCACACGGTGCACGGTCGCGCTCGCGGCCGTGGCGGCGGCCTTCACCCTGGCCCAACTGCTCCTCGTCCCGCCCGGCATGGGCCTCGGCTGGGACGAGACGGTCTACGTCAGCCAGGTCAGCGCACACGCCCCCGCCGCCTTCTTCAGCGCGCCCCGCGCCCGGGGCGTCTCCCTGCTCGTCGCGCCCGTCGCCTCCTGGTCGTCCTCCACGCCACTGCTCCGGATCTACCTCGCGGTCCTGTCCGGGCTCGCCCTGTTCCTGGCCCTGCGCGCCTGGCGCGGCCTGTTCCCGGTCCGCGTCCTCGCCCTCGCCGGCGCCCTGTTCGCCTCCCTGTGGGTGACCCTCTTCTACGGCCCGCAGGCCATGCCCAACTACTGGGTGGCCGTGAGTGCCCTGGCCGCCGTCGCCTGTTTCCTGCACGCCCGCGCCGGCCGGGGGCGCTTCCCGTACTGGGGCCTGGCGGCGAGTGCCGCGCTCATGGCCTGGATGCGGCCCATGGACGCCGTCTGGGCGGTGCTGCCGCTGCTCGCCCTCGGCCTCGCCCGCCGCCACTGGCGGCCCCTCGCGGTGCTGCTCGCCGGGCTCACGGCCGGTGCCGCCGAGTGGGTGATCGAGGCCTGCGTCAGCTACGGCGGCCCGGTGCGCCGACTGGCCGACGCCTCCGCGATCCAGGGCGGCCTCGGGGCGCACTTCGCCGTCGTCGACCAACTGCGCAGCCTCGGCGGCCGGACCCTGTGCCGGCCCTGCACCGGCGACCTGCCCCACCCGCTGGTCACCGTCTGGTGGTTCGTCCTGCCCGTGCTCGCCGTGCTCGGCCTGACCGTCGCCGTCCGCGCCCGGCGTACGGCGGCCACGCTGCTGCCGTTCGCCTGCGCGGCGGCCGCCGCCTTTCCCTATCTGTTCCTCATCGACTACGCGGCCCCGCGCTTCCTGCTGCCCGCCTACGCCCTGCTAGCCCTCCCGGTCGCCGACGCCCTGGCCCACCTGGCCGGCGCACCGCGCCGGCCCTGGCGCCCGGTCCCCGCCACGCTCGTCGCCCTGGGACTCGCCGTCCATCTCGCGGTGCAACTGGCCGTGCTGACGCACACGGTGGCCTCCACCACCGCGCAGCACCGCGGCTGGTCCCGCACGGCCGCCGCCCTGCACCGGCTCGGTGTCCGCCCGCCCTGTCTGCTCACCGGCAGCGAGGCCATCCCGATCGCGTTCTACGCCGGCTGCGCCTCGGCCGCGACGAGCGGGCACAACGCCAACAGCACCGAGAACGGCATCGCCGGTACCGTCCGGCGGATCCCGGCCGCCGTACTGGTGCCCGCCGGTTCCGGACCGCCCGGATACGCCCGCGACTGGGCGGCCGAGCCCTTCGACGGCGGGCGGCTGTACTTCACCGTGCCGGAGAGCGGCCGATGACCTCACCGGCGCACCTCGCCGTCTGTCTCGGCCGGCGCCGCGCCTGCTGGCACGCGGGCGTCCTGCTCGCCGTCCTGCTCGGCGCGCTGTACCTGGTCCGCCGGCACTGGCCCGCACTGGAGAACGGTGCCTGGCGGCTGGCCGAGGCCGACCAGGGCTGGCTGCTGGCCGGCGCGGCGGCGGCCGCCGGCACCTGGGCGGCCTCGGCGCTCGCCCAGCAGGGCGCGGTCGTACGGCGGCTGCCCGGACGCCGGCTGGTCGCCGCCCAGTTCGCCGCCTCCGCGGCGAACCACCTGCTGCCCGCCGGGCTCGGCGCAGCGGCGGTCAACCTGCGGTTCCTGATGCGCTGCGGACTGCCCGCGGGCCGTTCGGCCAGCGCCCTCGCCGTCAAGGCCACCGCCGGCGCCACTGTCCGCCTGGTGCTGATCGCCGTGCTCGGTCCCGCCTGCCCGGGGCTGCTGCGCCTGCCGCGCCTCACTCCCACGGCCCTCGCCGTCACCGTCGGCGGTCTCGCCCTGCTCGCGGCCCTGCCGGCGAGCCCCTGGTGGGGACGCTGCCGACGGGCTCTGTCGGCCGTCCTGACCGACATCCGCACCCTGCACGCCAACCCCCTGCGCGCCGCGGCCCTGTGGGGCGGCTCCGCGGCCTTCGCCGCACTGCACTGTCTGGTCCTCATCGCCGTCACCCGGGCGGTCGCACTGTCGCTGCCCCCGCTCCAGGTGGCCCTGCTGTACCTCGCCGCGAGCAGCGCCGCCGCACTGCTGCCCACCCCGGGCGGCCTCGGCTCCCTCGACGCGGCGCTCGCCCTCGCGCTCACCGTCTCCGGCGCCCCCACGGTGGCCGCCGCCTCCGCCGTGCTCGGCTACCGGCTGCTGACCGTGTGGGTGCCGCTGCTGCCGGGGCTGTTCGTGCTCGGGGTGCTGGTGCGGCGCAAGGCCCTGTGAGGGGCGGGGAGTTTCCCGCGCGCCCGCCACAGGTAGGAGTCGGATGTCACGTGCCGCCACACGAGGGGGGAGCAACATGTCGGGGAACGACACTGCGGGGCTGCCGAGCGAGGCGTTCTTCACACCGGGGACGTCGTCCTTCACCGCGTTCCTGGCCGCCCACCGGCCCGGGCTGCTGCCCACCGCGCGCACGCTGCCCGACGGGATACGCACGGCCCCCGACCGATTCCCGCACGGCACGACCGTGCTCGCCCTCACCTACCGCGACGGCGTGCTCATAGCCGGCGACCGGCGGGCCACCATGGGCAACCTCATCGCCCAGCGAGACCTGGAGAAGGTGCACCCCGCCGACGACTTCACGGCCGTCGCCTTCGCCGGCACCGTCGGCCTCGCCGTCGACATGGTGCGGCTCTACCAGGTCGAGCTCACGCACTTCGAGAAGATCGAGGGCACCCCGATGACCCTGGCCGGCAAGGCGACCCGCCTCGCGGCCATGATCCGGCAGAACCTCGCCCAGGCCATGCAGGGCCTCGCCGTCGTCCCGCTGCTCGCCGGATACGACCTCACGGCGCCCGAGGGCGGACGCGGCCGCATCTTCGGCTTCGACGCCGCCGGCGGTCTCTACGAGAAACAGGACTTCTACGCCGAGGGCTCCGGCTCCCCGTACGCCCGGGGCGCCCTGAAGAAGCTGTACCGGCCCGGCCTCACCCGCCGCGAGGCCGCCCTCGCCGCGCTCCAGGCGCTGTACGACGCGGCGGACGACGACTCGGCCACCGGCGGCCCCGATCTGAACCGCCGTATCTTCCCCGTGGTCTGCGTCATCACCGCGGACGGCTTCGAGCGGCTCCCGGAACCGGAGACCGAGCAACTCAGCCGGGACATGGTCGAACAGCGCACCACCCGCCCGGACGGACCGCACGCCCTGGCCTGACCCCGCGCCGCGCCCGCGCTCAGGATGCGTTCAGATCTCCCCTGGCAGCGTCGGCGCCATGACCTCACAGACCTCTGCGACCACGGTCGCCGCCACCGGCGCCGGCACGCCGGGCCGTCGCACGCACGGGCACAAGGTGCCCGGCTCGCGGTCGTGCTCGTGGTGCAGTTCCGCACCAGGTCCCACCGTCGCGCTGATCAGCGTCGTCGGCACCCTGGTCAGCGACAACCTCACCGACAACATGGGCGTGGCGCTGCAGACCACCACGACCGTCTTCACGATCGTCCTGGTGATCGTCTTCGCCACCTGGTACCGGGCCGAGCGACCCGCAAGGACGTCACCGAGGAGCGGCCGGAGAGACCGTGTCGAAGTCCTCGTCGTGCAGTCCACGGCGCGGCACGTCACGCAGGGCGTGATCGTCCTCGACGATGAGGATCCTGGGGCGCATGTCTCTCCACCGGCCCGTCGGCCGTATCGCTCGGGTGGGACGTGCCGTGGTGAGGGGCACGGGGGACGTATCGCCCGGCCTGCCACCGGGCCGCCGCGCAGCCGAGAACGCCGAGCCAGCCGACGGCGAACAGCCAGCCGCCGGCCACGTCGGTGAACCAGTGCACGCCGAGGTAGGCCCGGGTCAGCCCGACGCCCGCTCCCCAGCAGGCGACCAGCAGACACAGCAGGGTCCGGCCGCGCGGGGCGCGCAGGCACAGGGCGAGGATCAGCAGCCCGGCCGTCAGGGCGGCCGTGGTGGTGTGCCCGGAGGGGAACGACCACCCGGACGCGTGGGTCTGCCAGTCCCGGCTCGGCGGCCGGGCCCGTGCGACCAGGTCCAGCACGCCGTACCGGACCGCCTGGCCCGCGCCGAGGCAGAGCGCGCCGAGCGGCACGGCCGTCAGCCGCTGCCCCGCGGAGTGCCCCGCGATCAGTCCCGCCAGGACCACCAGGACGTACGGCACGACACCGGTGCCCGTGGCGGTCAGCGCGCGGGCCACCGCCACCGCCACCGGCGGACGGTGCCCGACGGACCAGGACAGCAGGCCCTGGTCCGGATACAGCGGGCCACCCTGATGGCTCACCACCAGCGCGGTCAACGCCGCGAACGCCATCCAGGCGACCAGGGCCGCCGTGCCTGCCGCGTCCGCGAGCCTCCCGGGCTTCATGCCGCCCCCGGCACCAGCAGCGGACGCAGCCAGGTGCCCGAGAGCCGGTCCGCGAGACCCGTCGGCCACCGCCGCAGGACGGCGGTCGTCGCGAGGTGACCCACCAGCCCGCCGAGCGCCGCCCCCGCGACGACGTCGCGCGGATGGTGCACCCCGACCCACACCCGGGAGGCCGCCATGGCGAGCGCGCACACCGATGCCGCCGTGCCCGGGCGCCGGGAGACGAAGAACAGGGCGACCGCGGCGGCGAACGCGATCGCGGTGTGATTGCCGGGGAACGACCAGTTGCCCCGCGCGGGACACGCCTCCGGCGTGCGCAAGGCCGGCCGGCGGCACGGCCGGTCCTCGGCCACCGGCGGCTTCACGGCCCCGGTCACCCCGAACGCCGCCCCCACCGCCACCGGCACCAGCAACGCCGTCATCGCCGCGGCCGCCCCCTCCCGGCGGGCCCGCCACCAGCCCGCGGCCATCAGCACCGCGAACACCGCCGCCCAGTACGCCGACCACACCACGTGCGGCCCGTCGACGGACGAGCCCGACAGGGTGTACGTCATCCGCGGGCCTCTTCCTTGGCCGCCCTGCGGGAGCGCAGCACCTCGGCGGCGACCGGGAGCAGGGACACGAGGACGATCAGCGCGATCACCGGCAGCAGGTACTTGTCGATGTTCGGGATGGAGGAGCCGAGCGCGTATCCGGCGAGCGTCAGGCCGAGGCTCCAGAGGAGTCCGCCGGCCACCTGCCAGAGGGTGAAGGTCCGCGCCGGGACGCCGAGCGCGCCCGCCATCGGGTTCAGCACCGTGCGCACCACCGGGACGAACCGGGCCAGCACGATCGCCTTCGCGTGGCCGTACCGCCCCAGCAGTTCCTCGGCCCGCCGCGCGCCCTCGCGCAGCTTCGCCGACCGGCTGCGGGCCAGCAGTGTCCCGCCCGCCTTGCGGCCGAGCAGGAACCCGCACTGAGAGCCGGCCAGGGCGCCGACGGCCGCCGCGACGAGCAGCGGCCCGAGCGACAGGTGCACCCCCTGGTCGGACGTTCCGGTGCACAGCAGTCCCGCCGTGAACAGCAGGGAGTCCCCGGGCAGGAAGAACCCGATCAGCAGGCCCGTCTCCGCGAAGAGCACCACGCCGACGCCGAGCGCGCCGAAGGCGGCGAGCAGCGAGTGGGCGTCGAGCACATTGACCGCGAGCTGTGACGCCAGGTGGGGGGAAGCGGTCATCGCCGTACGCCCTTTCCTTCGACTACGACAAGATTCGACTACACATTTGTAGACGTTCTATCGGGCCACTGACGAACCGGGAGTGACGACGGTTCCCGGCCTTTGCCCGTCCATTGCCGCTTCATGACCGGCTGACTACACGGCCGTCGTCATGATGGTCCGCGAAGGTAAGGCTTGCCTTCACTAAGTGCCGGGGAGGGCAGCAGGGCATGTGGGACGACGCGTTTCCGAGTTTCCTGATCGGACTCAGGGAGGGACTCGAAGCCGGACTGATCGTCTCCATCCTCGTCGCCACCCTGGTGAGAGCCGAGGCTCGCTCCCGTCTGCCCCAGGTGTGGACCGGTGTGCTCGCCGCCGTCGCCGTGGCGATGAGCTTCGGTGCGGTGCTCACCTTCACCGCCGCGTCCATGCCGCAGACCGCCCAGGAGGCGTTCGGCGGCACCCTCAGCGTGATCGCCGTCGCGTTCGTCACCGCCATGGTGTTCTGGATGCGCCGCTCGGCCCGCAACCTGTCCGGCGAGCTGAAGGAGAAGGTGACCGGCGCCCTCGCCATGGGCTCCGGCGTGCTGATCCTCACCTCCTTCCTCGCGGTCGGCCGTGAGGGCCTGGAGACGGCCCTGTTCCTGTGGACCACCGCGCGGGCCGCCGGCGAGTCGGCCGGACCGCTGACCGGCGCCGGCATCGGCCTCGTCCTCGCGGCGGCCCTGTGCTGGGGCCTGTACCGGCGCGTCCTGAGGATCAACCTGACGAAGTTCTTCACCGCCACCGGCGCCGTACTGATCGTCATCGCCGCGGGCGTCCTCGGCTACGGCCTGCGCGACCTCCAGGAGGGCGGCGTCCTGCCCGGCAAGGCCGCCTTCGCGGTCGACCTCGCCGGCAGCGTCGACGCCGGCTCCTGGTACAGCACCCTGGTCCAGGGCGTCTTCAACCTCACCCCGACCATGACCTGGCTCCAGGTGGTCGCCTACGTCGGCTACCTGGCCGTCGTGATGACCCTGTTCGTGCGCGGCGCGCGGGCCACGGCCCCCGGGCCCGCAAAGGAAGGCCCCGCGGCCGGGCCGAAGGCCGCCCGGCCCGAACGGCGCCGGCCGGTCTGGGTGCTGCCGGCCGCCGTGGTCGCCGTACCCGTCGTGATCGCCGGACTCGTCGTCGCCCTCGCCCGCCCCAAGCCCGCCGGCGACCAGACGGTCGCCGTCTCCGAGACCGAGTGCGGCAAGGGCTTCACCGCGCCCGAGCCGGGCCGGCAGACCTTCCAGATGCACAACACCGGCGGCAAGACCTCCGAGGTGTACCTGGTCGACCCGTCCACCGGCGCCGTCTACGGCGAGATCGAGGGCCTGGCCCCGGGCACCACCCGTGACCTCGTCGCCACCGTCGCCGGCGGCACCTACGCCTGGCGCTGCGTCCCGACCGGCGGCAAGGCCGTCACCTCCAAGCCGGTCACCGTCAGCGGCGGCGGCGCGGCCAAGCCGGTCGTCCCCGTCTCCGAGCAGGACCTCGCCGCACCTCTGAAGGCGTACAAGGCGTACGTCGAGCAGGGCCTCGCCACCCTCGTCAGCCAGACGCACACCCTCGACGACGACATCGAGCACGGCCACCTGGACAAGGCCCGCACCGACTGGCTCACCGCCCACCGCACCTACGCCTCCCTCGGCGCCGCCTACGGCACCTTCGAGGACTACGACCAGAAGATCGACGGCCGCGCCGACGGACTGCCGGACGGCGAGCGGGACAAGGACTTCACCGGATTCCTGAGGATCGAGTACGGCCTGTGGCACGGTCAGTCCGCCAAGGACCTCACCGCCCCCGCCCGGCAGCTCGCCGCCGACGCCGCAGGACTGCAGAAAGCCTTCCCGAGCCAGGACTTCGACCCCGGCGACCTGCCGCTGCGCGCGCACGAGATTCTTGAGAACACCCTCCAGTTCGAGCTGACGGGCGACACCGACGAGGGCAGCGGCACGGGTCTCGCCACCGCCGACGCCAACCTCGCCGGTACCCGTGAACTGCTCGCCGTCCTCAAGCCGCTGCTCACCACCCGCGCCCCCAGGCTGCTGCCGACGGTCGACACGGACATCGCCCGCCTGCAGAAGCTCCTGGACGCCGCCCACCGCGGCAGCGACTGGACCCCCGTCGACAGGCTCGCCGCCGCCGACAAGCAGCGCCTCGACGGCGCCACCGGGCAGCTGCTGGAAGACCTCGCCCCGGTCCCGGACCTCCTCGAGATCCGGAAGTCCGCCTGATGACCACCGCGCCCCCGCACCCTCAGCACCCCGAAGGGAACCCGCCGATGCCGACCGCCGACACGCCGACCTGCCCCGCCGGCCCCGCCCGCCGCTCCTTCGTGCGGACCGCCCTGGGCGCCGGTGCAGCCGGAGCGGTCCTGGCCGGCGGCGGCTACGCCCTGGGCGAGAGCGGCGGCACGGCCCAGGCCGGCACCACCCATGCGGACGGCAGCGCCAAGGTCCCCTTCCACGGCGCGCACCAGGCCGGGATCATCACCCCGGCACCGGCCGCCGCCACCTTCGTCTCCCTCGACGTCATCGCCGACGACCGCAAGGGCCTCACCGACCTGCTGAGGACCATCACCGAGCGGGCCCGCTTCCTCACCTCCGGCGGCGCACCCACCGACCTGGGCGTCGGCGCGCCGCCCTCCGACAACGGCATCCTCGGCCCCGAGGTCCCCTCCGACGGCCTCACCGTCACCGTCGGCGTCGGCGCCTCCCTCTTCGACGACCGCTACGGCCTCGCCAAGGCCAGGCCCGCCCGGCTCACCCCGATGCGGACCTTTCCCAACGACAACCTCGACCCCGCCGAGTGCCACGGCGACCTCTCCCTGCAGATCTGCGCCCAGAGCCAGGACACCGTGCTCCACGCCCTGCGCGACATGGCCCGGCACACCCGCGGCGGCATGCAGATCAAGTGGCGCATCGACGGCTTCCAGAACGCCCCGCGCCCCACCGGCGCCCAGCGCAACCTGCTCGGCTTCAAGGACGGCATCGCCAACCCGGACGTCACCTCCACCCGTGAGACGGACAAGCTGATCTGGGTCGGCGACGGCCAGGGCGAGCCGGCCTGGACCCGGGGCGGCAGCTACCAGGTCATCCGGATCATCCGGATGCTGGTCGAGTTCTGGGACCGGGTCTCGCTGAGCGAGCAGGAGAAGATGTTCGGCCGCCGCAAGGACACCGGAGCCCCGCTCGACGGCGCCCAGGAGACCGACATCCCCAACTACGCCAAGGATCCGCACGGCACCGCGATCCCGCTCGACTCCCACATCCGCCTCGCCAACCCCCGCAAGGCGGAGACCGACGGCTCCCGCATCCTGCGCCGCGGCTACAACTACGACCGGGGCGTGGACAACGTCGGCAACCTCGACATGGGCCTGGTGTTCTGCTGCTACCAGCAGGACGTCAAGCGCCAGTTCGAGGCCGTGCAGACCCGGCTGATCGACGAGCCCCTGGTCGACTACATCTCCCCGACCGGCGGCGGCTACTTCTTCGCCCTCCCCGGCGTCCGGGACACCACGGACTGGCTGGGCCGGGGCATGCTCTCCGCCTGACGCCGGCCTGCCCGGGCACCGGCGGGGTTAACCACCCGGCTGCGGGAAACGCGGACGAGGACCGCCCGCGAGCCGCGAAGGAGGCGACCATGAGCGACCAGCAGTCCGGACAGACCCCGATGGCGGACGACGCCTACCAGCCCACCGGTACCAACGAGGAACAGGAGGACGCCGGTCCCCTGGACCTCCAGGACGCGGTCGACGAGCGTACCTACGACGACATCCTGGACGAGGGCTACTCCCCGCCGGAACGCCCCCTCGGCGTCACCAGGCAGGGCACCACCGCCGCCGAGCAGCACGAGGGGGAGACCCTGGGCGAACGGCTCGCCCAGGAGGTACCGGACGCCCAGCCGGCAGCCGGCGACGACATCGGCGACCTGCCCGGCGGCGAGGGCGAACCCCTCGACCCCGAGGCCGGCGAGTCCCGGGCGGGCCGCCTGGTCGCACCCGACGAGGGCGCCCACCCCGACACGGTCAAGGAGGAGGTCGCGCGTGACGTGGGCATCGACGGCGGAGCGGCAGGCGCCGAAGAGGCAGCGGTACACGTGGTGGACGAAGAAACCTGAGCCCGGCCGGGCCCGGTGGTCCCGCATGAAGGCGCGCCGGGCTGCGAAACAGCAACCGGGGCGGCGCTACCCCAGCCGGTCGACCTGGCGGAGCCGATTCGTCGCGTCCAGCGCGGCCACCTTGTACGACTCCGCCAGCGTCGGATAGTTGAACACCGCGTTGACCAGGTAGTCCACGGTCCCCCCGCACCCCATCACGGACTGCCCGATGTGAATCAACTCCGTCGCACCGGAACCGAAACAGTGCACCCCGAGCAGCGTCCGGTCCACCGGGGACACCAGCAGCTTCAGCATGCCGTGCGCATCACCGATGATCTGCCCCCGGGCCAGCTCCCGGTACCGGGCCACGCCCACCTCGAACGGCACCCGGTCCTCGGTCAGCTGGTCCTCGGTCCGCCCGACGAAGCTGATCTCCGGGATGGTGTAGATCCCGATCGGCTGCAGCCGGTGCATCCGCCCGGCCGGTTCCCCGCACGCGTGGTACGCCGCCGCGCGGCCCTGCTCCATCGAGGTCGCGGCGAGCGCCGGGAAGCCGATGACGTCACCGACGGCGTAGATGTGCGGCACCTCGGTGCGGTAGTGCTCGTCCACCGGGATCCGGCCGCGGGCGTCCGCCGCCAGCCCCGCCCTGGCCAGGTCGAGTTCCTCGGTCAGGCCCTGCCGGCCCGCCGAGTACATCACCGTGTCCGCCGGGATCTTCTTGCCGCTCTCCAGCACGGTGAGCGTGCCCCGCGGACGGCGTTCGACCCCGGCGACGGTCTCGCCGAACCGGAACGTGACGGACAGGTCCCGCAGGTGGTACTTGAGCGACTCCACGATCTCGACGTCGCACAGGTCCAGCATCCCGGGCCGCTTCTCCACCACGGTCACCCTGCTGCCCAGCGCCGCGAACATCGAGGCGTACTCCATGCCGATGACCCCCGCGCCGACGATCACCATGGACCGCGGCACGCGCTCCAGCGAGAGCACGTTGTCGGAGTCCATGATCGTCCGACCGTCGAACTCGACGCTGTCCGGACGGGCCGGCCTGGTGCCAGTGGCGATGACGATGTGCCCGGCGCTCAGGCGCCGTTCCCGGCCGGACAGCTCGGACAGGGCGATGGTGTGCGGATCGGCGAAGCGGGCCGTGCCCGAGTGGACGGTGACGTGGTTGCGGGCGAGCTGGCTGCGGACGACGTCCACCTCCCGGGCGACGACGTGCCGGGTGCGCGCGGTCAGATCGGCGACGGTGATGTCGTCCTTCAGCCGGTAGCTCTGCCCGTACAGATCACGCTGGGTGAGTCCGGTCAGGTAGAGCACCGCCTCGCGCAGGGTCTTGGACGGGATGGTTCCGGTGTGCAGGGACACCCCGCCGAGCATGTCGGGGCGGTCGACGACGGCGACCCGGCGGCCGAGCTTGGCCGCGGCGATGGCGGCCTTCTGACCGCCGGGTCCGGATCCGATGACAAGCATGTCGAAGTCGGGCACCCTCGGGAGTCTGACAGCCCTCCGGCCCGCTCCGGAAGGCGTCGCCACCGTCGAAATCCCTCGGAACCTGAGGGAGTTGACACCGGCGTCCGCTCTCCTCGCCCCTCCTGCGCCCCGGGAGGACAATGACGCCATGGGCCAGCGACCCCGTGACCTGAGCGCTCCCGCCCGGCTGGCCGGCCCCGACGAGGGGATCGGCGCCGACGAACTCGCGCTCGCCACCCGCAACCACGGTCTGCCCCTGGAAGCCCTCCGCTACGACATCACCCCGCCCGGACTGCACTACGTCCTCACGCACTACGACATCCCGTACGTGCCGCACGCCGATGCCTGGCGGCTGGCCGTCGGCGGACGAGTGCGTACGCCACTCGATCTGTCCCTCGCCGATCTGCTGTCGTTCCCCCAGGTCACCACCCGGGTGACCCTGGAGTGCGCGGGCAACGGACGGGCGCTGCTGACTCCCCGGCCGGTCAGCCAGCCCTGGCTGGTGGAGGCGGTCGGCACCGCGGACTGGACCGGCGTACCGCTCAGGCTGCTGCTCCGGGAGGCGGGTGCGGACCCGGCGGCCGTGGACGTCGTCTTCACCGGCGCCGACCACGGGATCGAGCGCGGTGTCGAACAGGACTACCAGCGCGCTCTGCCCCTCGCCGTGGCCGTCGGCGACGACCCCGAGGTGCTGGTCGCCACCGCCATGAACGACGCGCCGCTGCCGCCGCAGCACGGCCGGCCGCTGCGGTTGATCGTGCCCGGCTGGTACGGCATGGCCCAGGTGAAGTGGCTGCGCTCGGTCACCGTCAGCGACGTACCGTTCACCGGCTTCCAGCAGTCGGTCGCCTACCGGATCCGGCGCACCGCCGACGAGGAGGGCGAGCCGGTCACGCGGATCGCGCCGCGTGCGCTGCTCGTCCCTCCGGGGTTTCCCGACTTCATGTCGCGCACGCGGGTGGTGCGGCCGGGGCCGGTGCCGCTGTGGGGCCGTGCCTGGTCCGGTCACGTGCCTGTTTCGTCGGTGGAGGTCAGTACGGACGGTGGTGGGAGCTGGCAGCCGACCGTCCTCGACCCGGTCCGGCAGGGGCGACGATGGGCTTGGCGCGCCTGGCACTGCGACTGGGACGCGTCACCCAACGAGTATCTCGTCGGCGCGCGTGCGACCGACCCGGGTGGTCATACCCAGCCTGTTGCTCAGCGCTGGAGCCGCGGTGGCTTTGCCAACAACGGGGTGAGCTGGCTGCGGGTCGTCTGTGTCGACGCCTCTTCGCCGTAGGGCCTTGTGCCCGATGGCGGGTGCGGGTGGTGTGTGGTACTCGCGCCCGGCGGCAGGGCCGCATGTCGCACACGGCCCCGCGCCCCTTCAGGTCGGCTGTTGTGCCCCCGTTGGATGCCCCCGTTTGACATGAGCCCTTGATTCCCCGGACCGCCCTACGGCAGCAGCCTCTCGATGGCTGTCGGGCCCTCCTTCTCCATCTTGCGTCGTGCCCAGGCGAGGTTCTTCGGGTTGACGTCCCTGCCCGCCGCCATCACCAGGTCCTCCGGGGTGATGTCCCGGGAGGGAGCGGAGTGGAGCAGGGCGTCCGGGGTGCAGTGGTCGTCGGACGACCGGGACTCGTCAGGTGTGGATGTCGACATGATGCCTCCTCCTCGGTCCGGATGACCGCATCCGTGCCGGTGCCGCCGAACGGGGCACACTCTCACCATTGCCCGCATCCGCGCACCCTGCATCTCCAGGCGCCCGGGAAGCGGGTGACGAGCGCCTTCCCAGCCCGCGGCAAAGCACTCGCTCCTAAGCTGGAAAACATCTCGCACCACTCACCGGGAGGCCGCAGATGGCCGAGACCCCGTTTCCCGAGGACGTCCGCCCCAGTCCCCGCTATCTGCCGATCGCCGAGCACGGGCTCATCGGCGATCTGCGCAGTGTGGCCCTGGTCGGGACGAACGGCACGATCGACTGGTACTGCTGTCCGTCCTTCGACGCCGCCAGCGTCTTCGCGGCGATCCTCGACGCCGAGCGCGGCGGCTGCTTCGAACTGGCCGCCGCCGTACCCGCGCGTACCAAGCAGTTCTACTTCCCCGACACCAACGTACTGATCACCCGATTCTTCACCGAGGACGGCGTGGGCGAGGTGCAGGACTTCATGCCGGTGACCTCCGACGGCCCGGCCGGCACGGGCGAGGCGGGGCGGCACCGGCTGATCCGGCGCGTGGTGTGCGTCCGCGGCACCGTGCCCTTCCGGGTGCTGGTCGCCCCCCGTTTCGGCTATGGCGCCGTCCCGCACACCCTGAAAACCGTCGCCGGCACCGTCGTCTTCGAGTCCGCCGAGCGGTCCCTGGCGCTCACCTCCACGGTCGTCCTGGAGTGCGACGCCCGGGACGCGCGCGCCGACTTCAAGCTCGCCGAGGGCGAGACCGCGGTGTTCGCGCTGGACCAGCTCGGCGCGGCGGTGGTCCCCCGCGGCTGCGCCCACGCCGAGGCCGAGCACGAGTTCAACGCCACGGTCGCCTACTGGCGCCGCTGGCTGCACCAGTCCCGGTACCGGGGCCGCTGGCGCGAAATGGTGCACCGCTCCGCGCTCACCCTGAAGCTGCTCACCTACGCCCCCACCGGCGCCATCGTCGCCGCCCCCACCACCAGCCTGCCCGAGCAACTGGGCGGCGAGCGCAACTGGGACTACCGGTATGTGTGGGTGCGCGACGCCGCCTTCGCCGTCTACGCGCTGCTGCGGCTCGGCTTCGCCGGCGAGGCGGAGGCGTTCATGCGGTTCCTGACCACGCACATCACGCCCTGCGACGGCTCCGCCTCCGCCCCGCTGCAGATCATGTACGGCATCGACGGCCGCGCCGATCTGCCCGAGCGTGTACTGCCGCACCTGGAGGGCCATCTGGGCTCCGCCCCGGTCCGGGTCGGCAACGCCGCGGCGGGCCAGCTCCAGCTGGACATCTACGGCGCGCTCATCGACTCGGTCTACCTCTACGACAAGTGGGCCCAGCCGATCTCCAGCGGCCAGTGGGACGACGTGTGCCACCTGGTCGACTGGGTGTGCGACCACTGGGACCAGCCCGACGAGGGCGTGTGGGAGACCCGTGGGGGCCGCAAGAACTTCCTGTACTCACGGCTGATGTGCTGGGTCGCCATCGAGCGGGCCATCCGCCTCGCCACCCACCGCGGGCTGCCCGCCGACCACCGGCGCTGGCGCCAGGCCCGGGACGCCATCTACCGGCGGATCATGGACCGCGGCTGGTCGGAGCGCAGGCGCGCCTTCGTGCAGTACGAGGGCGGGGACGTCCTGGACGCCTCCCTGCTGATGATGCCGCTCGCCAAGTTCATCGCCCCCACCGACCCCAAGTGGCTGTCCACCCTGGACGCCCTCACCGAGGACCTCGTCTCCGACTCCCTCGTCTACCGCTACGACCCGCAGGCCAGCCCCGACGGACTGCGCGGCGACGAGGGCACCTTCTCCATCTGCTCGTTCTGGTACGTCGAGGCCCTGGTGCGGGCCGGCCGGCTCGACGAGGCCCGGCTCGCCTTCGAGAAGATGCTCACCTACGCCAACCACCTAGGCC
This sequence comes from Streptomyces sp. NPDC053069, assembly GCF_044546895.1. Classification (NCBI taxonomy): domain Bacteria; kingdom Bacillati; phylum Actinomycetota; class Actinomycetes; order Kitasatosporales; family Streptomycetaceae; genus Streptomyces; species Streptomyces sp. NPDC053069. The sequence continues at coordinate 450,188 of NZ_JBITZN010000007.1, read as the reverse complement.
TGTACGCGGAGGAGATCGGCCGCACCGGCGAGCAACAGGGCAACTTCCCGCAGGCCTTCACCCATCTGTCCCTGATCAGTGCCGCGTTCAACCTCGACCGCGCGCTGGGCTGACTCGGCTGTGTACCGCCAGGTCGCCCGGGTACCCGGTGCCTGCCAAGGACGACATACACAGGGTCCGCAGAAGGAGGAGGCCCGATGACCAGCACCAGCGAGACCGGTGGCGTCACCGGCACGCGTGACAAGAACTACGACCTGATCTGGTACGTCGAGGCGTGCCTGGACAACGCCCTGCGTCTGGAGACGTACATCCAGGACGCCGAACGCGAGCATGACACCGAGCTCGTGGACCTGTTCCACAAGGCACAGGCCGACAGCCGCAAGGGCGCCGAGATGGGGAAGCAGCTGCTGCGCTCGCGGTTGAGCGCCTGACCGCCTCCTCCACTCAGGCGAACCGCGAACCCGGAACGGGTTCGGGAACTCGGGACGGGTCCGAACGGGTCCGGTGAAGCGACGGGTCCGGTGGTGTGGCACGCGCACTGCGCGCTGTCGCCCACCGGACCCGTTCCGTCTCCTGGCCCGGCGTCCGGGGCTGGACAGGGTGTCAGGGCTGGGGTCGGGGCAGGGGCTGTTCCGCCCAGATGATCTTGCCCTGTCGGGTGTACCGGGTGCCCCAGCGGTCGGCGAGCTGGGCGACCAGGAACAGACCCCGGCCGCCCTCGTCGGTGGTCGCCGCGTACCGCAGGTGCGGCGAGGTCGTGCTGCGGTCGGAGACCTCGCAGATCAGCGTGCGGTCGCGGAGCAGCCGTACGCCGATCGGGCCGCGCCCGTAGCGGATGGCGTTGGTGACCAGCTCGCTCAGGATCAGCTCCGTCGTGAAGTCCAGCTCCGTCAGGCCCCAGTCGGCGAGCCGCCGGGTCACCGACGACCGGATCTCCGACACCGCCGCCGGATCGGACGGCACCTGCCACTCGGCGACCCGGTCGGGGCCCAGTACCCGTGTGCGGGCGACGATCAGCGCGACGTCGTCGCTCGGCCGGGCCGGCAGCCGGCCCAGCACGGCACGGCAGGTCTCCTCCGACGAGGCGCCCGGCGTGCCGCGCAGAGCCTCGCTCAGCAGGTCGAGCCCCTCGTCGATGTCCCGCTCGCGGTCCTCCACCAGCCCGTCGGTGTACAGCACCAGCCGGCTGCCCTCGGTCAGCTCCAGCTCGGCCGTCTCGAACGGCAGCCCGCCCAGCCCCAGTGGCGGCCCCGCGGGCACCTCCGGGAACTCCACCCGGCCGTCGGCGTGCACCAGCGCGGGCGGCGGATGCCCGGCCCGGGCCAGGGTGCAGACCCGCGCGACCGGGTCGTAGACCGCGTACAGACAGGTTGCGCCGGTGATCGCCGCGGCGCCGTCCGCCGCGGTCTCGTCCTGGTCGATCCGGCCGACCAACTCGTCCAGCAGCCCGAGGAGCTCATCGGGCGGCAGGTCCAGCGCGGAGAAGTTGTGCACCGCCGTACGCAGCCGGCCCATGGTGGCCGCCGCGTGCAGCCCGTGCCCCACCACGTCCCCCACCACCAGCGCCACCCGCGCACCGGACAGCGGCAGCACGTCGAACCAGTCGCCGCCCACCCCGGCCTGCGCCGGCAGATAGCGGTAGGCGATCTCCAGCGCACCCTGCTCGGGCAGGCTGCGCGGCAGCAGACTGCGCTGCAGGGTGACCGCCATGCTGTGCTCGCGGGTGTACCGGCGGGCGTTGTCGATGGACACCGCCGCCCGCGCGACCAGCTCCTCGGCGAGGGCCAGCTCCTCGGCGTCGAACGGCTGCGGCTTGTCGGCGCGCCAGAAGTTCGCCACGCCCAGCACCAGACTGCCCGCCCGCAGCGGCACCGTGATCAGCGAGTGGATGCCGTACGCCAGGACCTGGTCGGTGCGCTCCAGGTCCTGTGCGCGCCAGCCCGGAGCATCGCCCAGCCGGGGCACCAGCACCGACTGCCCGGTGGTCAGGCTGCGCGCCTGCGGTGAGGTGGCCACGAACCGGATCCGCTCGCCGACCGGGTACAGGGGTTCGTCCTTGCGGATGCCGACGCAGGCGGCGCGGCGCAGCGCCGTGCCCGGCCTCGGCTCCTCGCCGTGCAGCACCGCGTCGAACAGATCGACGGTGGCGAAGTCCGCGAACCGGGGCACCGCCAGCTGGGCCAGTTCCTCGGCGGTACGGGTCACGTCCAGGCTGGTACCGATGCCCACCCCGGCGTCGTACAGCATGTTCAGCCGCTCCCGCGCCACCTCCGCACGGCCGGACAGAGCGCGCAGTTCGGTGGAGTCGCGCAGCGTGGTGACGCTGCCGGCCGGGCCGCCGCGCAGGTCGGTGGGGCGCTGGTTGATGGCCAGCAGCCGGTCCTTGACCAGGTGCACCTCGTCCGTGGCCACCCGGCCCGAGGCCAGCAGCGCCGCCGTCTCACTGTCCAGACCCAGCTCCAGCACGCTGCGCAGCTCGGCGTCCTCGGGCAGGTCCAGCAGCCGGTGCGCCTCGTCGTTCGCAAGCAGCAGCCGGCCGTCGCCGCCGACGATCAGCACACCCTCCCGGACCGCGTGCAGCACCGCGTCATGGTGCTCGTACATCCGCGTCATCTCATACGGTCCGAGGCCGTGCGTCTGGCGGAGCAGCCGTCTGCTGACCAGGGCCGTGCCCGCGGTGGCCAGCGCGAGCGCCGCCGCTGCCGCCGCGAGCAGCAGGGGCAGCTGCTGGGCGGCGGCCCCGCCCACATGCGCGGTGGTGATCCCGGCCGACACCAGGCCCACCACCTTGCCGCCCGCGTCCTTCACCGGCACCACGACCTGCACCAGCGGGCCTATCGTGCCGGTGACGTGCTCGGTGACCGTGCCCCCGGCCAGCGCCGGGCCGATCGTGCCGACGAACTTCTTGCCGATGCGGTCGGGCTTGGGGTGCGTGTAACGGATGCCGTCGGTGTTCATCACGACGACGAAGTCCACGCCGGTCGCCTTACGGGTCGCCTCCGCGCGCGGCTGCAGCACGGCCGTGGGATCGGGCGAGCGCAGCGCGGCGACCGTGCCGGGCGCGTTCGCGAACGTCTGGGCGACGGCGAGCGACCGGTTCTGCGCCTCCAGATCGCTGTCGTGCCGCACCTGCAGCACCTGCGCCACCACCGCCGAGACGACCAGCAGCAGCACGATCACCACTTGGAGGACGAACACCTGCCCGGCGACGCTGCGCCCGGTCACCGCCGACCGCAGCATCCCGGGCCGGGCGCCGTTCCCGCCCGGGCCGTCGGGCCCCGGGCCCTGCGGTGCGCGCGCGTGCCCGAAAGGACGGGGCGGCCGAGTCGCAGGCCTGCCGGGCAGTCGCACCATGTGCCCATGTCTACACTGCCCGGCCCCGTCAGGCGAGACTGCGGCCCGCGGCGATCCGGTCACCGGTGACTCGGGGGAGCCGAACGGCGGGCGGCGAGCAGCAGTGCCACGTCGTCGGGGCGGTCGGCGGCATGCCGGGCGGTGGCCGTGAGCCGGTCGGCGACCCCGGCCAGCGACCGGCCGCCCCGCCGCCCGGCCGCTGCCCCTGCCCTGTTCAGCGCCAGCCGCAGCGCCGTGATGCCGTCGTCGATGTCCGCGCCCGGCCGCTCCACCAGTCCGTCCGTGTACAGGGCGAGGATCGCGTCCGGCTCCAGCACCAGCTCGGTCACCGGGTAACGGGCTTGCGGGTCCACACCGAGGACCACACCGCCCGGGACGTCCAGCACCCCGGTCGGTCCGCCGGGCGGGCGCAGCAGCGGCGGCGGATGCCCCGCCCGGGCGATCCGGGCCCGGCCGGTGGCGGGGTCCAGCCGCAGATAGCAGCAGCTGGCGAACTGACCGGGGTCGAGGTCGATCAGCAGGTGGTTGGTGCCGCTCATCACCTCGTCGGGCGGCCGGTCGCCCAGCGCGAACGCGCGTACCGCGCTGCGCAGCTGCCCCATCGTGGCCGCCGCCTGCACCCCGTGCCCCTGCACATCACCGATCACCAGCGCCAGCCCGTCACCGGCCTCGACCACGTCGTACCAGTCGCCGCCCACGTCCATGCCCTGTGTCCCCGGCAGATACCGGCCCGCGGTCTCCACCTGCGGGTGTGCCGACAGCCGGCGGGGCAGCAGAGCCTGCTGCAGACCGCGGGCGAGGGCCGCCTCGCTGTCGTACCGCTGCGCCCGCTCCATGGCGTGCGCGATCAGCCCGGCGAGCGCGGTGAGGACCGTACGCTCCTCGGTGCTGAAGCTGCGCTGCCCTTCGAAACCGAGGATGCAGGAGCCGACCGGCCGGCCGGACGCGATCAGCGGCAGGAAGGCACGGGCGCCCTCGTCGGCGTCCAGCGGGATACCCGGGTAGGCGGACGCGATCTGCTGCATCGACTCGAAGAAGAGCGGCCGGCCCGTGGTGAGGGTCTCCACGCCGGGCACACGCGCGTCGAGCCCGATGCCCTCGAACGGTGCCAGGAATCCCTGCGGGAAGCCGGTCTCCCAGGCAAGGTAGAGATGCCGCTCCTGCAGCAGGTAGATGGCGAGGCGCCGGCCGCCGAACGCGGGCAGCAGCTCCTGCATCACCACGGCCGACACCTGCCGGGCGGTCACCGCGTCCGTCAGCGCGATGGCCAGGGCGATCGGCCGGTACAGCGGGGCCATCGAGTGGTCGGCCGCCGCGGTGTCCTCCGGGACATGCTCCTCGACGACCGGCTGGGCCGACGTGTCCATGCGGCTGGCCGGGACGAGCGTGCAGGTCAGCAGGTCCTCACCGGGATGCACCGACACGGCGAGCCAGTCGCCCGCCCCCGGCTCGGCGCGGTCGCCGGCCGGACGGCGCACATGGAAGTGCACGGGCTCCGTGGCCAGCAGGGCGCCGCGCAGATGGTCGTCGTACGGCGGACCGGTCAGCCACGGCATCGCCTCCCACAGCGGCCGCCCGAGCAGCCACTCGCGCTCCCGGCCGGCGAGCCGGGCCGCGGCCTGGTTGGCGTACACGATCAGACCCACCCGGTCCATGCAGAACACGCCCTGCGGCAGCAGATCGGCCGCGCCCTCCGCGGAGGCGGCGGGACCGGGCTCGAACACCACCCCGCCGACCCGCTCCACCGGCCCTTCCCCGGCAGCAGGCCACAGATGCAGCAGCCGCGGTGTGCCGTCCCGCCCCCGCAGGCACAGGGGCACCGCGGGCGGCTTCCCGGCGGCGGTGTCGCGCAGCGCGGCCAGGATGCGGTGCGCGTCGTGCGGGGCCACGGCGTCCGCGAGCGCCTCGTCACTCCCCACGACGTCACCGGGACGTATGCCGAGGAGGCCGTGCAACCGCTCGTCCGCGCGTACCGCGCAGCTCTCGGGATCCCAGTCGAACCGCGCCACGACCGTCTGCGCGGGCCGGCTCGCGGGCGGCCGTACGCACAGCGGTTCGCCGTCCCAGACGACCGCGCCGGCGTTCCCGTCGGCGAGTGCGAGCAGCTCGGCGCCCAGTCCTTCGGCCAGCCGGGCGAGCAACTCGGGGTCCAGCAGCTCGTCCGCCGTGTCCGCGACCGCCGGACGCAGCACCGTGAGCACCCCGAGCGGTTCGCTCCCGCCCGGCACCGGGACGTGCACCGACCCGAACGGGAACGGCAGACCCGCGGCGAACTGCGGATACCTGCGCACCGTCTCGGCGGCGTTGGGCAGCACCACCTGCACACCGAGGCGATAGGCGTCGGCGACCGGGAAGGGACGGCCGACGTGCAGCCGCCACCAGGGCCGGAACAGCGGACCGGGCAGCCCCGCGAGCACCGCGAGACGCAGCAGGCCGGGGGTACCGGACCGTAGATACACACCCGCCACCCGGCCGCCGGCCGCGCCGAGCGCGCCGGTCGAGGCCTCGGCCAGCAGTGTGGCCAGCCGGGTCCGCGTGCGGACCACCTGCTCGCCACCGCTGTCAGCCATCGCCCCTGCCTCGTCCCGTGCGCCTTCGGGTGGATGACACAGCAAGAATGCGCCCCGAGGACCATGCGACGCACCTGGGAGGGGGTGGTGAGCCGACGGAGTCCGCGCTGACCGACCGTCTCACACCAGTGCCGCACCGGAGTGGCGGGCCCACCCACCGGCTCCTAGTAATGGACTGCGTAATGGACTGCGTAATGCCGCGGCCGTGTGCGGGGGCGCAGCCGCTGCCGCACCCTGCGACTGGAGCCGAGATGACGACCCCCTCTCCGTCCCCCCGTCCCCACGAGGCCCTCATACCCTCCGTGCCGGTCCTCACCCCGTCCCCCCAGCTCCTGACGTGGCCGGCCACGCCGCCGGAGCCGCTTCCCCAATCGCCCGACGAGAGTCCTCCCGACGGCCCCCGCGAGCTGTCCGCCGGCACCACGCACGCCGGCACCGCGCATGCCGACCGGCCGGGCGAAGACACCCCGGACGACGGTGCCCCGCGCCAGGGCGATCTTCCGTACGACGATCCGTTGCAGGGCCTGGTCCGCGCGGCCGTCGCCGACCGCCCGCTCGAGGAGGTCGTCCGGCTCATCACGCTGCTGGAGAACTCGCCCGAGCACCCCCGGGCCACGGCCGACGCGCTGCGCGCGATCGGGGTCGACCGGCCCGTGGAGGACCTCGCCCGCCTGGTGGCCCTGCTGACCGAGCCGCCGCGGGACACCGGCAGCGCCGACGAGGTGATCCGGGCCGCCGCCGAACGCCGGCCGCTGGACGAGGTCGCCCGACTCGTGCAGCTGTTGCACCGTGCGTCCGTCGAACCCCACTGCGGTCAGGCCGCGCTGCAGGCCGCGGCCGCCAACCGGCCCGTCGAGGAACTCGCCGAGCTGATCGCCCGGCTGGCCGCGGACCGTCCCGGCCACGAGACCCTCCTGTTCGAGCCCCCGCTGCCTGCGTCGCCGCCGCCCGTCACCTCGCCGAGTGAGACTCCGCTGCCCGAGCGGTCGTACCCCGATCCCGCCGCCCTCGCATCCGCCGCCCTCGCGTCGGCTCGCCCCGCCTCGGCTGAACCGGCTTCGGCGGGCCCCTCCTTGGCCAAACCCTCCCCGGCCGAACCCCCCTCGGCCACGCCCGACGGCACCCCCGCGGCCACCGGCGGGAGGGGCGGGCCGGAGCCGGGGCCGGGGTCGGAGCCGGGGCCGGACCGGTCGGCGGAGGGCAGGCCCGCCAACGGCCGGCCGGTGCAGCTTCGCCCGGCGAAGGGCCAGGGCCAGGACGCCTGGAGCTCCCTGGCTCCCCCGTGGGGCGTGCGTGGCGCCGCGGTGCTGGTCTTCCTGTGCGGGGTGGCCCACGCCCCGCGCTCCTGGCCCGGACCGTCCCACGGTGTCCTCCCGGCCACCGTCCTGGGCCCGGTCCTGTGCGTCCTGCTGGCCCTCGCGCTGCCCGCCCGGTCGCCGCAGGCCCGGCTCGTCACGGCGACCGCCGCGCTCGGCCTCACGGCCGCGCTCGCCGCCGGACAGCTGCTCGGCAGGTGGTCCGGCGTGCCCGACCCGTCCCGGTCCTGGGATGCGACCCTGGCCCCGCCGTGGCTTGCCGACACCACGGCAGCAGTGGCCGCGCTCGCGGCCCTGGCGGTGCTGCTGGGCACCCTGGTGGCGAGCGACGCCCGCCGTGCGGGCGCGGGCTGACCCGGACCGCGGGGCGCGCCGGTCCGTCCGGCCCGGCGCCACGTTCCCGGCGTTCACCGGGCGCAGTACCGGACGACCGTCCACCCGGGCGGCCGCCGGGGCGAACGGGAAGGCGTCCACCTCCAGGCACATCGCCACATCATCGGCGTGGACACCGGCCCAGCCCCGCCGCACGCCGTCGGCGAGCCGTGCGGCGGCGTCGGACCGGCCGGGCCCGCTCCAGGTAGGGGGCCGGGTCGGTGTCGGCGGGCGCCCCGGCCGTTCGAAGCCCCACCGTTCAGGGCTCGGTCGGACCGGGTGGCAGCGGTCGGGCGGCGCGCAGGCTGCGCAGCGCCAGCAGCAGGACGGCGATGTCGTCCAGGTAGACGGGGTCGGGTAGCAGGTCGGTGGGGAGCAGCAGATAGGCGACGGCGCCCCAGAACACCCAGCGCGGCCCCGTCGGCAGCCCGGCCCGCTGCAGCATGCGACGGGCGCGCACCAGCCGCACGAGCAGGCCGATGGCGACGACGAGCAGCACGGCCGCGACAACGGCGCCGATCACGAGCAGGGTGGTGGCGGAATCCATCCGGCCTCCTCCTTCCGGCCTCCGAAGAGACGGCTACGACGACTGCCGGCTCCTACGGACAGGGTGTGCGCCAACTCCGACCCCAAACCGGGTCACCACCGTGCAGTCTCAGAACCGTTGCAGTCACAACCGTGCGGTCACAGTGGAGCCCGGGAGCCGTCGTGACCGTCCCCGCGCGGGCCGCCGGTCGGCGGGACCGGCGGTGACGACTGCCGCTCCGTTCCGTCCACGTCCTCGGCGGGGCCCTGCGGGGCCGGCGGGGCAGGGCGGCGGGCCTTGGCCGCGGACCTCAGCCGCTCGAACGTCCGCGTCAGAGGCTGCAGCGCACCCGGCGTCCGCGGCTCGGGCCGCTGCTGCGGCAGGGCGGGGGCGGGGACGTCCCGGTAGGCGGCGAGGGCCTCCAGGGCCTGCTCGGCAGCCTCCTTGTACAGGTCCCGGGACTTCGTCATCGCCTCCAGCGCCTCGGCGTACACGGCGACCAGCCGCCGTTCACGCTCCAGTTCCTCCTGAAGGGTCATCAGGGTCCAGTTCTCCCGCAGGTCGGTCAGGGCCTCCTGCACCTCGCGCGGCAGCGGCCGGGGCAGGGCGGCGAAGTGCCGCAGGGCCGCGACGAGTTCGGCCGGTTCGGAACCGTCCAGGAAGACACTGCGCACGCGGTGCTCGTGGCCGTCGTAGCCATCCGGAGCCGGATCCGGAGGCAGCAGTACGGCGCCGCCGCGCGGCACCTCGACGCCGAGGTCCTTCAGCGCCCAGTTGACGGCACGGAACTGGTGCGGCGCGGCCCGGTGCTCGACGATCCGGTGCCTGAGGCCCGGCGGCAGCAGCCGGGCCAGCGGCAGCCGGCCCTGCTCGTCCGGGGTCATCGCCTCGTGCACGACGACGTTGACGCACCACGCCTCGCGCGCCGCCTCGCGCAGCCTGCGCCGCATCTCCTTGTCGTCCGCGGGCAGCGGGTTGACCTGCCGGAAGCGCACCCCGGCGAGCGTGGCGTGATGGTCCCAGGAGCCGTCCTCGCCCGTCCCGTCCGCGGGCCAGAACAGCGTCGCCGGTGAGGGCCACGCCTCGTCCCAGGGGCGCTCGGCCTCCGCGACGAGCCGCCACTCGTGCCCCTGGGGCCGGCTCTCGCGCGCCACAAGGGTGAGCCGGGCCCGCACGGTGACCGTGCCGCCGGCCCGCCAGCGTGCCTCGAAGACCCGCAGGCCCGCGTCCGGGACCACGGGGGGTGCGGCTTCGGGCGCTTCGCCTGCGGGGGGTTCGGTGAAGTCGTCGATGTCCCCGTTCTCCTTGTGCCGGCGCAGGGTGCGGCGGACGACCTCCTCGGGGGCGGGACCGGTGTGGCGGCCCCGGGCCGCCCAGAGGGTCTGCGGGATGGTGGCGCGGTCGGTGGCGGAGTTCGACATGAGCCAATCTGCTGATGGGGGCGGGTGCGTCTCCCAGTATCACCGCTGGCCCGCGCGTCACGTCGTCCGGGGCCGGGAGGCGGCGCGTGGCGGATTTTGCACACCCCCGCGCACGGGACGCGCGCCGTTCACCCGGGGCGCGTGGGGCATGCGTCGGCCGGCCGTTGTTCACACGTGGTCGTGCCGTCGTATGCCGCCCAGAATGGGCGGGCGAACGGGGTCCGCCCGCCCATCCGCTCAGGGGCGGGCCCCGTTCACGGGGTATGCGGTGCCGTGCCCGTCGATATATATCGGCAGCCGATATATTCTGGCTCCATGACAGCGAAGAGCATGACCCGGGCGGCGTTCTTCGTCCTCACCGCGCTCGCCGACCAGCCCCGGCACGGCTACGGCATCCTGCGCGAGACGGAGGAACTGTCCGGGGGAGAGGTGCAGTTGCGGGTCGGCACGCTGTACGGAGTGCTGGACCGGCTCACCGCCGACGGCCTCATCGTGCTGGACCGGGAAGAGGTCCAGCAGGGCCGGCTGCGGCGCTACTACCGGCTCACCGACGACGGCGTCGCGGCCCTGGACGCGGAGGCCGAGCGGATGGCCGCCGGCGCCGGCGCGGCCAAGCGGCGCATCGCCGAGGGCCGCCGCGCCGGCACCGCCGTCCGCCCCGCGGCCGAAGGCCGGTCCGGGCTCGAACCCCCCACCGCACCCGGACTCGCCGGAGGTTACGCATGACCACGCTGCTGGAGGCCCGCTACCGCGCCGTCCTGCGCCTGCTCCCCGCCTACTACCGGCGCGAGCGGGAGGAGGAGATGGTCGAGACGTACCTGGGCGACCTCGACCGCGACACACAGGACCAGAGCCGGCCCACGCTCGGCGAGGTGGCGAGCATCGCCGCCCTGGCGGTGCGCAGCCGCCTCGGCGCGGCAGGGGCGCCCCGTCCCTACGTCCTGCTCGGCTCGGGCGCCCGGCTCTTCGCGCTGGCCGCCGTCCTGGTCCTGGCGGCCTCCGCCGTCGTCGCACCGATCCTGCAGCTGACCTGGTCGTTCACCCGCGGAGGTGCTGAACGGCGGGTGCTCCTCTCGGACTTCACCGACCACGGGCTCCTCGGCGGAACGGTCGCCCTCGCCCAGTGGATCCTGCCGCTGGGCTGGACGGCCGCCTACTTCGGTCTGCTGTACGGCCGTCGCCGTCTCGCCCGGACCGGTGTCCTGGTGGCCGCACTGCCCACCCTGTGGCCGCTGGTGTCCTCGCTGACCGGGGCGACGGTCATCACGGAGCCCGCGTTCGTGGTGACGCTGGCGCTCCTCGCATGGTTGCCGGCCCTCGTGCTGTGCGCCGCCCACCACCGTGACGCGCCGCCGGCCCGGCTGCCGGCCGGCACCCCCGGTCTGGTCTTCATGGCGGCGTGCGTGGTGACGGGCGCGTCCCAGGTGCTGCTGCCCAGCGCCGCCGACCTGGTGTGGGGCCCCGGCAACTGCTTCGTCGCGGGCGCCCTCGGCTGGCTGCTGTGGAGCGTGCGCCGTGCGGAGCGGGTCGCGCCGGGCGGTGCGCTCGCCCTCGCCGTGCTCGGCCTGCTCCTCCTGGCCGTGCGCATCGCCGCCCTGTACCCGTGGCTCGGGCTGCCCGAGGCCGCCGGGTATCTCCGCGGCGACATCGCCCAGGCGGTGGCGCTCGCCCTGCTGACCGTGGTCCTGGCGGTGGCCGGCCGCCGAGAGCTCGCTCCACGCTGAGCTGCCTCGGCGCCGGTGCATGCGCAACCATGCCCTGCTGCCCTGCTGCCCTGCTGCCCTGCTGCCCTGCTGCCCTGCCGCCCGCGGAACGCCGCCGTTCGCGAGGGGGCCGGCGCCTGGCGCCCGCCCCCTCTTGAGTCCTGCGGAGTACGGACTTACGCCCCGCTCTCCCGCAGCATGTCCTCACGCTCGACGATCTTTACGCGCTCGCGGCCCTGCGGCTCGCCCAGGGTCCGCTCGGCGGCGTCCAGCTTGTACCAGCCCTCCCAGGTGGTGAAGCGGACCTGGCGCTCGGCGAGGAAGGCGTCCACGGCCTGCGGGTCGGGCGAGGCGGGCGTGTGCAGCCGGCCGCCCGCGTAGTCGTCCAGCAGGTTGGCGACGGTCTCGTTGGCGTCCCCCTTGGTGTGGCCGATCAGACCGATGGGGCCGCGCCGGATCCAGCCGGTGACGTAGGTGGACTGCAGAGGGGAGCCGCCCTCCTCGATCACCCGGCCGCCCTCGTCCGGGACCGTACCCGTTTCGAGGTCCCAGGGCAGCTTGGGCAGCTTCTCGGAGAGGTAGCCGACCGCGCGGTACACCGCCGTGACGTCCCAGTCCTTGAACTCACCGGTGCCCTTGACGTTGCCGGTGCCGTCCAGGGCGGTGCGCTCGGTGCGCAGGCCGACGACCTTGCCGTCCTCGCCGAGGATCTCCGCCGGGGACTCGAAGAAGTGCAGGAACAGCTTGTGCGGCCGGTCGCCGGCGTCACGGATCGCCCAGTTCTCCAGCGTCTTGGCGACCATGTCCGCCTGCTTGTTGCCGCGCCGGGTCTCGATCGAGCCCTCGTCGTAGTCGATGTCCTCGGGGTCGACGATGACCTCGATGTTCGGCGAGTGGTCCAGCTCGCGCAGCTCCATCGGGCTGAACTTCGCCTGGGCGGGGCCACGGCGGCCGAAGACGTGGATCTCCAGGGCCTTGTTGGCCTTCAGACCGTCGTAGACGTTCGGCGGGATCTCGGTCGGCAGCAGCTCGTCCGCTGTTTTGGCGAGGATGCGGGCCACGTCGAGCGCGACGTTGCCGACGCCGAGCACGGCGACCTTCTCCGCCTGGAGCGGCCAGGTACGGGGCACGTCCGGGTGGCCGTCGTACCAGGAGACGAAGTCGGCTGCGCCGTAGGAACCGTCCAGGTCGATGCCGGGTATGGACAGTTCACGGTCGGCCATCGCGCCGGTGGAGAAGATCACCGCGTCGTAGAAGGCGCGCAGGTCGTCCAGGCTGATGTCGGTCGGGTAGTCGACGTTGCCGAACAGGCGGATCTGCGGCTTGTCGAGCACCTGGTGCAGGGCGGTGATGATGCCCTTGATGCGCGGGTGGTCGGGGGCGACTCCGTACCGGATCAGGCCGAACGGGGCGGGCATGCGCTCGAAGAGGTCGATGGACACACCGGGGTCGGCGGCCACCTCGGACTTGAGCAGGGCGTCGGCGGCGTAGATCCCGGCGGGACCGGCTCCGACGATGGCTACCCGCAGGGGGCGCGGCATGATCAGGTTCCCTTCGAGCGTGGATGGCGACTCGATCAAGGAGCCTAAACTAAGGCACGCCTAAGTTGGTACGGGGGTCAGGTCTATGACCTCATAAGTGGATCTTATGAGGTGCCCAGCGATGCCTTATGGCCCGGGGCGCGGGGACGGCGGTGGCGGTGACGGGCGGTGGCGGATGCGTCGACAGCCACCCCGGGGAAGGTCCCTGGGCCGGTCAGGCGGGTCGCACGATCCGGTGGATCGCCGACTCTCCGGCGCCGTAGACCGACTCCTCCCGTATCGACGATCCCGGGCCCGGCGCGTGCACCATCATGCCGCCGCCGACATGGAGGCCCACGTGCCGGTCGTCGTCGAAGAAGAGGACCAGGTCACCGGGCTCCATTCCGGCGAGGGTGACCGGGGTGCCGGCGAGCGCCTGCTGGTGCGCGGCGCGCGGCAGCGTGACCCCGGCGGCCTTCCAGGCGGCCTGGGTGAGGCTGGAGCAGTCGTACGAGTCCGGCCCCGTCGCACCCCATACGCACGGCTTCCCGATCTGCGCCCGAGCGAACGCGATGGCCTTGGCGGCCCGCGCGGCCCCGGGTGACTCGGGGAGGGGCGTGAAGGAACCCGTACCGGTCCCGGAGGCCCCGCCGGCCGACCAGGTGGACCAGGTGTCCTCGGCCGGCGTCGCGGTCACCGCTCCGTCCGGTGACGCCCACTGCGGCTGCTGCCACTGACCGGTTCCGGGGTCCGAGGGGGACTGCGTGGGCGGTGCGGCCGGGACGGGCACGGCGGTGAGCGCGGTTGGCGGTGCGGGTGGAACGGGCGCGGCTGCGAAGGGGGTTGGCGGCGTGGGCGAAAGGGAAGCGGGCGGCTCGGCCGCGAGGGGCGCGAGCGGTGTGGCCGGGTCGGGCATGGCCGGCGTGGTGGTCATGGGTGTCGGCGGTGTGGTCTCGACCGGCATGGCCGGTGTGTGTGTCGGCGGTGTGGCCGTGAACGGCGTGGGTGGTGCGACCGGAACGGAAGTGAGCGATGCCGTCGTGGCCGACGCGGGCGGCATGGGCGTGGCGGACGCGGGGGGTACGGCCAGAGCGCCGACGAGTTGGGCGGCGTACCGGGAGATCACATCGCTGGCGGCGGCGAGCTTGCGCTGGTTGGCGGCCTTGGACGCGGCGGGGGAGGGGCGGCCCGGCGCGGTGGGGCCGGGGAGCGCCCAGGGTTCCTGCGCCGGACTGTCCTGGGGCGCCGGCGGCCCGGTCACCGGGAGGACCGCCGTCTCGACGGGCCCCGGGCCGGCCGGCTCCACCGGAAGACCGGGCCCGGGAATCCCCGGCACCGGCCGCGGTGCATCGAGGTCGGCCGGTACTGCCTGCGCTTGCGTACCCACCAGGGCCGCGGGGCCGGGCAGCGTCAGTTCCGGTGTGCTCGCGCCGCGCACTGCCGCTCCGGCCAGACCGGTCAACTCGCGGGCTGCACCGGGCAGTTCAGGCCGCCGGGGAGCAGGCAGCGCGGCACGTCCGCCCTCTCGCGCAGCCCGGGCGAGCTGCTCGGGGTCCGGCGCCGGGCCGGCCGTCAGCTCGGCCACCGCGCGGTCGGCGGCCCGCTCCAACGCTTCGGACCGCCGAGCCGGCAGACCCGTACCCAGCGCGTCCGGTGTGCCGCCCGGACCACCACCGCCCATCCGGCCAAGGGAACGGCCCGTGGCCGGACGGTCGGGGAGCCGGTCGGCGGGCAGTACGGCGGGTACGGTCGGCCCGAGCTTGGCGCGCGCCATGTCGAACCACGGCCGGGCGACCTCGTCGAGAGCGGGATCCGGCCGCCGGCCCGACCGCTTGGCCAGCGGAACGCCCCGCGAGCGCGTCACCGAGGCCATGGCCCGGGTCGCGTTGTAGTTCCCGGTCGCGTTCTCGGCCTGATCGTAGAGGGAGTTGATCCGCTGCCGGACCTCGTCCCGCTGCGGAACCTCGTCGCGGCTCTCCGGCGCCATGGAAGACATGCTCCTTCCTTGCCCCGCAGGGCAGTTGGGCCGTCTCGTCCGGCTCCGTCGAGCGCCGGGCGGCCTCGCGTCAACCTAACCAACGTGTGTACCTCGTGTGAAGGTTGAGGCGTGGAATGTCCGATACGTATTTGTGATGTTCGTGGTGACGTTCGAAGGGGAAAGGGAGAGACCCCTGTTTCCCTGTGAGATACCGATGAATTCTCGAAGCCGTTGAACACATCGCCGCCGCCTTCCGTATGAAGCCGGGGAGCTCCATGCCCGACCGGCGCACACACCACACAGGGGACGACCTTGGCACGCAACAACCGCAGACGCCCGACGGGCGCACGACGCGCGACCTTCGCAGCGGTCGCCCTGATGCTGGGCGGAGGTGGCCTCGTCGTGGCGAACGTCTACGCCTCGGCGACCGAGGGCTGGGGTGGCGGGTCCGGTGCGAACGGCACCGGCCATGTCCTGTCCGCGGGCATGGCGACGATCGACTGCCCCGATGTCGGCAGCCGGCTGACCGCCGTACCGGACGCGGCCCGTTCCGACGTGGACCGCGAACTCGCCCTGCTGGACCGGCAGTCGGCGGCGGCGTACCGGCAGCTCCAGCAGCAGTCGGGGCAGGTCATCGGGCAGGCCACGGGACAGGCCACGGGGCACGCCTCCGGTTCCGTCGACGACACGATCATGAACCCGCTGAAGGAGCAGCGGGCCGCGGCGATCGGTCGGATCGCCGACGCCCTCGGCCGGGCGGGGGAGCGCCCGCAGGGCCTGGACGCCCTGGCCGCCTGCACCCTGCGGCCGGCCGGCGGCGGTGCGGGTGACGGCGCTCAGACCACCGCCACCCCGACCGGGGGCACCCAGCAGACAGGCGCCGGCCAGGGCGGCAACGGACCGGTCGTCTCCGACTACGCGGACATCACCTCCGTACAGCCCGGCCTGCCGGCCCCGCCCCAGCAGGCCGACGCCTCGCGCGGCACCTTCTCCTCCGACTGCGGGGTCAACGCGAACGGCCTGTTCAACTCCGACAACGTCATCGTCGCCCCCGGCGTCTCCAACGGTGCCCACCACTTCCACGACTACGTCGGCAACCAGGGCAACAACGCCTTCGCCGGCGACGACGACCTGGCGAAGGCCGACACGAGCTGTGCCGACCAGGGCGACAGGTCCACGTACTACTGGCCGGTGCTGCGCCTGCAGAACGGCACGCAGGAACGCGACGCCGGATCCCCGGGCGGCGGCACCGAGGGCAACGCGGGCCGGATCGTCACGCCCAAGCAGGTCACGCTGACGTTCGTGGGCAACCCGCACGCCAAGGTCACCGCCATGCCACGGTTCCTGCGCATCATCACCGGCGACGCCAAGGCCTTCGTCAACGGGCCCGGCAACGCCAACGCGTCCTGGAGCTGCACCGGTTACGAGGACCGGCAGCTGAAGGACAAGTACCCGCTGTGCCCGCCGGGCAGCGACGTGGTGCGCACCTTCCGGTTCCAGAGCTGCTGGGACGGCCGCAACATCGACAGCGCCAACCACCGCACCCATGTGGCCTTCACCGCCGCCGACGGCTCCTGTCCGGCCGGTTTCCGCCCCATTCCGCAGCTGGTGCAGCGCATCGTCTACGACGTCAAGGCGCCGAGCCTGCAGGACGGCGGCCGTACGGTGCCGCTCTTCGCGGTCGACTCCTTCCCCGAGCAACTGCACAAGCCCGTCACCGATCACGG
The DNA here is from genome assembly GCF_044546895.1 of Streptomyces sp. NPDC053069. NCBI lineage: Bacteria > Bacillati > Actinomycetota > Actinomycetes > Kitasatosporales > Streptomycetaceae > Streptomyces > Streptomyces sp. NPDC053069. The sequence goes on along the minus strand of NZ_JBITZN010000007.1, from coordinate 433,701 downwards.
TGACTTCATCAACGTCTTCGACGAGGACCTGATGCGCGACATGGTCGACTGCATCAACTCCGGCCGCACCTGCGGCCGCGGCGGCGACGGCTCCGGTACGACGCCGGCGCCCACGGCGAGTTCCGGCTCCGGTGCCACGGCTGCCCCGGGCGGCGGTGTGACGGCTGCCCCGGGCGGCGGTGCGACGGTCGCCCCGGGCGAGGGTGCGACGGAGCAGCCCGGCGGCACCGCCACCTCCGCGCCGGCATCCTCGGCGGCCCGGCCCACCGAGAGGCCGAGGACCGACGCGACGACCACTCCGCACCGCTCCACCCGGCAGGAACAGCCCGCGAAGCAGGAAGACCCCGCCGAGCAAGGCCGGTCCGCCAAGCCGGCTCAGCCCACCAAGGGGGACCAGCCCGCGCACCAGGACCGGCCCTCCCAGCAGAACGGCGGCACCACACAGCACACGCCCTCCAAGCAGGGCAGCTCCACCGAGCCGGCACCGCCCACGCCGACGTCCACGCCCGTCCAGTCCCCGCCCACCCAGTCCGCGCCCGCGCAGGCCACCGCCGCCGGACACGTCCCGCCCGCCTCCGCGCAGCCGCAGGGCAAGCAGGGTGCACTCGCGGAGACCGGGGCGCATGTGTGGCCCGCGGTCCTCGGCAGCTTGCTCGCCCTGTCGGGCCTGATCATGCTGCTCCGGGCCAGGCGCCTGCGCTACTGACCGCCGCCGTCAGCACCGCCGCCCGCGACGTCCACGACCGGCCCGGCTCCACGGGCCGGTCGACGACCGTGGGATGAGTGCTGCCCGGCGGGTGTTCTCAGCTCAGCATGAGTGTCTGCTTGGCGAGTTCGTACGCGGGCCGCATCGCGTCGTGCTCCTCGCTGTCCATGCCGCCGAGGTGCAGGACGACCGGGCCGTCGGGCGTGCTGACCGCGAGGGCGGTCTCCTTCTTCGTCTCTTCCAGGAGCTTGCTGGTGTAGAGGTACTCCACCTCCACGCCGCTCAGCCCGCCGCCGGTCTTGACGGAGTGGTACTTCTCCTTGCTGACGTTGTCCTCCGCGGCGACGAACCGGCGCAGCACTGCGCCCGCGTCGGCATCCCCCGGCTTGCCGGTCCACACGCGCAGGAAGCCGATGTGGCCCGCCGGCTTGGCGTCGATCTCGCAGGCCGTGGTGACCGGGCCCTGACGCAGCAAGGCGTCGGCGAGTGCCCCGTTCAGGTCGCCGTCGGAGCCCTTCGAGGTCTTCGACAGCTCCTTCTCGGCGTCGACCGGCTTGGCCTTCCAGCCCTTGGCGATGTCGAAACGGACGGGCAGTTCGCAACTCGAACCGGTCGCACCGATCGCACCGCCGCTCGCCGTCGCCGTCCCCCTGGCCCCCTCGCTCCGGGCGCTCGGCGATGCGCCGGAAGCGCTCTTCCCGGGACCGTCCGCCGACTCCGCGCACCCGCCGAGCACCGCCGCCAGCGCCACCGCCATGACCACTCTGCCCCACATGGACCCCACCCCGACCTGCACGTCCTTCTCCCCTCCTGTTCAGGGGCGTCACTGTAACCGAGGGCACCGGCAACGCCGAACGCCCTTCTTCGGGCCGGCCGGGCCGGTCGGTCGGTGAGGCAGCGGCTCGGGAGAGGACCGGACATGCGTGCATCCGTACCGGTCACGGCAGCCCCTCCCGTCCCTCCCGTGCACCGGCTCCACCCCGCCGCGCCGCCCGCCGCGCCCGCCGTTTGCGAGAGGACACGGGCGCACGGCAGGGTGCGGGGTGTGCCTACCTTGCTGATCGTCCATCACACCCCGTCGCCCAACTGCCAGGCGCTTTTCGAGGCCGTCGTCTCCGGCGCCACCACACCGGAGATCGAGGGCGTCCGGGTCGTCCGGCGGGCGGCCCTGTCCGCGACCGCCGCCGACGTCCTGGAAGCCGACGGCTATCTGCTCGGCACCCCGGCGAACCTGGGCTACATGTCCGGCGCGCTGAAGCATTTCTTCGACCAGATCTACTACCCCTGCCTGGACGAGACCCGGGGCCGGCCGTTCGGCTACTACGTCCACGGCGGCAGTGACGTCACCGGTGCCGTCCGCGCCATCGAGGCCGTCACCACCGGCCTCGGCTGGCGCCGTGCGGCCGACGCGGTGACCGTCACCGGCGAGCCCGGCAAGGCCGACACGGAGGCGTGCTGGGAGCTGGGGGCGACGGTCGCGGCAGGGCTGATGCCGCAGGCGTGAGGGCCGGGCGGGCCCGTCGGCGCGGGCACCGGGGGCCGACCGAGCGCGCCGGTGGGAGCCCGGGCCTCCGCTGCCCGGACCGATGATGGCCCCACCTCCTGGCGGTGATTCCGGTGCCGCCCGCCCCGTTCCCCTCGGTGGACCCGTTCGGCCGCCGCACGGGTGAGGTGGCGGCGCGGTGCCCCGGCGTCACGGGACCGGCCCGCACCGCTGCCGGGGCTGTCGGCGAGCGGTCGTACGAAGAGGCCGACGGTGGCCTCCTCGGTGAAGGTCCGGCGCGTCCAGGTGCCCTGCACCGGCCGACAGCGACCGGCCGGTGCAGGGCATGGCATCGGTGCCGTACACCCGGTGACCGAGGTCGAGAACCCGTACCCCGGGACCCACCGCATCAGGGTTTGCGGGCCACCCCGACGTACACCGGCTGCTCCTCGCGGACCCGCATCCCCGGCTCCGGGTGCCAGTGCGGGGCCGACACGACCCCCGGCTCGTACAGCTCCAGGCCGTCGAAGAAGCGGGTCACCTCGGTGAGCGAGCGTGCCTGGACCGGGGTGCCGCCGGCGCGGTAGACCGCCACGACCCGCTCCCGGACCTCCGGGTCGAACTCACCGCTGCCGTGGGACAGCAGCAGGTGGCTGCCGGACGGCAGGGGGTCCAGCAGCGTACGGACGACGCCGTGCGGGTCCTGCTCGTCGGTGACGAACGGCAGCAGCGCGATCAGTGACAGGGCGACGGGCCGGGTGAGGTCCAGGTGCTCGCGGGCGTACTCCACGATCCGCTCCGGTTCCCGGACGTCGGCGTGCACATAGGCGGTACGGCCCTCGGCTGTGCCGTGGAGCAGGGCTTCGGCGTGCCGCAGCACGATCGGGTCGTTGTCCGCGTAGACGACACGGGCGCTCGGGGTGACGGCCTGGACGATCTGGTGCAGATTCGGCTCGGTGGGGATCCCGGTGCCCACGTCCAGGAACTGGTCGACGCCCTGGCGGGCGACGAAGCGGACGGCCCGGTGCATGAACTCACGGTTGGCCCAGGCCGTGTCCTTGACACCCGGGAACAGCTCCAGCACCCGCTGTGCGGCTTCGGCGTCCACGGGGTAGTGGTCCTTGCCGTCCAGGTACCAGTCGTACATCCGCGCCGAGTGCGGCTTGCCGGTGTCGATGCGCTCCGGGCTGAATCCGGTGTCTGTCACGTCGGCTCTCCAGGAAAAGTGGGGGGTTGATGGCTCGCGACGCCGGACGGGCGGGCGAGCGGGTGGTCAGCGGCAGCGGGAGGCCGCCGTACTGTCGTGGCGGTGCCAGACGGCATCGACCACACGGCCGTCAGGAAGGGTGTGCCGGGGCGGTCCCTCGTCCGCCACGAAGCCGGCGCGGGCCAGGGCCCGTCGGCTCGCGGTGTTCCCGGGCTCCGCGCCCGCCCGGACCGTGGTCAGTCCGGCATGCGTGTGGGCGAGCGCCGCGCCGGCGCGGAACAGCTCCGCGCCCAGGCCCTGGCCGCGGCAGGCCGGCGCCAGCCAGCCGCCCATCTCGCCCGTACGGTGCTCCAGTTCGAGGGCGCCGGCATAAGCGAGGTCGGATCTGCGCACACAGACCAGGAGCAGCGGATCGTCCGGGCCGGGTACGTACGGCTGCGCCAGCTTCCCGGGCACCCGGCGGCCGTCGTCACCGGCCGGCCGCCAGGCGAGCAGGGCCCTGCGGGTGCCGGGATCCGGGAGGACCTGATCCGCCTGGGTGCCGAGCCAGCGCTGTGCCTCGGCATCGGCGCCGGCGGCGAGCGCCGCCGCCACGTCGAGCCGGGTCCGGGGCGTGAACAGCAACAGCCGTTCGGTGGCCAGGGCGTGCCGGCCGCATCCGGGCTCGCACCGCCCGGGCGCGGGCAGCCCGGATGAGGCCCGCCTCCGGCGGATCATCGACCAGACCATGCACACCCCCGGCGGAACGCTCCGCGTGACGGACCCGGAACCCGCACGAGCCCCGAGCCCCGACGGATGCGGGCGCCCCGCACCGGCGGTGAATTTACCGGGCTTCGCGGGCGGATGGGGTGCGGGCGGGGGTGGTTTCGGTCCAAGGGCGGCGGTGTGGGGCGGTGGGGCGAGCGGGCGCGGCGCCCCGTGGCCACCGCCCCGTTCCGCCGGAGTGTTGCGGCGCTCCGGTGAGCGGGTCCCGGGTTCAGCCGGCGTGTTCCTGGGAGCCGGGCTTGGGGCGGGTGCGGGTCCAGGAGGGGTCGGCGGACGGAGTGGGGACGGGTGCGGTGTGGCGCATGGGAATCCTTCGGACGAGTGGGGGACGGTCCGTGGCGGGCAGGGGGGGCGGATCGGGGGCGCGGTTTCAGCCGTGGTCGGACGGCAGCTCCGCCCAGACGACTCGGGCTGGCCGACCGGACAGCGGCGTCACGCCCCAGGCGAGGCTCAGCGCGTCGACGAGCAACAGCCCGCGCCCGTGCTGGTCGTCCGGTCCGGGGCGGCGCGCCACTGGTGGCGCGGCGCCGCCTTCCTGGTCCTCGACCTCGATCCGTATCCGGTCCGCCGTGTCGTGCAGCCGGCAGGCGATCCGCCGACCGGCCGTGTGCATCAGGGCGTTCGTGACCAGCTCCGAGATCACCAGGACCGCGTCGTCCCGGCGGTCCTCCGGTACGTCCCAGGCGGTCAGCAGATCCTGCACGACACGGCGGGCCGCGCCCACGGCCGCCGGCCGGGCCGGGAGGTCGAAGGCGGCGGCGCAGCGGGAGGTCGGGGCCCTGGAGGCGAGCCGGTCGGGGCCGAGGGGCCCAGGGAGTCGACCGAGGCGCTCGCCTCCGGGCGGTCTGCGGACACCGGCCTGGACCGGCGGTCGATGCGGAGGTTCCACGGCGTCCGCCGCGGGGAGCGGGTGGTTCCCGGTGTCCGGGGCCCCGCGCGGGGCGGCGAGGGCCGCGTCCGCCCGCCGGTCCGGCCCGTCCGTACGGTCCGGACCGCGACGCGGCCGCCGGTCGGCGGTGTCCGGCGCCCGGTCCGTCGCGTCGGCGCCGTCCCGTGGCTGCTGTGGCCGGTCGGCGGTGCCGGGAGTGCGGTGCGGTCCGTCGGGCGGGTCCGGGAGCCGGTGTGCCGGGTCGGTGATGCTCCGGGCCCGGTGGGTCTGCTCCGCGTCGGCAAGATCCCGGCGCGCGTACCTCGTGGAGTCCGGGGGCGGGATCCGGGCCGGGTCGTCCGTGGGCCTGCGCCGGGGGAGGACCGCGGGCAGGCGCAACGGGCTCGACGCCAGGGGCGTTCTCCGGTCCCCGGGTGGTCGGTGGAGCGGTAGGGGGAGGGAGGGCGGAGCCATCGCCGTGCGCCTTTCATCCGGCTTCGCGTGGGGGTGTCGGATCTGTGGCCGGCCGCTCGCGCAGCAGACGACACACCGCCTCCCACGAGGCCGTAGTGCGGCCCGGTCTCCCCCAACCCGGCCGCGCCGCCCGCTCCTTGGTCAGCCGGAGCAGTGAGTCCACTGTGGCACCTGCCAACAACGCTCCGCAACCGGCAAGTTGAAATTTGCAAGTAGCCAAGTGCATGCTGCTTCGGCCAGAACGTGATCGAATGGGTCGGGGAAGCGATCGTGTGCGACGGTGTCCCCGTGACCTGGTGAGGGGGTGTGAGGCGTGACCGAGGAGACCGACTGGGGTGGCGCACCCTCCGTCCTGCGCATGATCCTGGGCCGGCAACTGGAGGAGCTGCGCACCCGGGCCGGCCTCGGCTACGCGGCGGCGGGCACCGCCATCGGGGTCAGCCACTCCACGATCCGCCGCATGGAGGCCGCCAAGGTGGCCCGGCTGCGGCTCGCGGACGTCGAGAAACTGCTCCAGGTCTACGGCGTCACCGACCAGGACGAGATCGACACCTTCCTGCAGTCCGTGCGCGAGGCCAACAAGCGCGGCTGGTGGCACACCTACCGCGATGTGATGCCCGACTGGTTCGCCGCCTATCTCAGCCTGGAACAGGCCGCGTTGCAGATCCGCGCCTACGAGAACCAGTTCGTGCACGGCCTGCTGCAGACCGAGGACTACGCCCGCGCCCTGCTCGCCGCGGACCATCCGCACGCCTCCGTGGAAGCCACCGAACGCCGGGTCGCCCTGCGCATGCGCCGCCAGGAACTGCTGGCCCGCCAGGCGCCGCCGCGGGTGTGGGTGCTGATGGACGAGACCGTGCTGCGCTGGCCCGTCGGCGGACCGCAGGTGATGCGCGCGCAGATCGACCACCTCGTCGAGGTCAACCGGCTGCCGCATGTCACCCTGCAGCTCATGCCGTTCGCCAACGGACCGCATCCGGCGCTTCGGGCGGGCGCCTACCACCTCTTCCGCTTCCGGGCCCGCGAACTGCCCGACATCGTCTACCTCAGCGGCCTGGTCGGGGCCGTCTACCTCGACAAGGCCGACGACGTGGTGGTGTACCGGGAGTCGCTGGACCGGCTCGGCGCCCAGGCCGCGCCCGCCAGGAAGACGGAGGCCCTGCTCGGCGCGATCCGCAAGGAGCTGTGACACACCCACCTGCGCGTACGCAAGCCCCCACCCCCCGACCCGAATGGGAGACACGGCGTTGCCCGACAACGGATGGCCGGCCGACCGGATCGACACCGAGAACGCCCACTCCGCCCGCATCTACGACTACATCCTCGGCGGCAAGGACTACTACCCCGCCGACAAGGAGGCGGGTGACGCCATGGCCCGGGAGTGGCCCGCGCTCCCGGTCCACATGCGGGCCAACCGCGACTGGATGAACCGTGCCGTGCGCTGGCTGGCCGAGGAGGCGGGCATGCGCCAGTTCCTGGACATCGGCACCGGGATCCCGACCTCGCCCAACCTGCACGAGATCGCCCAGGCCGTGGCTCCCGAGTCCCGGGTCGTCTACGTGGACAACGACCCGATCGTCCTCACCCTCTCCCAGGGCCTGCTGGCCAGCGCGCCCGAGGGCCGTACCTCGTACATCGAGGCCGACTTCCGCGACCCGGCGGCCATCCTGGACGCCCCCGAGCTGCGCGAGACGCTGGACCTGGGCAAGCCGGTCGCGCTCACGGTCATCGCCATCGTCCACTTCATGCTCGACGAGGACGACGCGGTCGGTGTCGTGCGCCGGCTGCTGGAGCCGCTGCCGTCCGGCAGCTGGCTGGCGATGTCCATCGGCACCGCCGAGTTCGCCCCCGAGGAGGTGGGCAGGGTCGCCCGCGAGTACGCGGCCCGCAACATGCCCATGCGGCTGCGCACCCTCGACGAGGCCCACGAGTTCTTCGAGGGGCTGGAACTGGCCGAACCGGGCATCGTCCAGGTGCACAAGTGGCACCCCGACGGCACCGGCGAGAAGGACATCCGCGACGAGGACATCGCCATGTACGGCGCGGTCGCCCGCAAGCCGTGACCGGCCGCTCGTCGTGACAGACCAGGGGCCGGGGTCCGACCCACCTCCCGGACCCCGGCCCCGCCTCCTTGCGCACGGCGGGACGGGCGGCTCCCCGGCCGGCAGGTCCCGATTCGTCGCGGGAGCACCCAACTCCCAGCCCACTGAGGCGGAATGACCGAAAGGGCGCGGAAACCCGACCGGAATTCGGCACAACCTTCCGGCTGCCTCATGTTCCGTGACAGGAGTGGGAAAAAAGCCGGGAGAAGCGGAACCGGCGCGAGGGAAATGCGGTCTTAAGGTCCGTCGACGGCCGGGATCAGCCCGGACGTACGAAACCGGGGGAATGAGACACATGTCCGTTCAGAGTCGTAAGACCCTCCTCACCGCGGTGGCCCTCGCCGGCGGCCTCACCCTGGCCGCCGTGGCGCCCGCCCTCGCGGGCACCGGCACCAGCCACACCACCCGCACCGCCGCCGTGTCCTCCGCGCAGGGCGACCCGCGCAACGTCACCCAGCACGTGGCCGACTTCTACGGCGCCTACATCGACGCCGTCTGGTCCACCGACGACAAGGCCGCGGGCGACGCCGCCAAGGCGCTGCGGGCCTTCTACCTCTCCGCCGCCGCGCAGAAGCACGTGGCGGCCTTCGAGAAGAAGGAGCACGCCGACGGCATCCTCTTCGCGCAGAACGTACCGGTGAAGTGGAAGGTGACCTACACCGGTTCCGGCGCCGGCCATGCCACCAGCCGGGTCACGCTCACCTGGAGCGACGGGCCGCACGCCGAAGTCAGCGCCATCGACGTGCAGTCCGACCTGAAGACCCTGAAGATCACCGACCTGAGGTCGGTCCGCTGACCGGGGGCGTGCGGTCCCGCCCCGCCCCACTCGGGGCGGGACTCACGCCTGCCGTGACAGTCATCGGTGCGCGGCGGAGCCACTGACCCGGCCGTGCTGGCGGCGCCGGTCCACGGCCGTGCGGTGCAGCGCGATGAGCGCGGCGTCGTCGTCCAGCCGGCCCCCGGCATGGGTGAGCAGATCGCGCCGCACATGGTGCATCAGCGCCTCGGGGCTGTCGTCGGTCCAGCGCCCGGCCCGCTCGGTGAGGGGATAGAACCGGCCGTGCGCGTCCCTGGCCTCCACCACGCCGTCGGTGTAGAGGAGCAGGGTGTCACCCGGCTCGAACGAGAACACGTCCAGCGTGTGCTCGGTGCTGCTCTGCACCCCGAGCGGCGGTGACGGGTGCAGACTCGGGACGGTGACGGCGTGGCCGGGGCTCAGCAGCAGCGGTGGCGGATGGCCGCAGCTGGTCATGCGGGTGACCGGATCCCGGTCCGGGATCTCCACCAGCAGCGCGGTGGCGAACCGCTCGCCCGCCTCCTCCGGCGGCTCCAGGTCCGCGGTGTGCCGGGTGATGCTCTGCTCCAGGACGGCCGCCAGCTCCGCCAGCGGGATGTGCCGGTGCGCGCTCTCCCGGAACGCCCCGAGCAGCAGCGCGGCCTCGCCGATGGCCGCCAGGCCCTTGCCGCGGACGTCGCCGATCAGGACGCGTACCGCGCCGTCGCACCGGGTTGCCGCGTACAGGTCGCCGCCGATCTGTGCCTCGTCCTCGGCGGCCAGATACAGCGAGGCGATCCGCAGCGGCCCGATCTGCTCGGGCAGCGGCCACATCAGCACATGCTGCGCCGCCTCGGCGACCGTGCGGACCTGGGCCAGCTGTGCCTGCCGACGCTCGCGCAGCGCGCTGTACAGCACCAGCAGCACCGAGAGCACGGCGAGGGTGATGATCTGCACGACGTGGTTCGTGGTGCCGATGCCGCCATGGGTGACCCCGATGAGGATCTGGGCGGCCAGTGCGAGCGCCCCGATCGCCGCGGTGGTGCGCGGACCGGCGATGGAAGGCGTCAGTGCCGGTGCGATCACCAGGGCCGGGCCCAGGTGGACGCTGTAGGGGGCCTGTGTGTCCACCACCGTGATCACCACGATGAGCGCGACCGGGAGCAACAGCAGCGGATGTGCCGACTGCCATGGCTGCCGCCAAGCCGCCCCGAGCCGGGGTTTCATTCCTACAGCGTGCTCCCGGGCCGGACGGCACGCACGTCACGCGGGAAGGATCCGCCCCCTGCGCTTCCGCCCGGCCTCGCCCGCGCACGCCGAGACCGCGCCGTCACAGGTCTGTTCCCGCTCCAGGCGGCCTGCTGCCTGCCGCCGTCCTGGCGGAGCGAACCGCCGCGAACCGCCGTGCGGTGCGCCGTGTCGGTGCGGTCGCGCCGGGTACCCGTACGCCCCCGGGGCGGAACCGGCCACCCCGGGGGCGCCCGGTGCCGTGAAGGAGAGGTCATGACACACAACGGGGAGGACACCGCGCCCCTCCGGCGACCGGAGGTCACCGAACTGCGACTCGCCCAGGACGGAACGGACCGCTCCACCGCCTCCGCGCCGGGGCAGCCGGACCTGCCGCACGACCGCAGCCAGGCGATCCTGGAGGCCGCCAAGGAGATCGGCGCCCTCTTCAAACGCGCCGGCCACCGTTTCGCGCTCGCCGGGAGCGTGGCCGTCTACGCCCACGGCGGCAGCCGCTACCTCCAGCACGACGCCGACTTCTGCGTCCTGCCCGACGACGCCGAGACGGTCGCCGCCACCCTGCGCGAGGCGGGCCTCGACGTGCGCACCCCGCCCGAGGACTGGCTGCTGAAGACCACCTGCCGCGGACAGAACGTCGACATCATCTTCGCCCTCGCGCACCAGCCCGTCACCAAGGACCTGCTGGAGCGCGCCCATGTCCTGCCGGTCGACTCGGTGCTGATGCCCGTCCTGTCCCCGACCGACCTGATCCGCAGCCTGCTCAGCGCCTTCTCCGAGCACTACTGCGACTTCGGGGCCGTGCTGCCGGTCGCCCGGGCCGTGCGCGAGAAGGTCGACTGGCAGGAGGTCCGGGACACCTGCGGCGAACAGCCCATGCCGGCCGCCTTCCTCTTCCTCCTCGAACGGCTGCACGTGATCGACCCCCAGGAGGGGCAGCCATGACCGACACGAGCCCGCCGCCCCCGCCGGCGGCCGGCAACCTGGACTACCGCGTCGCCCACCTCGCCGAGCACCTGGCCGCCGGACCGCTCGGGGAACTCGGCGTACGACTGGAGATGCGCGGCGACGCCGTCCTGCTCACCGGCACCGTGCCGTCCGCCCAGTGCCGGGACGAGATCTGCCACATGGCCCGCGAGGAACTGGCGGGGCATCCCGTCCACTGCGACATCCTCGTCGCCGGGACCTCCTCGCCCGACCATGGAGAGGACCTGACATGATCCGCGTCGCGGCCGTCGGGGACATCCACATGGGCCCCGAGAGCCAGGGCACGCTGCGCCCCTCCTTCGAGACCCTGCCCGGGTGCGCCGACGTCCTGCTGCTCGCCGGTGACCTCACCCGGCACGGCACCCCTGAGGAGGCCGCGGTCGTCGCACGGGAGATCAAGGACCTCGGGGTGCCGGTCGTCGCCGTCCTGGGCAACCACGACCACCACGACGAGCGTCCCGAGGAGGTCACCACCATCCTCCGGGACGCCGGCGCCCATGTGCTGGAGGGGCAGGCCACCGTGGTCGCCGGCGCTGGTGGGACCCGGATCGGGGTCGCCGGGACGAAGGGCTTCGGCGGCGGTTTCGTCGGACGCTGTGCCGGGGAGTTCGGCGAACCGCTCATGAAGGAGTTCGTCCGCTACAGCCGCCGGTGCGCCGACGGTCTGCACGACGCCCTGAAGGAGCTGGCCGACTGCGACGTGCGGATCGCCCTGACCCACTTCTCGCCCGTGCCGGACACCCTGGCCGGCGAGCCGCCGGAGATCTACCCGTTCCTCGGCAGCTATCTGCTCGCGGAGGCGATCGACACCGGCGGCGCCGACCTGGCGGTGCACGGCCACGCGCACGCCGGCACCGAACACGGCATGACCAGCGGCGGCGTCCGCGTGCGGAACGTGGCCCAGCCGGTCATCGGACAGGCCTTCCACGTGTACCACCTGCCGGGCCGGGAGCAGCACACGCAGGAGTGAGCCCCGCGGCCCCGGGGGCGGGCGTCAGGCGGCCGTGCCCAGGGCCGCGCGGCCGGTCACGTCGCCGTCCTTCGCGGTCACGGTCACCGGCACCACGGCGCCGCGCCGCCGGACCAGCAGGCCCGCGCCGATCGACCCGGCGATCAGCAGACCACCGGCGACCAGGGCGCCGCGCGCACCGGCCCACTCCATGAGCAGGCCCAGCAGGGGCGGCCCGCCGAGGCCCCACACCGTGCCGATGCTGCTCCACACCCCGAGCACCCGGCCGCGCAGATGGGCGGGAGGGTCGGTCTGCAGGACCGCCGTACCGGCGGTGTCGGAGACGGACTCCACCACGGCCATGGGCAGCACCAGCACCATCAGCACGGCCAGCGACGGCGACAGGCCGGCGACGACCTGGAGGAGGGCGCCGGCGGCCGCCAGCACTCCCACGGTCCGCACGGAGGGCTTGCGCAGCCGGGCGCCGAGGACCGCACCGATGATGCCGCCGACCGCCAGCACCGTGGAGACGGTGCCGAAGGACCCGGCGCCGCCCGCGAGCGGTCCGGTGACGAGGACGGCGAGCGTGAGGCCGTAGTTGCGGCCGAAGACCGAGCTGATCCCGGTGATCCCGGCGAGAGCCATCAGCCGGGGCCGGCGCACGAAGAACATCAGCCCCTCCCGCACGCTCATCTCCGCCCGCTCAGGAACGGCCCGAGCCTGTGCAGCCGGCTCGGTCACCGCCCCGTGCACCGGCCGCAGGAAGGGCACGACCGACGCCACGAACAGGAACGACAGTCCGTTGGCGGCGTACGCGGAGGCCGTGCCGAGGAACCCGACGGTCACACCGGCGAGCGCGGTGCCGGCCAGCCGGCCCGCGCTGTGCACGAGGGCCCCCACTCCGATCGCCGACGGCACGTCCTCCCGCGGCACGAGATCGTTGCCGAGCAGCGCACAGGCCGGCCCGTCGACGGTGGCGATGATGCCGGTCACGGCGGCGAGCGCGAGCAGCGCCGGCATGTCGATCCGGTCCAGCGCCACCAGCAGCGCCGTGGTGAAGGCGACCGCGCCGAGCAGCGCCTGGCTCACGGCGACGGTCAGCTTCCGGGGCCAGCGGTCCACGGCCGCGCCGCCCAGCAGGCTCACGAACAGCGCAGGCGCCGCCTGCACGGAGATCGACAGGCCGGTCGCCGCGGCGGAACCGGTGATCTGCAGCACGAGCAGGTTCTGCACGGTGAGCTGCATCCAGGTGCCGGCGTTCGACACGAAGTTCGCGGCCGACCACCAGCGCATGCCCCGATGCCGCAAGGAACGCCACGGCGAACGCGAGGCGGGAGCGGAACCGGGCACGGACGTGGACAGGGCAGGAGCAGAGGGCACGGCGGGGTACTCGACAACCAGGGAGGGAGACAGGGACCGGCGGAACCCGTCGGGCCGGCTGCACTGCGCGGCCGGGCCATCCCCGGTCAGGGCGCCGACCATGGTGGCAGACGGGAGGGGACAGTGGTCGCCACGGCACTCGCCGGAGCGTCGCTGCGAGCCCCAAAGTCCCGCATGCCTAGGCCCGTTGGGCCTCGCGTGTGGTTCCTCACAGACCCCCGTGTGCGGCACTGCGCACCGGCTGGAGACAGTCCCCGCGTCCTGCCGAAGCGGACCCGCACACGTGACGCGCACCACGGCCGCACGGCGGCACCCGAACCCCGGTCACGCTCCGGTGCGTTCGATCAGTGGTCGGCCCGGAAGCGGGCCCCGTTCCACCATCGGCGCAGCTCGGCGCACCCCGATGCCAGGCACGTCGTTGGGCGGGGCATGAAGATCATCACCCGCGCCGCGCTTGCCGCCGCGACTCTCGTCCTGACCGCCGCCGTCCCCGCCCTGGCAGATGGGGACCACGGGTCCACCCAGACCGGCCAGAAGGGCTCGTCCGGCTCTGCGGCCAACTCCCGGAACAGCAGCCCCACGAAGATCAACCTCGACGAGGACTCGGACGCCGACTACTCGCAAGGACTTCTTCCCCGCGTCATGGGACAGCTGCTCTAGCGGTTCCCGAACGATGCGAACCGGCCTCCGGCCAGGACCGTCGCGTCCCTGCCGGAGGCACCCCGCGATGAGGCACGTCGTGACGGGCGCCCCTAGCGATTGACAGTGCGCATCCCCGCCTCGTCGTACCGCTCGCCCGCCACCGCAGGCAGCTCCGCGTCGATACGGGCCAGGTCCTCCCCGGTCAGCTCGACGGCGACCGCGGCGGCGTTCTGCTCCAGGTAGGTGCGGCGCTTGGTGCCCGGGATCGGGACCAGGTCCTCGCCCTGGGCCAGGACCCAGGCGATGGCCAGCTGGGCCGGGGTCACGTCCTTCTCGGCGGCGATCTCCTTCACCTTCGCCGCGAGCCGCAGATTCGCCTTGAGGTTGGCGTCCGTGAAGCGCGGGTTGGCGCGGCGGAAGTCGTTCTCGTCCAGCTCGTCCGGCGAGGTGAAGCGGCCCGCGAGGAAGCCGCGGCCGAGCGGGGAGTACGGCACGAAGCCGATGCCCAGCTCCCGGCACGCGGGCAGCACCTCGGCCTCCACGTCCCGCGTCCACAGCGAGTACTCGCTCTGCACCGCGGTGATCGGGTGCACGGCGTGCGCCCGCCGGATGGTCTCCGCGCTTGCCTCGCTCAGCCCGATGCAGCGCACCTTGCCCTCGGCGACCAGCTCGCCCAGCGCGCCGACCGTCTCCTCGATGGGCACGTCCGGGTCGACCCGGTGCTGGTAGTACAGGTCGATGTGGTCGGTGCCCAGCCGCTCCAGCGAGCCATGGACCGAGCTGCGCACGTGCTCGGCCGAGCCGTCCTGCCGGCCGATCGTGCTCATGTCGCCGGGTACGGCGTCGTCCATGCGGTAGTTGAACTTGGTCGCGATCACGTAGTCGTCGCGATGTCCCCGTATCGCCTCGCCGACCAGCGACTCGTTGGTCAGCGGGCCGTACACCTGGGCCGTGTCGAGGAAGGTGACGCCCAGTTCCAGGGCCCGCCGGATGGTGGCGATGCCCTCCTCCCGGTCCGCGGAGCCGTAGAAGGCGGACATCCCCATGCATCCGAGGCCGATGGCCGATACCTGGAGGTCCCGCAGACTGCGCTTCTGCATGCGATGTCCCAGCCTTTCCTGCACTCGATCGTCGTTCCGTACGGCACGGGGTCCTGCTTCGTCCCGCTTCCATCTAGCGACGGATCGCGGCACCCGGCATCCCGTGGGGGAGGCCGGGTACGGGCACCCGCGTGCCGGACGCCGGCGACGCTACGAGTTGGAGCGCTCTCGAAGTCAAGGCGGACCCGGCGCCGGGCTGCGCATCCAGCCGTACCGGCAGCTCGAACAGGTCGCAGAAGCCTTGTTCCGGAGGACGGGTCCGTGGGGAGGGAGGTTGCCTCGCGGCGCCGGATTCACGGCCGCGCGGACCTGTGGGTCTTCCCACACCCGCGCGTCCCCCTGACGGATCTTGACGCCCGTCTGCCGGATCGCTGAACTGTCACCGATCAGGTCGAACGTCGGTAAAACGCCCCGCCCGGTCCGACCGCCGGAAGCGGGGTGAAGGGGGCGAGGGACATGACGGGGGAGCCGAAGGCGATGGGCTGCCGTGCCTCATGACCACTGAAGGGCGCATCGACCTGTGCCGCTTACTGCTCGCACGGCTCGGCCGGTTCACCGGGCGGACGTTGCGGGCCGAGTGGCGCGCCATCGTCGTCGACCCGGTGCACCGCCTCACGCGGCGTGGACTCTCCGCGCTCCTGCTGGGTTTCGTCGCCGCGTCCGGCGTCGTTTTCTTCCACGACATCGCACAGCACCCGCTCGGCCGGCTGTGGGTCCAGCGGCTCGGGGGCGTCACCGGTGACCTCCCGCTGTGGCTGGCGCTGCTGCGCACGCCCGTGTCGCTGTACGTCCCCGCGCTCGACCTGCCCGTGTGGGCGGGCATCACCTCGCTGTTCCTCTCCTTCGCCCTCGCCGAACTGGTCGTGGGCCGGGCCCGGACCCTGGCGATCGCCTATGTCACCACCCTGGCCGGCACGCTCGTCGCCCGCGTGATGATCGCGCTGGGCCCCGGCTGGTGGGGTTTCGGCCTGCCGCACGCGTACGGGCAGGTGCTCGACACCGGGCCCTCCGCGGCTGTCGTCGGTCTGTTCACCTATCTCTCGGTGATCAGGCGCGCGCCCGTGGTGTTCACCCTGACCGGCGGCTCGATGGTGTGGGAGTCCCTCGCCGTGCCCAACCTGGCCGGGCGCGAGCATCTGATCGCGGTGGGCTCGGCGATCGTCCTCGGCCTGCTGCACGGCCGCCGCGCAGTCCTGCGTGCATACCTACGGTCCCTGCTGCCCACGCGCCACCGCATGCCCGCGCAGACTCGGCACTGCGCTCCCGCGCCCGCGGAGACCTCGCACCGCACCCCCGTACCCGCGGAGACCCGAGACGGTCACCCCGCGAACGCCGGCCCTCCGGTGATCCCCGTGTCCGCCCTGTCCCGCGCCGCACCCGCTCCGGCGTCCGCCGACCGCGCGCACGACGCGGTGATGACATCCCTGGAATGCTGAATGCCGATGCCAGAACGACCGAGTGTGGCGCCGCCCACCCCGTCGATGTGACGGTTTTCGCACGTCGACACGCGCGGGCACCCCCTAGGGTGTGCCGCGAGGTACGCAGGGCGTGGCTGACACCATGGTGTTCGTCGCCGGCAGGCAGCTGAAGGGAATCCAGGATGTTCCGCAAGGTGCTGGTCGCCAACCGTGGAGAGATCGCGATCCGCGCGTTCCGGGCGGGCTACGAACTCGGCGCGCGCACCGTCGCCGTGTTCCCGCACGAGGACCGCAACTCGCTGCACCGGCTGAAGGCCGACGAGGCGTACGAGATCGGCGAGCCGGGGCACCCGGTGCGGGCCTATCTCTCCGTCGAGGAGATCGTGGCCGCCGCCCGCCGGGCCGGCGCCGACGCTGTCTACCCGGGCTACGGCTTCCTGTCCGAGAACCCCGAACTGGCCCGCGCCTGCGAGGAGGCGGGCATCACCTTCGTCGGCCCGAGTGCGCAGACGCTGGAACTGACCGGCAACAAGGCCCGCGCGGTCGCCGCCGCCCGGGCGGCCGGAGTGCCCGTGCTGGGCTCGTCCCAGCCCTCCACCGACGTCGACGAACTGGTGCGCGCCGCCGAGGAGATCGGCTTCCCGGTCTTCGTCAAGGCCGTTGCGGGCGGCGGCGGTCGCGGCATGCGCCGTGTGGAGGACCCCGCCCAGTTGCGCGAGTCCATCGAGGCCGCTTCCCGCGAGGCCGCCTCCGCCTTCGGCGACCCGACCGTCTTCCTGGAGAAGGCCGTCGTGGACCCCCGCCACATCGAGGTGCAGATCCTCGCCGACGGCGAGGGCAACGTCATCCACCTCTACGAACGCGACTGCTCGCTCCAGCGCCGTCACCAGAAGGTCATCGAGCTGGCCCCCGCGCCCAACCTCGACCCCGAGCTGCGGGACCGTATCTGCGGCGACGCCGTCCGCTTCGCCCGCGAGATCGGCTACCGCAATGCGGGCACCGTCGAGTTCCTCCTCGACCGCGACGGCAACCACGTCTTCATCGAGATGAACCCGCGCATCCAGGTCGAGCACACCGTGACCGAAGAGGTCACGGACGTGGACCTGGTCCAGGCCCAGATGCGGATCGCCTCCGGCGAGACCCTCGCCGACCTCGGCCTGGCCCAGGACACCATCACCCTGCGCGGCGCCGCCCTCCAGTGCCGTATCACCACCGAGGACCCCGCCAACGGCTTCCGCCCGGACACCGGCCGGATCAGCGCCTACCGCTCCCCGGGCGGCTCCGGCATCCGCCTGGACGGCGGCACCACCCACGCCGGTACGGAGATCAGCGCGCACTTCGACTCGATGCTGGTCAAGCTCACCTGCCGGGGCCGGGACTTCAGGGCGGCCGTGGGCCGCGCCCGGCGTGCCGTGGCCGAGTTCCGCATCCGCGGCGTGGCCACCAACATCCCGTTCCTGCAGGCCGTCCTGGACGACCCCGACTTCCAGGCCGGGCGGGTCACCACCTCCTTCATCGAGCAGCGCCCGCACCTGCTCACCGCCCGTTCCTCCGCGGACCGCGGCACCAAGCTGCTCACCTACCTCGCCGACGTGACCGTCAACAAGCCGCACGGCGAGCGGCCCGACCTGCTCGACCCGGTCACCAAGCTGCCCCCGCTGCCGGCCGGCGAGCCTCCTGCCGGCTCCCGCCAGCTGCTGGTCGACCTCGGCCCCGAGGGCTTCGCCCGCCACCTGCGCGAGTCGCCGGCCATCGGCGTCACCGACACCACCTTCCGTGACGCCCACCAGTCCCTGCTCGCCACCCGCGTGCGCACCAAGGACCTCCTCGCCGTCGCCCCGGTCGTCGCCCGCACCCTGCCGCAGCTGCTGTCCCTGGAGTGCTGGGGCGGCGCCACCTACGACGTGGCGCTGCGCTTCCTCGCCGAGGACCCGTGGGAGCGGCTGGCGGCCCTGCGCGAGGCCGTGCCCAACATCTGCCTGCAGATGCTGCTGCGCGGCCGCAACACCGTCGGCTACACCCCGTACCCCACCGAGGTCACCGACGCCTTCGTGCAGGAGGCCGCAGCCACCGGCATCGACATCTTCCGCATCTTCGACGCCCTCAACGACGTCGGCCAGATGCGCCCCGCCATCGACGCCGTACGGGAGACCGGGAGCGCGATCGCCGAGGTCGCCCTCTGCTACACCGGCGATCTGGGCGACCCCGCCGAGCGGCTCTACACCCTCGACTACTACCTGCGCCTGGCCGAGCAGATCGTCGACGCCGGCGCCCATGTCCTGGCGGTCAAGGACATGGCCGGCCTGCTGCGCGCCCCGGCCGCGGCCAAGCTCGTCTCGGCCCTGCGCCGCGAGTTCGACCTGCCCGTGCATCTGCACACGCACGACACGGCGGGCGGCCAGCTGGCCACCTACCTGGCCGCGATCCAGGCGGGCGCCGACGCCGTGGACGGCGCGGTGGCCTCGATGGCCGGTACGACCTCGCAGCCGTCGCTGTCGGCACTCGTCGCCGCCACCGACCACTCCGACCGGCCCACCGGCCTCGACCTGGGGGCCGTCGGCGACCTGGAGCCGTACTGGGAGAGCGTCCGGAAGATCTACGCCCCGTTCGAGGCGGGCCTCGCCTCGCCGACCGGCCGCGTCTACCACCACGAGATCCCCGGCGGTCAGCTGTCCAACCTGCGCACCCAGGCCGTCGCCCTCGGCCTCGGCGACCGCTTCGAGGACATCGAGGCGATGTACGCCGCCGCCGACCGCATCCTCGGCCGCCTGGTCAAGGTCACCCCCTCCTCCAAGGTCGTCGGCGACCTCGCCCTGCACCTGGTCGGCGCCGGGGTCTCCCCGAAGGCCTTCGAGGAGACGCCCGACAGGTTCGACATCCCGGACTCGGTCATCGGGTTCCTGCGTGGTGAGCTGGGCACCCCGCCCGCCGGCTGGCCCGAGCCGTTCCGCACCAAGGCCCTGAAGGGCCGGGCCGCGCCCAAGCCCGCCCCGGAGCTGTCCGCCGAGGACCGCGAGGGCCTGGCCAAGGACCGCCGAGCCACCCTCAACCGGCTGCTGTTCCCCGGCCCCACGCGGGAGTTCGAGACGCACCGGCAGGCCTTCGGCGACACCAGCGTCCTGGACAGCAAGGCGTTCTTCTACGGACTGCGCCCCGCCAAGGAGTACGCCGTCGACCTGGAACCCGGTGTCCGGCTGCTGATCGAGCTGCAGGCGGTCGGCGAGGCCGACGAGCGCGGTATGCGTACCGTCATGTCCTCGCTCAACGGCCAGCTGCGCCCGATCCAGGTCCGCGACCGCGCCGCCGCCTCGGACGTGCCGGTGACGGAGAAGGCCGACCGTGCCAACCCCGGCCATGTCGCGGCGCCGTTCGCCGGTGTGGTGACGCTGGCGGTGACCGAGGGCGACGAGGTCGCGGCCGGTGCCACCGTCGCCACCATCGAGGCGATGAAGATGGAGGCCACCATCACCGCGCCGAAGGCGGGCCGGGTGTCCCGGCTGGCGATCAACCGGATCCAGCAGGTGGAAGGCGGCGACCTGCTGGTCGAGCTGGCCTGACCCGCGACCGCCCGGCACACGCGAAACGGCCCCGTGGCACCGGAAGGTGCCACGGGGCCGACGCCGAGGGCGAGGAGAGCGAAGGGACTGCGTCGAATCTCATCACAAGAGAGGTAGAAGGAAGCCCCTTCATGGCCTCGCCGTCGCCAACGTTAGCAGTCACTCCGGGATCAGGTCGCGCAGATTTTCCGGGGTGACGATCCGGGAGTCCGGGTGCAGTCCCTCCGGCCGCTGCAGGCCGAGGTAGGTGACCGGGCCGTCCGGCGCCGCCTGCGTACCGTCCCACTCGGTCACGGTCGTGCCGCGCTCGGCCAGCAGGTCGGCGAGGTGGCCGACCGTGAGGTACTCGCGCTCGACGATGCCGCGCACCAGCGTCGCCACCGACACCTGGTTGCCCTCGACCCGGTTGGCCGCCGGCCGGCCCTTGAGGTACAGGTGCAGCCACTTGGCGCGCCACCGGCCGTCGGCGCCGCGCAGGAACACCAGCGGCAGCGCGATGCGGCCGGGTCCGCGCAGCTCCGACTTCATCCGCACCGTGCGCGGCTCGAAGGGACGGCCGGCCTGCTCGGTCTCACGCAGCATGAACCCGAAGAAGGACTCCTCCACCTCCTCGAAGCCCTCCCCGGAGAAGATGTGGACCTGCGGGACGATGAACGTGCCGCGCACGGCGCCCAGGCGCAGGTTGATGAACTCCGAGGCGCCGTCGGGTGCTTCGGTGATGTCGCCGGAGTGCTCGCCCTCGACGTCGGACAGGGCCGTCCAGGACAGCCAGGTGACCGTCTCGTGGTCGGCGTCCAGCAGCAGCGCCGACAGGTCGTAGTCGGTGCGCGCGCTGGTCTGCTTCCAGTGCACGAAGAAGCGCAGCAGCTCCCCGTCGACGGGGCAGAGGGAGCCGCGGGGCAGCACGCCGAGGCCGGATGCGGTCGCCCTGCCGCTGAGCGGGAGCGCCACATCGAGCATGTCCGGGTCGACCAGCAGCCGGTCCACGGCCGGGAGCCGGCGGCCGATCTCGTCGTCGAGCGCGCTGGTCAGCCGCTTGCGCTCCGGCGGCAGCAGGGGCGGGCGGGTGTCGTCGGTGACCCAGGCGCGGCCCTGCCGGCCCACGAACACCCGGCGGCCCTCGCCCGCCCCGGCACGGTTGTGCAGATGCTCGCGCACCGACAGCAGCACCCGGCCGGACACCTCACCGGCGACCTCCTCGGCCGCGGCGACGACCGTGTCGCGCTCCTCCTGGGTGCGGGCCGTGCGCAGCAGCCGGTCCAGGGAACGGAACAGCCTGCCCGGAGCCGACTGCAGCAGCCGTACCGCCCCGGTGACGTCCCCGGCACCGAGCAGCTCCTCGACACGGCCCTCGAAGGAGCGCGCACGCTGCTCACCGCGGGCGACGGCGAACACCTCGGCGGCGTGCGGCCACTGCGGGTACTCGTGCGGGTGCAGCCGCTCCCCGAGGCGCTTGAACGCCTCCCGGTGGGCCACTACGTCCGCCAGCCCGGCGGGGGAGGCGGCGACGACGGCGTCCAGCTGCGCGAGCAGCGCCCGGCGCACCGGCCGTGACAGTCCCCGGAACCGGGTGGGCTCCTGGAGGGTCACGTCACCGTCGGACAGCGCGCAGGCCAGGCGGAGCACGTCGGTGACGGTGTCCAGCAGCAGGTCCGCGCCCACCCGCAGCCGGGCCCGGTTGACGACGGCGCGGTTCTCGCGCACGGGGATCGCCTCCGGCTGCGGCCCGGTCACGCACGCCCCGGCGAGCACCTCCAGGTCGCGCAGGCCGTCCTCGCCCAGCGGGGTGCTGCTTCCGGCCAGGGCCAGGTACAGCGCGGTGACCTCGTCGTCCAGCGGAGCGCCGAGGTCCAGCAGGGTCAGGCGGTCGCCCGCCGCAGGGATCAGCTCGTCGTGCCGGGCGAGCAGCTCGGCGTAGGGGTGCCGGTAGCGGCCGTACGACGGCAGGGTCAGCAGGTCGACCACCCCGCTGAACAGCTGTTTCAGCGTGCCCGTGCGGGTGGAGTCGTCGGCGAGGGCCTCCTCGACGCAGCGATTCCAGAACTGGACGGTGTCGGGGACGTTCGCGGGGAAGTCCACGAAGTAGACGTTGTGCTCGACATGGTCGCCGACCAGCTCGCGGACCGTCGCCAGGGTGCGGACGGCGGTGGCGACGACCACGTCCTCGGACAGGGACGACAGGTGCACGAGGGCAGCCGCGGAGAGCTTGAAGCCCACCGACATCAGCGCAGCGTCGAACTGCCGCGCCGCCCCCTCGCCGTGACCGGCGGGTCCGGCGGGGGCGGGGATGCGGTGAGCGTGTCGTACGACCAGCTGTTCGAGGGTGTCGCGCATTGCGGCATGATCGCAGAGGTCCACGAACCGCCGCACCGCTATTTGGCCCCGGCCTGAGGGGACGTGTGCGTCCCGGAGCGGTCAGTCCCAGAGCGGGTAGGTCATGACCTGCTTGAAGCCCTCCGGCCGGGCGCCGGGGTAGGTGAGGCTGATCTGCGTGTAGCGCTCGAAGGACGGGTGCTTCTTCCACTGCTTCTCGCCGGCGAGCCGGATGACGACCGGGTAGCTGTGGAAGGTGCCGGCCGCGCAGTACGGCGTGCAGTCGTTGACCCAGTTCACGCCCACGGCCTTCGCCCCGTCCGGACCCCAATCGGACCAGTGGAGTCCGGACAGCCGGCTGTTGCCGTCGCCGCAGGCGAGGATGAATTCCGCCGGGCGGACATTCCGGTGGAAGAAGCAGTCGACGAGCACGGGCCGTGCCGTCTGGGACTTCGAGTTCGTCGCGGCCTGAGCCGGCGGGCTGGCCGAGGCCGTTGTCATCGCCGCGGTCAGCAGGGCTCCTGCCGCGAGGGTGACCGCCGTTCCCACCAGTGATCCGCGCATGGCCGCTCCCACTGCAGTTCTGTGTCCGACCGCGTCCACTCGACGCTACGACCGTGCGGCCATTTGCACCAATCGCGCAGGTCGCGCAGCGTGTCACCCGTGCTTGAGCGTGAGGCCGTAGAACGCGACGCGGGCGCCGTCGGTGGTGCTGTCGGATGAGGACTGGTTGTAGGAGCCGGCCTTGAAGTACTGCTTGTACCGCTGGAACGACGACGGGATGCCGTAGTGGGTGGTGGCGCCGTTGACCGTCAGGTCGATGGTGTCGCCGCCGGAGACGGCGATGGTGTAGCTCCAGGTCCTGCCGACCGCCACATGCCCGACACTGTGCGTGGTCTGCCCGCCGGACGGCGAGTTCTCGGTGCCGAGGACGATGTCGCCGTTGGCGTGGTAGTACAGCTCCAGCAGCGGCTTGGTGGAGGAGCCGCCGGTGCCGAGGTGGATCTGCCCGACGCACACGTTCTTCGTCACGGACACCACCCGCAGGGTCGCGCTCATCCGGTGCGAGCCGGACAGTGCCCAGTCGGCGGCGCTGCCGTCGCGGTTCATCTCGCGCAGCTCGGAGCGGGCGTAGTTCGAGTTCGGCGTCGTCACCCCCTTCTCGGGCGCCCAGAAGGTCATCGCCCCGTCGCGGGTGTCGGTGTAGAAGTACGCGTCCTGGTAGCCGTGCGCGCCTTGGAGGCGGGACGACGGGATGGTGGTCGGGTGGCCGGGGGAGCCGACGGGCTCCTGCAGCTCCCAGACCGACAGGTCGAAGCTGCCGCCGGGGGCGGCATGCGGGTCGGCGGCGATCGCGCCGGGGCTGCCGGCCAGGGCGAGGGCAAGGGCGAGGCCCGCGGAGGCCGGCACCGCGAGGAGCCTGGATCGGGTCATGTGGGGGGTCCCTTCGTCGGACCCGGATGCGTTCAGTAACATGAACACTGAACGCATCCTTGGTCATCGATGACCCGAGAAGCTAGAGGTCTGAACCAGACACGTCAAGAGATTCAGCAGGCACCCTCGTCCTGCCACGGTCCCCATTCCGCGGCGCCGGGCACCTCGTTCCGGGTCCACCACTTGGCCTTCCAGTTGTGCTTGTTGTAGGAGACCTCGTTCCCCTGCGTGTACACCGCGGTCGAACTCCAGGCGGGCTTGCAGGAGGTCGGCGTCGGCGTGGGGGTCGGTGTCGGTGGGGTGGTGGGCGGGGTGACGCCGGCGAACTTCACCGAGTACTTGGCGAAGTCCCAGGAGTTCTGTGCGACGCTGGAGCATGTTCCGGACGTACGGCCGCCGTTGTCGGGCGGGCTGCACTGCCGGTCGCGGTTCAGGGACCAGAACGTGAACCGGTCCATGCTGTGGTTCGTCGCGTAGTCCAGGACCGTCTGGAAGTCCGCCTGGGTGAAGTATTCGCCCGTGTCGCTGCGGCCGTTCATGCCCGAGAAGCCCTCGTGGGCATACGCGGTCGCCTGGTCCCAGCCGAAGGTCGACTGCAGGATCGAGTTGAAGTTGGTCAGGGCGCTGGTCTGGCTCGCCGCCCCGTTGAAGCCGCCGTCGAACGGCATGATGGAGAAGTTGTTCGGGGTGAACCCCTGGGACTTGGCCTCCAGCAGCATCTGCTTGCCGAACCAGCCGGTGCCGTCCGCGGTGCCGGCCGTCGTCACGGAGACGTACAGGCCCGGGTTGTTCTGCTGGAGGATCCTGGCCGCGCCGATCTCGTTCTTGATGGCCGCGCTGTTCTCGTACTCCGGTTCCTCCAGGTCGAAGTCGATGGCGCGCAGTCCGTACTTGGTGATGACCTGCTGGTAGGCCGCCGCGGTGGATGCCGCGTCGGAGCAGGCCTGGCCGAGCTTCGTGCCGCCGTAGCCGCCGATGGAGGCCGATACGTCACCGCCCTTGGCGCGGATCGTGCTGATCACCGACTGCACGGCCGTGTCCGAGGAGACGGGTGCGGTGCCGCCCCAGGTCGGCGTGCAGCCACCGCCGTTGGGGGCGAGGACGAAGGCCAGCTGGAAGGCCTTCAGACCGGTCGCGTCCATGATGGCGGCCGGGTCCGGCGGGTCGTTGTCCAGCGGCATCAGATAGGGGGCGGCGGCGTACCAGCGGTTGTTCAGTGCGGTGGTCGCGCCCGAGGCGTTGCCCGTGACGAGTGCGGTGGTGCCCGCGGCGGCGAGCGTGACGGCCGCCGCCGCGCCCAGACATGCCCGAAGAGGTCTCACTGTGTGCCTCCGGAGGGTGGGGTGGGGAAGTCCCCGGAGTGGGGAGCCCCACCCTCCGTTGGCTGTTGCGGTCACGTCAATAAGTTGGACTAGACCAGCGTGGACTTTGGACTAGACCATACGATTCCTTTACCTCCCGTCGACCAGCCGCACCGTGAAGCCCCGGTCCAGCGACAGGCTCGGCGTGGTGATGGCCGTGACGTGCGTGGCGGGATCGAACAACCAGGCAGTGGCAGGCAGTTGGCGGCCGTCGAGCAGCACCCGTGCGGGCGCCGAGCCGCCGTGCACGGTGAACCGGTAGCCGCGGGCGTCCACCTTGCCGGCGTAGTCGCCCCGGCTCGCTCCCACCGTGACGGTCGTCCCCTTGCCGTCGGCCTGCACGGACACCCGCTGGGTGGCGGCCGCGCCCTTGGCGAAGTCGCGGGTCACCCCGTCGTCCTCGTACAGGGTGTAGCGGCTCGTGCCACGGGCCGCCGGATACAGGTCCCAGTCCAGCTCGTGCCGGTCCCGGGTCTGCCAACTCGTCGTCCCCTTCGGCCACATGGGTACGATCGCGCCCTCACGGACGAACAACGGGAGCGTGTCGAGCGGGGCGTGATAGCCGTTGACCGTGGTCGGGCCCTGGTAGGTGCGGCCGGTCCAGTAGTCCGTCCAGGTGCCCTTCGGAAGGTAGATGCCGTCCCGGGTGTCGGAGTCCTGGTAGACCGGGGCGACCAGGAAGTCGCGGCCGGACAGGAACTCGTACTTCGCCTGGTCGCCGAGGGTGTTCGGGTCGTCCGGGTACTCCAGCCACAGTGGACGCACCGCGCCCACACCCGTCTTCGCGGCCTCGGCGGACAGCGTGTACATGTACGGCAGCAGCCGCTCCTTGAGCTGCAGATACGTGCGGTTGATGGAGGTGTACGGCTCGCCGTCCCGCCACGGCTGCTGGTCGGCGGGCTTGCCGGTGGTGAGGTCGCTCGCCCAGCCGTCCATGGTCATGATGGCCGGCAGGAACGCCTTCCACTGCAGGTCACGGGCGTACATCTTGGCGTCGTGGCGGTAGATGCTGCCCACGTCACCGGTGTTGTAGGAAATACCGGACAGGGTCGCGCCGGCGTAGGTCGGGATCTGCCAGCGGATGTAGTCCCAGGACAGCTTCTGGTCGCCGCTCCACAGCACCCCGCAGCGCTGGGCGCCCGCCCAGGAGACCGGCAGCCACACAAAACCGCGCGCGTCGCTGTTGTCCTCGATCCCCTTCTTGGCGGCGTCGCACGCGTCCAGGGCGAACTTGTAGCCGTTGCCGACCCAGGCCACGTCCAGCTTGGCCACCCGCTGACCCGCCTTCACCTGGTCGGCGAGCTTGTCGATGCCGTCCTGGGTCCACAGGCCGAGCTGGGCGTGGTGGTCCTGCAGGCCCTTGGCGGTCTGCTGCAGGTTCTCGTATCCGCAGCCGTAGCCGTCGTTGACCAGCATCCAGCCGAGCGGCATCCGGTTCTGCGTGTACCCGTCGGCGATCTTCAACGCGTCCAGGGTGTGCCGCTCGCCCCGGTTGGCGTTGTGCAGGTAGCAGTCGGAGTCGCCGGGTTCGAGACCGTACACCGGAGGCATGAACGGCTTGCCGGTCAACGCGGTGTACTTGCCGATCACCTGCTTCGCGTCACCGAGGAAGTAGTAGGCGTCCAGGCGCCGTTCCTGCTGGCCGGTGGTCACGGGCTGCCCGAAGGTGTACACGCCCGGGGCGAAGGTGTTGCGGAAGGCGCCGTAGCCCGCGCTGGAGAGGTAGAACGGCTGGGAGTTGTTGTAGCCGCCCTCGTTCCAGTCGAAGCTGTTGGACACGTACATGGTCTGCCCGCGGTGCGAGAAGCTGCCGTTCTGCTCGCCGCCGCCGAAGAACTGCTCGTCCGCGCCGCGCACGAGGCTCTGCCGCATGCCGCCGGTGGACCAGCGCAGCGGTTTGTCCTCCTGCCAGATGCGGGTGCGGTTGTCGGGCTTGTACAGCCCGAAGCGCAGCGGGCTCTTGTACACGCGCAGGACGGCGCGCGGGGAGCGGATGCCGTAGTAGTCGCCCGCGTCGAAGGACGAGGTGCGGCGCTCCGGGGCGGGCTGCCGGCGCACGATGGCGGTGCCCGCGGGATCGTTCAGCGAGCCGGACGGGTCGGCCTGCAGTCGCAGTTGACCTCCTGTCAGGAAGTCGGCGCGGGCCGTCAGCCGTCCCGCCCCGATGGTGTAGCTGCCGTCACCGCCCGAGAAGGACGTGAGGTCACCGGCGTCGGTGGTGGCGGGCAGGTACGCGGAGCCCGTGAAGGAGTTGTCGTGCACGTCGTACGGCACGACCACCACGTGGTAAGTCCCCGACGCCCGCGGGATCACCGTGGCCTCCGGGTCGGCGGTGCCCGCGCTGGACGCCACCTGCTTGCCGTGGTCGTCGTACACGTACAGGTCGAAGTCGTCCGAGGGTTTCTCCCACTTGACCGACAGCGGGACGCCGCCCTCGGGGTTGTCGTCCCAGTAGCCGTCCGGCACCGAGACCGTCAGGTCGAAACGGTCGCAGATCTTGCTGTCCGGGTCGGTCGCGGCATCCGGACAGCTCTCGGTGCCGCCGCCGGTGCCCTTGGCGTACACCGGGCTCTGCCAGCTGACGCTGCCGTGGCCGGGGTCGAGCACGGCCCCGGCCACGGTGGCGGCGGCCTGGGCGGGCGCCGGGGCGGTGAGTACGGTCCCCGCCAGGGCGGCCGCCAGCCCCAGCGGTACCCAGGCCGGCCACGGCACTCGGTGGCGCAGTCTTCGCGGTCTTTGCACGGCGGAACAGCTCCCCTCGCAGCACTGCGGACTGACGTCTTGCTGTTCTTGCGCTGATGCTCGTAAACGCTCGAAATGAGCGCCAATCGAGCAACTTCAAGCAGGAAGCCTCGGGGCTGATGCAGGTTCATGTCAATACCGCGAAGCCCTTTACCAAGGGCTGTTCACGATGTCCGCGTACCCGTGGCGGACCGTCCGTCGCCTGAGGCACCCTTGACAGTGTGCGTACTGTTTCGCGACGTTTGAGCAGTCGCGCACGGAGGGGATTCGGCGCACATCGGTACCAAAGGCAGGACGCGCCCGGCGCGTCATGGGGGGAGAGCGGTCGCCCATGCGATCCATGAGCCATGCATCACACGCCTCACCGACCGGTGCCGCCTCGGGCACACCGCTCGCCGATCCTGCGCAAGGGCGACCTGCGGAAGGGCGGTCGAACTGAGGTGGACATCACCATCCACAGACCCGGCGAGCTGACGCCCGAGCTGCGCGGGGCCTGGCACCGCGCCATGGACGAGTCACCCGAGTACGCCAACCCTTTCCTCGCACCGGAGTTCACGATCGGCGTCGGCCGGTACCGCAGCGGCGCGCGGGTCGCGGTCCTGTGCGAGGGCGGGGAACCGGCCGGGTTCTTCCCGTACGAGCGGGGGCCGCTCGGCACCGGACGGGCCATCGGACTCGGACTGTCCGACTGCCAGGCGCTCGTGCACCGGCCCGGGGTCACCTGGGACGCGCAGGAACTGCTGCGGGCCTGCCGGCTCAGCATCTTCGAGTTCGACCATCTGGTCCAGGAGCAGCGGCCGTTCGCGCCGCACGTCACCGGAACGTTCGCCTCACCGGTGATCGATGTGAAGCCCGGCGACGGCGAGTATCCGGAGTGGCTGCGCGGCACCTATCCGGGCCTGGCCAAGACGACGCTGAAGAAGGAGCGGCGGCTCGGCCGGGACATCGGCGAGGTGCGGTTCGTCTTCGACGAGCGCGACCCCGAGGCGCTGCGCACGCTCATGCGCTGGAAGTCCGCGCAGTACCGCAGGACCGGCCGCATGGACCGCTTCTCCCGGCCGTGGATCGTCGCTCTGGTCGACCACCTCTTCCGGGTCCGCGAGGAGCACTTCACCGGGGTGCTGTCCGTGCTGTATGCGGGCGAGCGGCCGGTCGCGGCCCACTTCGGCCCCCGGTCGAGCACGGTCCTGGCAGCCTGGTTCACCGCCTACGACCCCGAACTGCACTACTACTCACCGGGGTTGATGATGCACCTGAGGACCGCCGAGGCGGCCGCCCGGCACGGCGTCACCCTCGTGGACCTCGGGCGCGGCGACAAGGAGTACAAGGACTGGCTGAAGACCCGTGAACTGCGGGTCGCCGAGGGCTTCGCGGCCCGCCCGCATCCGGTGGCGCTGGCCCAGCGGCTGTGGCGCAGGCCGGTACGCGGACTGCGGAACACGGTGCTGGCCCATCCCGGGCTGCGTGATCCGGCCGACCGGCTGCTGAAGACGGCGGGCAGGCTGCGCACCCAGAGCGCGGCGGCTTCCCCGGCCGACGGGAAGGACCGGCTTCCGGGGCGGTAACTACTGGCAGGTTCTCGTCAAAAATTCCTCAAGCGCCGGACGTTGTCGTGTCCGCGTGGTCGGGTCTCCTGCGTCAGCAGTGTCGCTGCACCGGGAGGTCCTTGGTGTCCCTGCCAACCCACAGAAGACGGTGGCTGACCGTCTGTGCTCTCACCGCTTCCGCCGCGCTCGTCGCGATACCCCCGTCCGCCGCCTCCGGACGGGGGATCAGCCCCTTCGGAGTCCGCACGCTCGGCCAACTCGCCAAGGAGCGCGAGCAGTCGGTGGGCGCCGCGTCGCCGCATTTGGCGGCGGACGACGACGGCAACGAGGCGGACGAGATCGCCGAGGGCGCCGACCAGTACGCCGAGGCACGCACCTCACCGGGTGTCGTCGCACCGGGCGCGTACGGCGCCGCCTGGCACGACCTCACCAGCCTCAGGAGCACCGGCGGCCATTGGCGCAACATCACCGACCTGCCGTACGACTCCGACGACCCGCGCTACCGCGACATCGACTCCAACTCCAGTGGCGGGAGCGGGAACGTCACCGGCCGGATGGCGGCGATCGCCGCCGACGACGACGGTTACGTCTACGCGGGCAGCGCCGGGGGCGGTGTGTGGCGCTCGCGCACCGGCGGCGGCCACTGGCAGCCCGTCAGCGACCGACTGCCCGCGCAGTCCACCGGCGCCCTCGCCCTCGACGGCGCGGGCCGGCTCTGGCTCGGCACCGGCGAGGCCACCACCAACTCCGACGCCTACCTCGGCAGCGGCGTCTACGTCCTCACCCACCCGCACCACGGCACCTTCTCCGCGCGCAGCCGGGTCGGCGGCGACGAGCTGGAGAGCACCACCATCCACGAGCTGCGCTTCGGTGGCGGCACGGTGTGGGCGGCCACCGGCAAGGGCGTGTGGAGCCACTCCACGAAGAAGCTGAGCGGCCCCTGGAAGCTGGAGTTCGCGCCCAACCCGGACTTCCTGCCGGGCGGTTCGAAGGCCGACGACCCGGACGCGCCGTACAAGAACATCGCCAACGACATCGCCATCGACCCCAAGGACCCCACCAAGGTGGTCGTGGCCGTCGGCTGGCGCGGCGGCGACGACTACAACGGCTTCTACACCAAGTCCGGCGGCACCTGGACCCGGATCACCGGCGGCCTCGGTGACCTCCCCGCCGACGCCGGCAACATCGGCAACGTCACCTTCGCCCGCTCCGCCGACGGCTCCCGCTACTACGCCATCGACCAGTCCCCGGAGCAGCTCGGCACCAACCCGGACAGCGGCCTGGAAGGCATCTACGTCTCCCGGTCCGGTTCGCCGGCCGGCCCGTGGACGAGGATCGCCGACTACAAGGGCCTGGCCGCCGACAACTCGGCGCTGACCTCGGCCGGTTACATGCCCGGCGTCCAGGCCTGGTACAACCAGTTCCTCACCGTGGACCCGGCCGACCCGCAGCACGTGTACGCGGGCCTGGAGGAGGTCTACGAGACCAAGGACGGCGGCACGAACTGGTCCACGGTCGGACCGTACTGGAACTTCACCTTCCCCTGCTGGAGCATCGACCCCGCCAAGCAGACCGGCGACTGTCACCAGACCACCCACTCCGACCAGCACGGCGTCGCGATCGGCAGCTCCCACGGCAAGAGCTTCGTGTACGTCGGCAACGACGGCGGCATCTACAAGCGCCCGGTGAACGGCGCCCAGGACGCCTCCGGTCACGCCACGGACTGGACCTCGCTCAACGACGGCACCATCGACACCCTGCAGTACTACTCCGTCGGCATCGGCAGGGACCTCGACCACGGCGGTCTGTCCGTCACCGGCGGCCTGCAGGACAACGGTCAGTCCATTCTGCGCAGCAACGACAGGGTCATGGGCTCCGACTTCGGCGGCGACGGCGGGGACACCCTCACCGACCCCGCCAACGGCTGCAACATCGCCCAGGAGTACGTCTACCTCGCCGTCCAGGTCACCCAGAACTGCGCGGTGAACGACGGCAGTTGGACCACCGACCCGAGCAAGGCGACCTCGTACTCCGTCGCTCCGCCCGACAACGCCAGCAGCGAGGCCCGCTTCATCGCCCCGCTCACGGCGGACCTGAAGGACGGCAACACCTGGGTGGCCGGCGGCCGGCACATCTGGGTCCAGACCCACGGCTACGGCATCCGCAGCGGCACGGAGTGGACCGGCGTCCACGACCTCGGCGCGGGCCGCACCGCGACCGCCGTCGCCGCGTCCGGCGGCAAGATCTACGCCGCCTGGTGCGGGCCCTGCAACAACCAGGGCTTCGCCCGCGGCATCGCGGTCGGCAACGCGGACGGCACCGGCTGGCACGACGTCAGCCTGCCGGTGGACGGCACCGTCCCCAACCGCTACCTCAGCGGTTTCGCCGTCGACCCGAACAACGCCGACCACGTCTTCCTCGCCGTCAACGGCTTCTCCCGGCACTGGACCGAGGGTCCCGGCGCGGGCGTCGGCCATGTCTTCGAGTCCACCGACGGCGGCACCACCTGGAAGGACATCTCGGCCAACCTGCCCGACGTGCCGGCCGACTCGGTGCTGGTGACGGCGGACGGCGGCCTCGCCGTCGCCACCGACCTCGGGGTCGTCCACCGTGCTCCGGGCCGCACCGCCTGGGAGCGGATCGGCTGCCTGCCGGCCGTCGCTGTACTCCAGCTCAGGACCAGCCCGGACGGTCGCACCCTGTACGCCGCCACGCACGGCCGGGGGATCTACACCGTGCGGGTGCGAGACCTGCACTGACGGCCGAGTGACGGGTGGCTCCGGGCTCTCCGGGGCCACCCTTCCCACCTGCCGGGACGCTCAGCCGCCGGCACGAACCGCCCGCCCCACTTCCGTGCGCAGCTGCACGAACGCGGGCAGGCCGCGCGTGCTGAGCTGGTCCCGTTCGCGGGGCAGGCCGACCGGCAGGTCGCGGATCACGTGGGAGCCGGGGCCGGGGGAGAGGACGACGACGCGGTCGCCGACGTACACGCTCTCGTCGATGTCGTGGGTGACGAACACGATGGTCGTGTCGTTCGTGCGATGGAGTTCCAGCAGCAGGTCCTCCAGGTCCTCGCGGGTGCCCGCGTCCAGCGAACCGAACGGCTCGTCCATCAGCAGCAGGGAGGGCCGGCAGACCAGGGCACGGGCGATGGCGACGCGTTGCTGCATGCCGCCGGACAGCTCGCGGGGACGGCGCCGGGCGACCCCGGGCAGACCGACGCGTTCGAGGATCGTCTCGGCCTCGGCCCGGCGGGCCGCCCGCCCCAGGCCCCGGCGGCGCAGCGGCAGGGCCACGTTGTCGCGGACGGTGAGCCAGGGCAGCAGCGAGCGGCCGTACTCCTGGAAGACGACCGCGAGCCGCTCCGGTACGCCCGTCACCGGTGTCCCGTCGATGGTGATCGTGCCCTGCTGCGCGGGCAGCAGCCCGGCGATGGTGCGCAGCAGCGTGGACTTGCCGCAGCCGGAGGGCCCGACCACGCTGAGGAGCTGGCCGTCGGGCACGGTGAGGCTGATGCCGTCCAGGACGTGCTGGTCGCCGAAGTGCCGGCTGACGGAGTCGAGGCGCAGCATCTCTCACCCGGCCCAGGGCTCGTAGAGGGTGCCCACCTCACCGGTGACCGGCAGGTGCAGCAGGAAGGGGCCTGTGTCGTCGGCCCGGCCCAGGGCGTGGTCCAGGGCGGCCGGCAGCTCCTCGGGGTGTGCGGCGCGGGCCGCCGGGCAGCCGAAGGACTCCGCGAGGGCCACGTAGTCGATGCCCGTGATGTCCGTGCCGGGGACGGGCGCGACGCCGATCCGGCGGCCCAGTGCCCGGACGGCCGCGTAACCGCCGTTGTCCAGCAGGACGTAGGTGACCGGTGCCGCGTACCGGGCCGCGGTCCACAGGGCCTGCACCGAGTACAGCGCCGAGCCGTCGCCGACCACGCACACCACCCGGCGCCGGTCGGCGAGCGCCCGGCCGACCGCGAGGGGCAGGCCCCAGCCGAGCGCGCCGCTGCCCGTGGTGAGGAAGCCGCCGGCGGTCTCGACGGGCACGCGCGCGTGGAGGGCGTCGCGGTGGCTCGGTGCCTCCTCGACGAGGACCCGCTCGCGCGGGAGCCGGGCGCGCAGCAGGTCGAAGAGGAGTTCCGGGGTGATGTGCTCCTGCGCGAGGGCCGGTGCGGGGGCCGGCCGGGGCGGCGGCGGATCCCGGTCGGGCTCCTTCAGCAGCTCGGTGAGCCTGGTCAGGGCGGGCCGCAGGGTGGTGACGATGCTGGTGCCGGTGGGCAGCCAGGCGGCCTGGCCGGCGTCGCAGTCCAGGTGGAACAGCTCGGTGCCGGGGGCGAGCGGGGGCCCGTCGTCCGCCACGTGATAGGTGAAGACCGGTGCGCCGAGCGCGACCACCACGTCGTACGGCGCGAGACGTCCGGCCAGTTGACGGGCTGTCGGCGGCAGGAACCCCTGGAACAGCGGGTGCGACTCGGGGAAGCCGGAGCGGCCGGAGAGCGGGCTGATCCACACCCCGGCCCGGATCCGCTCGGCCAGCGCCCGGACCAGGTCCAGAGCGTCCTCGTCGTCCACGCCCGGACCCACCACCAGCGCCGGGCGGGCGCAGGCGTCCAGCCGGGCGGCGAGCGCGTCGAGGGCGTCCGGGCCGGCGGTGAACGCCGTGTGCAGCGTGCGGGGCGGCACGGGCTCGGCGGCCCGGTCCCAGTCGTCCTCGGGCACGGACACGAACACCGGGCCGCGCGGCGGTGTCATCGCGGTCCGGTACGCCTCGGCGAGCACGGCCGGCACGTCCTCGGCCCGTTCCGGCTGGCGGGCGGACTTCACGTACGGGCGCGGGAACAGGGCCGGTTCCTCCGCGCCGAGGAACGGCCGCAGCTGGATGAGGGAGCGCGCCTGCTGACCCGCCACGATCACCAGCGGCACCCGGTCGCGGAAGGCGTTGAAGACGGCCCCGAGCGCGTGTCCCACCCCGCCGGCCGAGTGCAGGCTGACGAACGCGGCGCGCCGGGTGCCCAGCGCGTATCCGGCCGCCATGCCGACGGCGGCGGACTCCTGCAGGCCCAGCACATAGGTGAAGTCGTCCGGCCAGTCGCGGAACATCCGCAGTTCCGTGGAGCCCGGATTGCCGAAGACCGTGGTCATGCCGGTGTCGCGCAGAAACCCCACGACCGCCTCGCGGACCGTGCCCGCCGTCATGCCGTCCTCCCCGCTGATGCCCTCGGGCCGACGAGCCGCTTCTCGATCGCCAGCAGTGCGGTGTTGAGCAGATACCCGAGCGCCCCCAGCAGCACCAGCGCGGCCCACACCGTGAGCAGGTCCGAGCGGGTCTGGGCGTCGGTGAGGGTGAAGCCGATCCCGTTGTCGCTGCCCGGCAGCAGCTCCGAGAACACCATCAGGATCAGGCTGAGCGACAGGCTGAGCCGCAGCCCCGCGAAGATCCGGGGCAGCGCCGAGGGCAGCACCAGGAACCACAGCCGTTCGGGTGCCGTCAGCCGCAGCACGGCCGCCACCTGGAGCCGCAGCGGGTCGGTGGCCCGCGCGCCCTCGGCCGAGTTGACCAGCACCGGCCACACGGCGCTGAACACGATCGACGCCACCTGCATGGGCGTACCGAAGTCGAAGACCACGACGAACACCGGCACCAGCGCGGGCGGCGGTACGGCCCGGGCGAACTGGAGCACCGGGTTGCACAGGGCGTACGCCCGGCGTGAGCGGCCCACCGCGATCCCCAGCACGATCCCGGCGACGGCGGCGAGCGCGAACCCGGCCGCCATCCGGCCGAGGCTCGGCAGGATGGTGCCGACGGCGGCCGGAGTGAGGAACAGATGGCCGGCGGGCCCAGAGAACCACAGGTCGCGGGCGTGCCGGGCGATGCGCATGGGGGGCGGGAAGTAGACGCTGGCCCGCGCACGGGCGGCCGCCTCCCAGCAGGCGACGGCGAGGAGCAGCACGCCCCAGCGCAGCACCAGGGGCAGCGCGATGCGGCTCATCGCCGCGCTCCCTGCCGCAACCGCCCTGGCATGTCCGGGGGTTCCTGCGCCCACGCGAACAACCGCCGCTCCGCCCCGACCAGTACGCCGTTGATCACCAGCCCCAGGCCGCCCGCCCACACCACCCCCGCCAGTACGTCCCGGGTGCCGTCCGTCGCCGTCTCCGCCTGGGCGATGAAGATGCCGAGACCCTGACCGAAACCGGAGAGGATCTCCGTCGCGACGGCGAGGATCAGGGCCACCGCGGCCGAGATCCGCACCCCGGCGGCGATGAAGGGGGCAGTGGCCGGCAACTCCACGCGCCGCAGCACCGCGAGCCGCCCGAACCCGAAGGCGCGCAGGGTGTCCTTCGCCAGCGGGTCGGTCTCGCCCAGGCCGTAGACGGTGTTGAACAGCACCGGCCACACCGAGGCGTAGGCGATCAGCGTCACCTCCGTCCCGGTGCCCGACCCGAGCAGCAGCGACACCAGCGGGATCAGCGCGACGGACGGCAGGGGCCGCAGGAACTCGATCACGGCGCGGGCGGCGGCCTCCACGACCGGCACCGCGCCCAGCAGCAGCCCCAGCGGTACGGCGATCGCGCAGGCGAGCCCGAGCCCCAGCGCCCACGCCCGCAGGGTCACCCCCAGCCCGTCGAGAAAGGCAGGGTCACCCGCCAGCCGGGCGGCGCGGGCGAGGACGTCGGAGGCGGGCGGCAGATAGCTGCGCCGTACGATCCCCGCGCGGGCGACCGCCTCGCACACCCCGAAGGCCGCCGCCGCGCCGAGCACGCCCAGCAGGAGTTCCTGACGCCGTGTCATTTCGCCAGCAGAGGTGCCGGATCGACGTCCTTCTTCAGCAGCCCCTGGACGCGCATGAGCCGGATGAGCCGGCGCAGCGCGGCCGGGTCGGCGGCCGGCGGATAGGAGGGCAGGTGGATCGACTTCGCCTGGTCCGCGCTCACCTTGGTGTACTTCGGCAGTTCCGTGCGCACCGCCTCCGGGTCCTCGGCGGCGAGCCTGGAGGCCGCTTCGACGGCATGCCGGAAGCCGGCCGCTGCCTTCGGGTTCTTCTTCACGAAGTCGGCCGTGGTGACGTACCCGCTGGCGGGCAGTCCCCGCGCGGGGCCCGACCCAGCGTCCAGCAGCACCCGCGCGCCCAACTCGCCCTGAATGGCGGTGTCGAAGGGCTCCACGGCGTGTGCGGCGTCCACCTGGCCCTTCTCCAGGGCGGGGCCCATCTGCGGGAACAGGATCTGCCGGTAGACGGGCCGCCCGGCGCCCCGGGCGTCGAGGATCGCGTTCAGGGTCAGGGACTGGATGTTGTTGAGGACGGCCACGGCGACCTCCCTGCCCGCGAGGTCCTCGGGTGTCTTCAGCCCCGAGTCCCTGGGCACGAGGACGTCCATCATGTGCGGGGCGATCCGGACGCCTTCCGCAAGGATGCGCAGGTCCAGGGTGCCCTTCTCGTACGCCTGGAAATAGGTGACGTAGTTCGCGCTCGCGATCACGTCCACCTGGCCCTTGAGCAGCGCGGGCAGTGCCTGGATGCTCTGCTGGACGGCCTGGATGCGCACGTCCAGGCCCTCCTTGGCGAACAGCCCGCGGTCCCGGGCGAGATAGAGGGCGGCCGAGTCGGTGAGCGGCAGTGCCGCGACGGTCAGCTGCTGCCGTCCGTCGCCGGAGGGCGACGTGCCGCCGCTGTCGCAGCCCACGAGGACCAGCGCGGCGGCGAGGAGCGCGGCGAGGCGTTTCGTTCCCGGTCGTGATCGACGTAAAGGCATACGGGCATGACTACCCCGCATGTGTCATGATCGCTACAGAACGCGGGTCGGTTTGGGGGTCTTTGGAGAAACCCGAACACTACGCCGGTGGACTCGCGATGCGCAGGGGTGCCGCGGAGGGCGGTGCTGCGGTGTCGGTGGTGCCGGTGACGTCCGTCCACCAGTCCGAGCCGTCCTCGATGTAGCGCAGCAGCACGCCCTCGCGGATCGCCCAGGGGCACACGACGGCCCCGCTCAGTCCCATGAGCTTCAGCGCCGTGTGCCCGACGACCGCTCCGGCCAGGCTCTGCGCGGCACGCGGCGCGGAGATCCCGGGCAGCTGGGCACGCTCGGCGGCGGGCAGGGCGGCCAGGGTGCGGACCGCCTCGCGCAGATCCCGGCAGCGCATCTCCCGCTGCACGAACGGGCCGCACCGCCCGGGCGCCGCCCCGCACAGCCGCGCCAGCTGCTGGAACGTACGCGAGCTGACCGCGACCGTGCGCGGGCGTTCCCAGCGGATCCGCGAAGCCACGTCCCGCAGCTCATGGCGGATCCGGCGGCGCAGCACCTTCAGCTCGGCCTGCCCCGGCGGGTCCTGGTCACCCAGGTACTCCTGGGTCAGCCGGTTCGCGCCGAGCGGGAGGGAGGCCGCGAAGTCGGGCAACCGGCCCCGGCCGAACGCCACCTCCAGGGAGCCGCCGCCGACGTCGAGCACCGCCAGCGGACCGGCGCGCCAGCCCAGCCAGCGCCGGGCCGCCAGGAAGGTCAGCTCGGCCTCCGTCTCACCGGGCAGCGTGCACATGCGGATCCCGGTGCCGGCCGCGACCCGCCGCAGCACCTCCTGCCGGTTCGGGGCGCTGCGCACCACCGCGGTCGCAAAGGCCAGCGGCCCCGCCGCATGCCACCTGCGGGCCGTGGCACCCGCCGCACCCACCGCCTTCACCAGCCGCTCCACCGCCTCGTCGGCGATGCTGCCGTCAGGGGCGACGTGTTCGGACAGGCGCAGCTTCCACTTGACGGTGTGCACCGGCAGCGGAACACCGCCTTCCACATCCGCGATCACCAACCGGACCGTGTTCGACCCCGCATCCACCACGCTCACCCGCATGGGCGGGGAGTACCCAATTCTCCGGCGAAAACCCGTCGCACAGGGGGCGCGCCCGTGCACAGCGGCACGCTCACGTGCTTCTCCAGGACGGCTCACGGGAGAGCCCGAAGCGGACCGGGAGCGGGCCGCGCACGGACCGGCGTCCATCCCGCGACCGTCGTGTCCAACACCCCCTCGCCCGTACGGACCACTGTCCGGATCCCGGCCCCCGGCCCCGCGGCCGACCCGCCCCTGCCCTTAGATGGTCCCCACCACTGTCGGCCCGAGGAGCGGCACTTGAGCGGGACGGATGCGACGAGGGTACTGGTGATCGGCGGCGGTATCGCGGGGACCGCGGCCGCGCTCGGGCTGCACAAGGCCGGACACGACGTCACCGTGTACGAGGCACACCCCGGCACGGCCGAGGACATCGGGGCGTTTCTGACCCTGGCGAGCAACGGCATGCGCGCCCTGGCCCAGCTCGACGCCACGGACGCCGTCACCGCCGTCGGTTTTCCGCTGACTTCCCTGCGGCTGCTCGACAGCCGGGGCACCGAGCTGACGCACGCCCCGCTCGGCGAGATGACCGACCCCGACCTGCGGTACCGCTGCCTGCTCCGCGGCGAGCTGAACGCCGCCCTGCAGGAAACGGCGGCCCGGCGCGGCATCCGCCTGCGCCATGGCGCCCGTCTGGTCGGCATCACGGACGGCCCGTGCGGCGTCACCGCCCGGTTCGCCGACGGCAGCACCGCCCACGCGGACCTGGCCATCGGCGCCGACGGGCTGAACTCCACCGTGCGCCGGATCATCACCCCCGAGGTGCGACCCACGTACGCCGGCCAGCGGGTCTTCTACGGCTGCAGCGGCGCCGCACCCGGCGCGGACGGCACCGGCGTCATCACCTTCGTCCGGGGCAGCGAGACCACCTTCGGACACGCGGTGTCCCCGACCGGGCGGACGTACTGGTTCGCCCGCGTGAGCACCGAACCCCTGCCCGACGGCGGAGCCGCGCACCGCACCCCGTGGCGCGAGGACCTGCTGCCGCTGCTGCGCAAGGACGCCACCCCCGCCGCGGACATCGTCGCCGCCTCCGAGGGCCCCGTGATGGTCACCAACGCCACCGAGATGCCGCTCGGTGCCGTGTGGCAGAAGGGACGCACCCTGCTCATCGGCGACGCCGCCCACGCGGCCTCCCCGGCCACCGGCCAGGGCGCCTCGATGGCCCTGGAGGACGCCGTCGTCCTCGCCAAGGCGCTGCGCGATCTGCCAGGTCCGCACGCCGCGTTCGCCGCCTACGAACGGCACCGCCGCCCGCGCGTGGAGCAGAACATCACCGTCAGCGGCGGCATCTCCCGCGGCAGCCACGCCCCCTCCCGCCCGTCTCCCGTCGTGGCCCGTCCCGCGGAGCCGGACGAGGCGCTGATCCACCAGCTGGCCTGGGACATCCTGCTGCCCGCCGCCCCGCCCGGGCAGCCCTGACCCCCGCCTGCCGCGGACGTACGCGCGCGAAAGTGCAAGAGGCGGAGCACTGAAGTCCATTGCCGGGGGAAACCGCCGGGCCGGATCGTTCCGTGCAACCGGCCCTTCGGCAACAAGGAGCACAGTTGCGACTCTTGAGCAGAGCAGGCGGCGCCCTGGCGGTGTTGTCGGCGACTGCCGCCCTGGTCATGGGCGGCGGCACCGCGTCCCCGGCATCCGCCCAGGCCCCCGCCGACGCCACCTACACCGTGACCGTGGGGACCCCGGTACTCTTCGCCCACCCCACGGACACCCCCGCCGGTCCCTACCTCGACCGGGACGGCACCTTCCACTACCAGCAGTCCGCCGCGCTGTACGGCGCCAAGGACCCGCGCACCTGGGACTTCTACACCGGCAAGGACTTCGACACCGCCAGGTTCGACAAGACGCTGAGCAAGGCGGTGAACCCCGCCAACCCCGCCGACCGCAACGACGACACCACCTGGCGCTGCAACAACAGCCCCACCGGCCGCGAGGCGACGTACGCACCGAGCGGCTCCGGCTACGCCCAGAAGAACTACTGCGACCTGTCCGGGGTGTGGGTCGACCCCGACACCGGCGACTGGTACGGCCTGGTGCACAACGAGTTCACCCCGCAGCCCTTCGGTGACGGGCTGCACTACGACGCCATCGACTACGCCGTCTCCACCGACAAGGGCCGCACCTGGAGCGTCAAGGACCACGTGCTCACGTCCCCGTACAGCACCAGGCGCGCAGACACCACGGCCTTCCCGAACCAGACGTACTCCTACGGCGACGGCGACCAGCGCCTCTTCGTCGACACCGCCTCCGGCTACTTCTACGTCCATTACGGCTCCCGGATCATCGACAAGAGCGGCCGCTGGAAGGCGTTCTACGAGCACGTGGCCCGCGCCCCGATCTCCGCCAAGATGGCCCCCGGCTCCTGGCGCAAGTGGTACGCCGGCGCCTGGTCCCAGCCCGGCACCGGCGGCCAGGAGAGCAACATCGTCCCCGTCGACGCCGCCCACCCCACCGGCTACACGCCCGCCTCCGCCGAGTACGACCCGGCCAACACCGGGACCGCCGCCGAGCAGATCGCGGCCGGGAAGATGCCCCCGACCTCGCCGCTGTTCGTCATGAACATCGCCTACGACGCCTATCTCGGGCTGTACATCGGCGAACCGCAGGCCGTCGACCAGAGCGGGCACTCGCCGCAGTACCTCTACGCCACCGACGACCTGACGACCCAGAAGTGGCACCTCATCGGGGACACCGGCGGCTACACCAACGCGTCCTGGTACCGCTGGTTCCTCGACAGCGCCAACCGCACCAGCTCCACCGTCGTCGGCAGGTCCTTCCGCTCCTACTGCGCCTTCGGCTGCTCGCACGACGCCTCCGGGGAGTACGTCGACATCACCGTCGACTCCGGCAAACCCGCCGCCGCGCCCCTGGACACCGGCCGCGGCTACCGCATCGCGAGCGGCACGGGACGCCTCCTGGCCCAGAAGGGCGACGGCACGGCCACCACCTCACTGGCCCGGCCCACCGGCTCCGGCCGCGACACCTGGGTCTTCACCCCGACCGGCGACGGGGCCTTCACCCTCACCAACGCCGCGAGCGGCCGGCTGCTCGGCGTCGACTCCTTCTCCTCCGCCGGCCGCGCCTGGGGTGCCCGGCCCACCGTCACCGCGGCACCGGCCGGCGGCCCCTCCGTCGGACAGCAGTGGTTCGTGATCCCGAGCGCCTCCGGCGGCACCTGCCGCCTGGTCAACCGCTACAGCGGACTCGTACTCGGCCTCTCGGGCCGTTCCGGGCGGCTCGCCGAGACCACACCGATGCGCAACTGGACGGACCACAGCGGAAGTTCCGTCGGCGCAGGGCGCTCCGCAGCAGAACAGAGGCTGTCCTTCTCGCCGACCCGGGCGTACTGACGCCATCGGTGCTCCGAGTACTCTGCGCCCATGTCGATCACCAACGGGGAATCCGACGCCCGCCTGGCCCTCACCGCGGCCCAGACGGGCGCAGCCGTGGTCCGTGACCTCTACGGCAGCCGGCTCGCACGCCACGACAAGTCCGCCGGCGACTTCGCGACCGAGGCGGACCTCGCCGCCGAGCGGGCCATCCTGGACGTGCTGCGCGCCGCCCGGCCCGACGACGCCGTGACCGGCGAGGAGAGCGGCCGTTCGGGTGCCGCCGACGCCCGCCGCCGCTGGCTCGTCGACCCGCTGTGCGGCACCCTGAACTACGCGGTGCAAAACATGCTCGTCGGCGTGAACGTCGCCCTGCGGGAGGGGAACCGGGTCACGGCCGCCGCGACCGCCGACCCGTTCAGCGGCGAGGTGTTCTGGACCGACGGCGAGGCCGCCCGCCTCCGCAGGGACGGCGCGGACGAGCGGCTGACGCCGTCGGCCGGGTCCGCGCTGGTGGACATGAACCTCGACCCGCCGTTCCCCAACGCGCCCGGGTTCCAGGCGGCCCGGCTCCTCGCCGACCCGGGCTTCGCCGGACGCTTCCGGCCTCGGGTGATCTCCAGCACCCTCGCCGTGGCCTGGGTCGCCGCGGGCCGCAGGGCCGCCTACGTCACCGACGGCGACCTGCGCGACAGCGTGCACTTCGCGGCGGGCATCGCCCTGTGCCAGGCCGCCGGCTGCATCGTGACCGGACTGTACGGCGAACCCGTGCTCACCGGCGCGTCAGGACTGATCGCCGCGGCCGACCCGGAGACCCACACCGCACTGCTGGAGCTCGTCGAAAAACAAGGCTCCGGCGTGAGTTGACGGTGGTCTCGACGTACGCCGCGCCGTCTGATGTGATGCCGGCATGACGTCGGCCCACGACCTCGGCACCCGCCTCGGCCGGGCCCTGGACACCCGCCCGCAGACGCTGCGCGCATGCGCGCAGGACTTCGGGCACATCGTGCGGACCACGCCGCTCGGTGTCCTGCGCCCGCAGTCCGCCGCCGAGATCCAGGACCTGCTGGAGTGCGCCGGACCCCGGGGCATCCCGGTGAGTGTGCGCGGCGGTGGCCACTCCCTGTACGGCCAGGGACAGGCGGACGGCGGGATCGTGCTCGACCTGCGGGCGATGAACCGGGTCGGTCCCGTGACGGACGGGCAAGTGACCGTACAGGCGGGCGCGTTGTGGCGGGAGGTACTGGCCGCCACCCTGCCGCACGGCCGTGCCCCGGCGGTCCTCACCGACTACCTCGGCGCGGGCGTCGGCGGTGTCCTGTCGGCGGGCGGACTCGGCGGCGCGACGCACCGGCACGGCCTGGTCGCGGACCAGGTCCTGGAGCTGGAGGTGGTGACCGGAGCGGGGGAGCACCGGGTCTGCTCACCCGACCGGGACCCCGACCTGTTTCACGCCGTGCTCGCCGGTCTCGGCCAGTGCGCCGTCATCGTGGCCGCCACCCTGCGTCTGGTCCCCGCGCCCGACCGGGTGCGCCGCTACTGCCTGTACTACGCCGACCTCGCCCGCTGCCTCGCCGACCAGCGCCGGCTCGCCGAGGAGCAGCGTTTCACCTACCTGGAGGGCCAGGCACGGCCGATCGGGGAGCGCCACTGGCAGTACATGATCGAGGCCGTGGCCCCGCACGACGGCCCGTACCCGCCCGACGACAGCACCCTGCTCGCCGGGCTCTCGCACGATCCCGGCGCCCTGGAGGCGGAGGATCTCGGATACGGGGAGTTCGCGCATCGCGTGGACACGGACGAGGAGGTCCTGCGGACGACGGGGGAGTGGCTGCACCCGCACCCCTGGCTCAATCTGCTGCTGCCGCACGACAGCGCCGAGGCCGTCGTCCGCGCCGTACTGGCCGACCCCGCCTTCGGTGACCTGCGGGACACCGGTCTCGTCCTGCTGTACCCGGTGCTCTCCAGCCGGTTGCGCGCCCCCTCCTTCCGCCGCCCGTCCGGTGAAGTCCTGTACGTTTTCGCCCTGTTGCGCACGGCTCCGCCCGGCAGCCCGGAGACGGTCGCGGCGATGGTGGCCGCCAACCGTACCGCGTACGAACGGGCCCGGTCCCGGGGCGCCCTCGCCTACCCCGTCAACGCCCTGCCCCTGGCGGACTCCGACTGGCGGGACCACTACGGCGACCGCTGGCCGGTCTTCGCTGAGGCCAAGCACCGCCACGATCCTCATCTCGTCCTGGCGCGCGGACACGGCATGCGGTTCTGACGTCATGGCTTGAATCAAAGCGTGAACCAAGTGGCGCGGGATCCGGGGTTTCGAGCAGGCGACCAGTGCAACACGGTCGGTACGACCGACCGGCTCAGGAGGATCGCCATGGACCACTCGCGCGCGCCCGTACTGGAAGCTCTGCAGGAGTTCCGGCGGCGAGGAGACGTGGTGTTCGGGCCGCCGGGACACAAACAGGGCCGCGGCACCGACCCCCGGGTCGCCGACGTCCTCGGCATCGACGTCTTCCGCTCGGACGTACTGACCCTCAACGGCCTGGACGACCGCCGGCAGTCCCAGGGCGTGCTGGAACAGGCGCAGGAGCTGATGGCCGACGCGGTCGGCGCCGAGCACGCCTTCTTCTCCACCTGCGGCAGCTCCCTGTCCGTGAAGACCGCCATGTGCTCGGTCGCGGGCCCGGGGGAGAAGCTGCTGCTGTCCCGCAACGCGCACAAGTCGGTCATCGCCGCGGTGATCATCAACGGTGTGGAGCCGATCTGGGTCCACCCGAAGTTCGACGCCGAGCGGCACATGGCCCATCCTCCGGAGCCCGACGACGTCCGCGACCGGCTGCGCGAGCACCCCGACGCCAAGGGCATGCTGCTGATCACACCCACCGACTGGGGCACCTGCGCCGACATCCGCGGCGTCGCCGACGCCTGCCACGCCTACGACGTACCGCTGATCGTGGACGAGGCCTGGGGTGCCCATCTGCCCTTCCACCCGGCCCTCCCGTCCTGGGGCATGGACGCCGACGCCGACCTGGTCGTCACCAGCGTCCACAAGATGGGCGGCGCCATCGAGCAGAGCTCGGTGTTCCACCTCCAGCACGACCGGGTGGCACCCGAGGTGCTCAAGCAGCGCGAGGACCTGCTCGGCACCACCAGCGCCTCCTGTCTGGTGTACGGCGCCCTGGACGGCTGGCGGCGGCAGATGGCCGAGCAGGGCCACGAGCTGCTGGAGCGGGCCGTCCACCGGGCCGAGCGGATCCGGGCGGCCCTGCGCGAACTGCCGGGGCTGCGGGTGATGGGCGGCGAGGTCGTCGAGGAGGGCCTCGCGGCCGAGTTCGACCCGATGAAGATCGTCATCGATGTCCGGGACCTCGGCATCAGCGGTATGCAGGCGGCCGAATGGCTGAGGGCCGACCGGCATGTCGACGTGGGCGGCTCGGACACCTGCCGGATCAGCGCCTCCATCACCCACGCCGACGACGACGAGACCGAGAAGATCCTGCTGGACTCCATGCGCTCCCTGGTGGAGAACGCCGGTGCGATGGAGCGGCGGCCCGCCGTGCGCCTGCCCGAGCCGCGCGCACTCGAACTCGAACAGGCCGTCCTGCCGCGCGAGGCGTTCTTCGGGCCCGC
Source organism: Streptomyces sp. NPDC053069 (assembly GCF_044546895.1). Classification (NCBI taxonomy): domain Bacteria; kingdom Bacillati; phylum Actinomycetota; class Actinomycetes; order Kitasatosporales; family Streptomycetaceae; genus Streptomyces; species Streptomyces sp. NPDC053069. Next base: position 388,822 of record NZ_JBITZN010000007.1, on the reverse strand, counting down.
CGAACAGGTTCCCGCCGAACGCGCCGTGGGCCGGATCGCCGCCGAGATGATCAGCCCCTATCCGCCCGGCGTGCCCGTGGTGGCGCCCGGTGAGGTGATCACGCAGGAGGTGCTGGAGTACCTGCGCAGCGGCGTGGAGCACGGCTTCCTCATCGCGGACGCGGCGGACCCGTCACTGAAGACCATCCGGGTCACGGCCCACCCGTGACCGGGCCTCCCGAACTGCGGGGGCCGGGGGCAGCGCCTAAGGTGGCGGTGCGGGCGGCCGGGTGCTTGCCTGCTCGGGTCAAGAAACCGGCCCTCCTGACGAAGACACCCTCGGCAGGGGGCCCTTGGCCCTGCTCGACAGTCCCCGGGTCCGGATGGACGCGTCCGGCGGGCCAGCCGTCCCGGCTACTCGATGGGAGACGGCCCGACTTCACCCCGACCGGAAATCCTCCGTGATTGCCGGTTTCGGGCGCACCGGCCCGGGGACCTCGGTACGAGGCCGTGCCGACCCCGTTTCCCCTGATGCTGTGGTGTTGCCGGCCGTATGCCCGGGTGTGGCCAGCGCGTGTCGGACACCCGCCTCGCCGGTGCCGGGCCCGCCCCCCGTGACCAGTGAAGGAATGGTGGAGATGAGCGAGACGAACCCCCTGAAGCGAGCGGCGGACAAGGTGGCGGACGCCCTGCAGGGTGACGGCGCGGGCCCGGAGGAGGGCATACCCGGCAAACCCGGCCCCCGCACGCCGTCGGTCGCCGAGCCGACCGAACCCCATGAGCCGTTCCCGCCCAAGCCCGACCAGACCGGCCCCGCCACCGTCTCACCCACCGGCCTGCCCACCGGCGCCGACCAGGCCCGGATGGCGCAGAGCGGCAGCCATCTGACCACCGCCCAGGGCACCCGGCTGTACGACACGGACCACTCGCTCAAGGCGGGACCCCGTGGCCCCGTGCTCCTGCAGGACCACCACCTGCGGGAAAAGATCATGCACTTCGACCACGAACGCATCCCCGAGCGCGTGGTCCACGCCCGCGGCGCCGCAGCGCACGGCGTCTTCCGCAGCTATGGCACGGCCGCGAACGTGACGAAGGCGGCCTTTCTCGCCGAGGGCGTCGAGACCCCGGTGTTCGTCCGCTTCTCCACCGTGCTCGGCTCCCGGGGCTCCGCCGACACCGTCCGGGACACCCGCGGTTTCGCGACGAAGTTCTACACCAGCGAGGGCGTCTTCGACCTGGTCGGCAACAACATCCCCGTCTTCTTCATCCAGGACGCGATCAAGTTCCCGGATGTCGTGCACGCCGCCAAACCCCACCCCGACCGGGAGATCCCGCAGGCACAGAGCGCCCACGACACCTTCTGGGACTTCGTCACGCTGCACACCGAGGCCACCCACCACACCCTGTGGAACATGTCCGACCGGGGCATCCCGCGCTCGTACCGCACGATGGAGGGCTTCGGGATCCACACCTTCCGCCTGGTCGACGCCGCCGGCGGGACGACGCTGGTGAAGTTCCACTGGAAGCCGAAGCTGGGCGTGCACTCGCTGGTGTGGGAGGAGGCACAGATCATCAACGGTGTCGACCCGGACTTCCACCGCCGGGACCTCGCCGACGCGATCGAGGCGGGCGCCCACCCGCAGTGGGAGTTCGGCATCCAGACCTTCCCCGACACCCCCGACCAGACCTTCGAGGGCATCGACCTTCTGGACCCGACGAACATCGTCCCGGAGGAACTCGCCCCCGTGCAGCCCATCGGACTGCTCACCCTCGACCGCAACCCCTCCAACTTCTTCGCCGAGACCGAGCAGGTCGCCTTCCACCCCGGCCATCTCGTGCCCGGCATCGACATCACCGACGACCCGCTGCTGTCCGGTCGTCTGTTCTCCTACCTCGACACCCAGATCACCCGCCTCGGCGGCCCCAACTTCGCGCAGATCCCGGTCAACCGGCCGCACGCACCCGTCAACGACATGCTGCGCGACGGCATGCACCAGACCGCCGTGCACCGGGGCGCGGCCCCCTACCGGCCCAACTCCCTCGACGGCGGCTGCCCCTTCACGGCCGGCGCGGACGCGGGCGCGTACGTCGAGGCTCCGGTACGGGTCCCGGAGGCGACGAAGGTCCGCGAGGCGCCGGCGTCGTTCGACGACCACTTCAGCCAGCCGCGCCGGTTCTGGCTCAGCATGAGCCCGGTGGAACGCGAGCACATCATCGGCGCCTACACCTTCGAACTCGCCAAGTGCTACGAACAGGCCATCCGGGAGCGGGCGTTGCAGGTACTGGCGAACATCGACCCGGAGCTGTGCGCGGGCGTCGCCGGCGGTCTCGGCCTGCCCGCCCCGCAGCCCACCGTGCCCCTGGCCGACGTCGCGCCCAGCCCCGCCCTGTCCCAGGTCGGACACACCTGGCCCACCGACGGCCGGATCATCGGCATCGTCACCGGCCCCGACGGCGACCTGGACGGCGTACGGGCCGTACGCCAGGAGGTGCTGGACGGCGGCATGGTCCCGCTGGTCGTCGCACCGACCGGCGGCACCCTCGGCTCCGGCACGGACGCGGTGGGCGTCCAGCGCACCTACGCCACGGCACGGTCCGTGGAGTTCGACGCGCTGCTGGTGGCCGGCACCCCCGGCGTCGGCGCCGACGCCTACGGCGCCCGGGACGCCAAGGCGGGCCTGCCGACCGCCCAGGACGGCACCCCCGATCCGCGGGTGGGGCTGCTGCTGGCGGAGGCATACCGGCACGGCAAGGCCATCGGCGCCACCAAGGGCGCGCAGAGCGTGCTGGAGGCGGCCGGCATCCCCGTCGACGCGCCCGGTGTGATCGCCGGCGACGGCGCCACGACCGTCCTGCAGCAGCTCACCCGACTGCTCGGCTCGCACCGGGTGTGGGACCGCTTCCCGTCCTCCGCCTGACCGGCCGCCACCAAGCGGTCGGGGCCTTGCCCTCCGGGGCCGGGGACCCGGCCGCCGGCGCCGCCGGTTCAGGTCCGGGTGCGACAGAGCAGCAGACAGATGTCGTCGTCGTGTTCGGAGTCGTACAGCATCGGCTTCAGCAGCGTGTCGGCCGCGGTCTCCAGGTCCTCCAGCTCAACCGCGGCCAGCGCGCCCATGGCCCGCGCCAGCCGCTCTATGCCCGCGTCGATCCCGGCGGACCGCCGCTCGACCAGCCCGTCCGTGTACAGCGCGAGCGTCGAGCCCGCGGGCAGCTCCACGGTGTGCTCCTCGTACTCGAAGGGCACCGGGACGCCCAGCATGATCCCCGGCCTGGCCTCCAGCACCCGCACCTCGCCCTCCGGGCCGCGCACGACGGCCGGCGGATGCCCGGCAGCCGCGCACACCACCCGGGGATCCCCGGGCGTGAACCGGGCGATGGCACAGGTCGCGTACAGCTCCGGCTGCTGGTGGCGGAGCATCCGGTGCAGCAGCGTGAGGATACGCGCGGGCCCGTTGCCCTCGACGGCGTACGCGCGCAGGGCGGTGCGCAACTGGCCCATGATGACCGCCGCCCGCAGTCCGTGCCCCGTGACATCCCCTATCACCGCCAGCACACTTCCGTCGGGCTGCGGGAAGGCGTCGTACCAGTCGCCGCCGATGTTCATCCCGTGCGTGGCCGGCAGATAACGCGCGGCCAGCGCGAGGCCCGGCGTGGCCGGCAGGTCGGTGAGCTGGGCGCGCTGCAGTTCCTCGGCGACATTGCGGTGCTGCTGGTACTGGCGGGCGTTGTCCAGCGCGATGCCCGCCCGCCGGGCCAGCTCGACCAGCATCACCGTGGTGTCCGGGTCGAAACGGTCACCGTGCGCGGCCAGGGTCAGCACACCTTGAACCGCGCGCACGCCGAGCGGCAGACACAGCAGCGGACGGTCCGGGGACAGCGCCGAGGCCGGCAGGTCGTCCACGCCCGGCAGGCCGCCCGGCCGCGGGCCCGCGTGCTGGGGCCGGCCGGTGCGGGCCGCCGTCACCGAAGCCGCCGCCCGCTCGGCCGGGGGCGTCCGCTCGTCGTCCACGAGCCAGACGTCGACATGCCGGGCGTACTCCGGGACCAGCAGCTCCGGCAGCCGGCGCAGGATGTCCTCGTGGTCCAGCGAGGCGTTCAGAGCGGCGCTGGCATCGGCGAGGAAGGTCAGCTGCCGCCGGGCGTTCTCCGCCTCCGCGCGGGCGGCCCGCTCGGCGTCGAGCAGCTCCCGCTGGGCCAGCGCCGCCGCCTCCAGCTCGGCGTGCAGGGCGAGCACACCCTGGTTGGTCTGGTGCAGCTCCTCCCGATGGAAACGGATCAGCTGCTCCGTCTCCGCCAGGTGCGCGAGAACGGCGGACGCGTCCTCGTCGGCGTCCAGGAGGGCCTCGGCGAGCTGCGCGTCGTCGAAGCCGGCCGGCCGGGGCAGCGGTCCGCTGACGGGGACGGGGCAGACGAGGGCGCCCTGCCACGGCTCGGACCCGCGCAGCAGCACGTGCAGGGTGCCGTCGGCGTGAGCGGTCACGGTCAGCTGCACGCGGGCCCCGTCCCGGCAGGGCCGCAGCCGGGTGCCGAGCGCGGCCAGGAAACGCGTGCGGTCCAGCGCGGGCACCTCGGCGTCCGCGGTGAGCCGCGCCAGCAGGGCACGGGCGCGGGCCGCGTCGGCGGCGGAGGCCAGTGTCCAGGTGTCAGAGACGGCTGTCATGGGTGCTGGTCCGGCGGTCGGGGGCCAGTACGGCCACGGTGGTGTCGTCGCGTACGGGGCGGGCGGGGCTGCTCGCGTCGCGCAGGACGGCCGCGGCCAGCACCGCCGGATCCTGGCCGAGCAGCCGGGGATCGTCCGGCGGCGTCCACCGGCTGGGCAGCCCGTCACTGTGCACCACGAGCACACTGTCCGGATGCCACGGCATCCTGCGCACGGGGATGTGCGCCGGGAAGTACGCCCCGACGATCCCCGGACGGGAGAGGAGGGACGCCCAGCCCTCCCCGGTACGCAGCCGGGCGCCGGCGTTGCCGATGCCGGCGAAGCCGAGTTCCGCGCGTTCCGTGTCCAGCTGGGCCACGGCGACCGCCGCGCCGCGGGTCGGCCGCAGCGCCATGTGCAGCCGGCGCAGGATCTCGACGGGCGGCAGGTGTGCGGCCCGGTGCAGCTCCGCCACCGCGGTGGTGGACGCGTGCGCGGCTTTGGGGCCGTGCCCGAGACCGTCCGCGAGGAGCAGGGTCAGCAGGGCGCCGGAACGCACCCAGCTCCAGGCGTCACCGCACTGCCCGGCCTCGGCCAGCGAGACGCAGATCCCACCCGCCGGTGCCTGCGCCGCGGGCGTCCCGCGTCTGGGGGGCTCCGCGTCGAACCGGGCCGTCGCCACCGTGCCGCGGCCCGGCGCGCTGTACAGATGGAAGGCGTCGGCGCTGCGCAGACAGCTGCCCAGACCGGCGCCGAGGGAGACCCCGGCGGTGGTGTAGCCGTCCCGCAGCGCCGCGGGGACATCGGCGATACCCGGCCCGTGGTCGAGCGAGAAGAGCTGCACCGACACACCCGGGCCGCCGGCCGGCGGCCCGACGAGATTGACCACCATGCGGCCGCCGCCCGCGTGCCTGAGCAGATTGGTGGCCAGCTCGGTGCTGACGAGTTCGGCGGCCGCGGTCCGCCGCGGGCCGAGGCCCGCCTGCACGCACGCCTCCCGGGCGGCCGTCCGGGCATCGCGTACCCGCGTGGAGTCGCCCACCGGTACCTCCCACACCCGGCTCATCCCGCCCCCGGACGCGACGCGGGAACCTGCGTCACCCAGGCGACGGCCGTGACGGTGGTGCCCCGGCCCGGCTCGGTGTCCACGGCGAACTCGTGCACCAGCCGCTTGGCGCCGCTCAGGCCGAGGCCGAGACCGCCTCCGGTGGTGTAGCCGTCGGTCATGGCCAGCTCCAGATCGCGGATGCCCGGGCCGCTGTCGGTGAAGCACATCCTCAGGCCCCGGCAGCGGCCGTTGTCCAGCGGAGTGATCTCCGCCCGGCCGCCGCCGCCGTGCACCAGCGTGTTGCGGGCCAGTTCGCTCGCCGCCGTGACCAGCTTGGTCTGCTGGACGAGCCCGAAGCCGAGCTGGGCCGCGCACCGCCGCACCTGCTGCCGCACCCAGGCCAGATCCGCGTCCGAGCCGATGGGCAGGCTGGTCGCGGACGTCTGGCCGGGCGCCTTCATCACGTCCTCCTCCGGGCCAGCAGTTCCAGGGCGCGGTCGACGTCGAGCGCGGTGACCAGACCGGGCAGGGCGAGCCCCAGCTCCACGAGCGTGATCGCCACGGCGGGCCGCATGCCGGCCAGGACCGTACGGGCCGCCAGCAGCCGGGCCGTGGAGGCGATCTCGGCCAGCACCCGGCCGAGGAACGAGTCGACGACGTCCACCCCGGAGATGTCGAGCACCACACCGGTCACCCGGCTGGTGGCGATGCGGCTGGTGATGTCCTGCTGCAGCTGTTCGGCCATACCGTCGTGCAGCTCGCCCTGGAGCGAGACGAGCAGGACGTCGCCCAGCGCCAGCACCGGGACCTGGGCCGGCTGACCGGGAGTGGGCTGGTTCACCGCGCGCTCGCACCCGCGTCCGCACGGGAGACCTCGATGCCCTGCCGGCCCAGTGCGTAGGCGAGGGCGTCGGCCAGCGAGGCGCGGGTGAGCACCGAGCCGAGGTCGATGCCCAGCTGCACGATCGTCTGCGCGATGGCCGGACGGATGCCGGAGACGATGCACTCGGCGCCCATCAGCCGCGCGGCGGCCACCGTCTTCATCAGATGCTGGGCGACGAGCGAGTCGACCGTGGGCACACCGGTGATGTCCAGGATGGCGAACCGGGCCCGCTGCTCGACGATGGCCTCCAGCAGCGACTCCATGACGACCTGGCTGCGGGCGCTGTCCAGCGTCCCGATCAGCGGGACCGCCACCGTGCCCTCCCACAGTTTGATGACCGGGGTGGCGACTTCGAGCAGCTGCTGCCGCTGCCGCTCGATCAGCTCCGTGTTCGCGTCCAGCGCCGTCTCCATCACCACCAGGCGCAGCGTGCCCAGCAGCAGGGTCAGCGCCAGTACGCTCTCCTGGGCCTGCGGGGCGGCGGCATCGGGGAACTCCTCGCGCAGCAGCTCCACGGCAGGCACACGCAGTCCGGCCACCTCGTCGGCGATCTGGGACGGGGTCGAGCCGCTGAGGGTCCTGGTCTGGGTCATGCGTCCCAACTGGTCGCGCACCGGATGGAAGCCCGGTGCCGTGATGTCCTCCAGTCGTCCGCTCACCGCCACTTCGGACAGGGAGTCCACGACGGCCTTGCACGCCTCCACCGCCTCGTCGCGGGAGACGGTGAAGACCGAGCGGAACAAGGGCGCGTCGGCCCAGCGCTGGGCGATCTGCTCCCGGCGCCGCTCCAGGAAGGAACTCACCACCTGTGGCGCCGATTCGGCCATGTCCTGCTCGGGCACTCTCCTCGTCTCCTTTTCCACGCCGATGCAACTCTCCTGGCCCTGACGGTCACTTGCCGTCAAGGGCGTCAAGCGGTGCCGGCCCGGCGGCGGATGCCACCGGGCCGGTGCCGATGGGCCGACTACCCCGAATCCCGCCGGACTCTCCTGGCTGTTGCCGACGTCACCCGTGCGTGCGACCCGGCCGGGACCTCAGGAAGGACCCGGGACGGGCTGACCGGGGCGGCGGAACAGCGCGGAGCCCGCCGGTCGCTGCCGCAGGGCGCGGTGGAAGGCCGCGTCGGGGAAGCCCGGATCCCGTCCGGCCGGCGGGGAAGCAGAGGAGAGCGAGGTGCCCGCCGGGGGCCGGCACGCCCTCCGGCAGTGCGTGACGGCTGACGCGGCGGTGCGGCGGCAGATGAGGGAAGCGGCCGGACGTAGGGGTGCGGAGGGCGGACCCGCCCTCCCAGGCGTCTCCGACAGCCCAGGGGACCTGCTCAGTCCCGTGCCGCGGCCGGTGCCTCGCCGCGTGCCTCCACCTGGTCCGGCTGGGGCGTGGGGCGGCGTCGGCGCAGCAGCAGACGTCTCGCCGGGCACTCCACCGCCTCGTACAGGACCCAGGACAGTCCGAGCGCAATGGCGAACGCGACCGTGGTGACGGCCAGTCCCGCGAGCAGCCCGAAGTGCGGCTTCGTCCCGAGCAGATGGGTGCCGGCGCGCAGCACGAGCAGATGGACCATGTAGAAGGCGAACGACAGTTCACCGAGCCGTACCAGCCGCCGGCGCCGCCACAGTGAGGGCAGCCCCTGGATGTCCGCGACCGCCGCGGCCGGAATGAGCAGCGTGAACCCGACGATGGTGCACACGGTGGCGGAATAACCGGGCGTGACCTGCGGGACGAGGAAGTAACCGATGATCGCCAGGGCGAGCGAGGCCTCCAGACCGGGCCCGCGCCACCGGCCGAGCAGCACCAGCCGCGCGCTGACCGCGCCGAGGACGAACTCCGGCAGCCGGGCCGCCGGGAAGGAGTACAGCGCGTACGTCCACCAGTGGTGCGCGTCCGCCCAGGCCAGCACCATGATCGCCGCCAGCGACAGGGTACCCAGCGCGGCCGAACCGCGCGCGCCGAGCCGGCGGAGCAGCAGGAAGAGCAAGGGGAAGGAGGCGTAGAAGAACGCCTCGCAGGCAAGGGACCAGCTGACCGGGTTCAGCGTCTGCCACCAGGGGCGCCACCAGGAGTGGAGCAGCAAGAGGTTGGACACGGCCTGTTTCGGCTGCGGCCTCGGCTCGTGTGCCAGCGAGTACGCCATGACGAGGGCGACCGCCAGGGTGACCAGGTGCACCGGGTAGATGCGCGCGATACGCCGCCGCCAGAAGGCGAGCGCGCGGTCGCGGGGCCGCGCCGACCAGGTCAGTACGAAGCCGGACAGTACGAAGAAGAAGGACACCCCGGTGGCACCGGCACCGAAGCCCCAGGTCACGAGGCGGCCGCTGGTGCCTCCGAAGTAGCCGAAGTTGTTCACGTGCAGTCCGAACACCAGGAGCGCCGCCATCCACCGCAGCCCCGTCAAGGACGGCAGTGAGGGCATGGCGGCGGCCGGGGAATCCCTGGCAGTCGTCTCGCCGGTACGGGCGGGCGGCGTCGTCCGGAACGCCCGGGTCGTCGCCGTGGTCATCGAATCACCTGCCGGAGAGGATTGGCGTGGGGCATGAAGGGGTATCTTGCCCGTTCACCTCTGGTCCATCACGTCACATGGCAAACATCACACTCGCTGCCGAACGACGGACCCTCCCGGATGCCACGGACGGTCGGGCCGGGTGCACCCGTACGAGTGAGCACTTCACACCGATTTGATCGGCCGTCAGCCCACTGGACGAACCGGGTGACCACATCCCTCGAGGCCACCGGACCGGCGGCCCACCGGCAGTGACCTCGGATCGTCAACTGAGCTCGCTCCGCGGCGACTTGCAGCAGCGGCCGGGGCAGGGTCATGATTTACCGCTGAGCCGAGTGATGGTCAGTCAAGCTGCTACGTCGGCAAGCGCGTTGACGATCCGATCCCGAGTCATCCTCGATCTGCCGGGTACGCCGGCGGCGCTCGCGCGTTCGTACAGCTCGGCCTTCGACAGAGACGCCCGGCTCATCGGCCTTCTTCCTGCCGGAGGCCTGTTTCCCGCCGCCCTTGCGGCCCCGGGACCGGCTCTGCCCGACGCTCCGGCTGTCGGGGCACTGGTCCTGCCGCACGCCGGGGTGCGAGGCACCTTCCTCGTCGGCGGGCTGCTGACCGTCGACAAGGACGGTGACCGGCCCGAAGGTCAGGACACCGGTCCGGATCGGTCTCGCCATCGCTCCTCGCCTCCTGTCCAGGGGGCCGTCCGTCATCTGCCACCTGGTGGCCGGCCGGTGTGCCCGGCCAGGGGACGCGTGGTCCGCCCCGGGCCGGCCAGTCGCTCCGCCTCGGCCGCGGTGGTCTCGGCGTGCCGCCGGGCCTGCCGTACGGCGCGGTCGGTCTGCCGGGCCCGGTCCCGTGCCGCCTGCTCGTCCGTACGCGCCTGCCGCTGCTCCTCCTCGGCGTCGCGCAGCTCCGCGCGCAGCTCACGCACCCGCTGCTCCGCCACGGCGACCCGGTCGCCGGCCTGCTCCGCCTTTCGTTCGGCGGCCCGGGCTTCCGCCTCGCAGCCGCGCAGGTTCCGCTCGGCGTCGCGGGCGGCTCTGCGTGCCTCGTCGAGACGGCGCCGATGTGCCGGCTCGTCCTCGCGCTCCTCCGCCTTGCCGCGCTTCCTCCCCGCCGTCCCGCGAGCGCCCTCCTCTTCCTTCTCGGCGCGCCGCTTCGCTCCGGTCGCCGGCGGGGCGGCGGGACGGCGTTCGAGGACCCCCGCGTCGGTTTCCGGGAACCCGAACGCGGAGCTGAGAGGCTTCACCAGCCGTCCCGCGGCCCATTCCCCGGCGGCCTCCGGATCGGCGAGCACGGCGTGCAGGGTCTCCTCGACCTCGCGCTGGACGCTCTCGCCCACCGGACGTCCGGCCTGCGCCGCCAGCCGCCGGGCCTGCCGCCCGAGCGCGCCGATCACCTCACTCTGCCGACGGGCGAGCTTGCGCAGCTGCGGACCGTCCAGTTCACGGTGGGCCCGGCGGAGTTCCTCGCCGAGGGTCAGCAAGGACTCGACCTCCTCCCGCTGCCGACGTACGAGCAGATTGCTGACCCAGGCTCCCAGGCTCGGCCTCCGCAACGCACCGATCTGCTTGGCGAGGGCCGGGTCACCGGCCTTGCGGGCATCCAGGGCGCGGCGATCGCGGGCGGCGACGAAGTCCTCCGGCCGCAGCCCGTACAGCTCGTCGGCGACGGCGTCCAGGTCCACCAGCGTCCCTCTCGACGGCCACCTCGGGGTGAGAGTCCGAGTTTCTCACTCATGGGGGTTTTGTGATGAATAGGGTGCTTCATCCGCGCGCGGCGGGGCGATGAGGAATGCGAGGCGGGGGCGGGGAACGGCGCGACTTTTGATGCCGGCCCCCTCCCCTTCGGCGCCGGGAAGATCACCCTTCGGTCCCTCGCCGTAGACCGTCGGCGGACGGTGCGGGGGCGGCCGGGCCCGGCAGGGTGACCGTATGCAGAGGAGCGAGGGGATCAAGCGTGCACAGTTCCTGGCCGGCATGGCGTCCGCCGGCCTGGCCGCGACCGCGCTGCCGTCGGGCGAGGCCCGCGCCGCGCAGGGCGGACCGCGCCGGGGGCTGCGCCAGGGACTGCGCCACCACGGGGTCGTGTACACCGTGGGTGCGGGGGAGACGCCGGGTACGGCCTTCAGCGCGGCCCGGATGCGCAAGGACATCCGGGTCATCCGCGACGAGTTGCACGCCGACACCGTCGATGTGACGGGTGACGGGGTGGAACGGCTCACGGCCACCGCCGCCGAGGCGGCCGAGCGGGGGCTGGGTGTCTGGCTCCAGCCGACTCTCGGAGACGCCCCGGAACGGGACATCCTGGAACACCTGGCCGAGACCGGCCGGTTCGCGGAGCGGCTGCGACGGCACGGTGCGGCCGTGGACCTCAGTGTGGGCTGCGAGTTCTGGCTGTTCGTGCCCGGGATCGTGCCCGGCGACACCGTCTTCGAACGCATCCGGAACCTGCTCGACGGCAAGGTGGACCCGGTCGCGATGCAGCGCCGCCTGGACCGGTTCACGGCGAAGGCGGCCGCGGTCGGGCGGTCCGTCTTCCACGGCCGGCTGAGCTACGCCGCCGCGCAGGAGGACAAGGTCGACTGGCGCCTCTTCGACATCGTGGGCATCGACTACTACTCGTACTTTCCTCACCGGGCCGACTACACAAGGCAGTTGAGCCGCTATCTGCGCTGGGGCAAACCGCTGGCCATCACCGAGTTCGGCACCTGCGCCTACGGCGGGGCGCCCCGGACCGACGGCATGGGCTGGGACGTCGTCGACAACGCCAAGAAGCCCCCGGAGATCAAGGGCGACCTGGTCCGCAGCGAGCGCACCCAGGCGGCCTACCTGATGCAGCTGCTCGACGCCTTCTCCTCGATGAACCTGTACGCGGCGATGGCCTTCGAGTTCGTGACTCCTGACGCCCCGCACCGCCCGGGCGACCCGCGCCACGATCTCGACCTGGCGAGCTACGCCATCACCAAGACCCTCAAGGACCGCCCGGACGACCCCGCATCGGGCTGGCACTGGGAGCCGAAGGAGGCCTTCCACGCCCTGGCCCGCCGCTACCGGTACGCCCGAGCCGGACACGCGGACGTCCGCTGATCCGGCTCCGGCCGCCCGTCGGTGACCACCACCGCGGCTCACCCGTTCGGAGGATCGACCGGCTTGCCGCGCGGTCGTCGCCGACACGGGGCCACATGATGCGGGCATGTCCCGGACGCACCCGCCGGCCCGCTCCGCTGCCGATCGCCGTACCGCCCGCTCCGATCGCCGTACCGCCCGCTCCCTCACTGCGAGGGCAAACGCGAAGGCAAAGGTCCGGGCAGGCGCGGGAGAGGACGCGGAGATGGCCGGCAGGCGTCGTGACACGACCAAAATTGCATCGTTCGTTTTCTTGAACCCCTCGTGTTTATGAGGGTAGGTTCGCCCTCATGACCGCCTCCCCGCCCCCGACCACCGCCGAGGAGCTCCGCGGTGCCGGCCTGCGCGTGACGGCAGCCCGCGTCGCGCTGCTGGAGACCGTCCGGGCGGGCGACCACCTCGGCGTCGAGGCGATCGCCTCCGGGGTACGCGACCGCGTGGGCCACATCTCCCTGCAAGCCGTCTACGAGGCCCTTCACGCACTCACCGCGGCGGGTCTGGTCCGCCGTATCGAGCCGGCCGGTCACCCCGCCCGGTACGAGGGACGCGTGGGGGACAACCACCACCACATCGTGTGCCGGTCCTGCGGTGCCGTCGCCGACGTCGACTGCGCGGTCGGCGACGCGCCCTGTCTGACCGCCTCCGACCCCCGCGGCTTCGCCATCGACGAGGCCGAGGTCGTCTACTGGGGCACCTGCCCCGACTGTTCCACCGGCCGCAGTTCCTGAGCACCGAGTTCCGCACAGTTCGGAAGGATTGCCATGACTGAGAACCACGACGCGATCGTCACAGACGCGAAGGCGGAGGGGGCGAGCGGCGGCTGCCCCGTCGCCCATGACCGGGCCCTGCATCCGACCCAGGGCGGCGGCAACCGCCAGTGGTGGCCGGAGCGGCTCAACCTGAAGATCCTGGCCAAGAATCCGCCGGCGGCGAATCCGCTCGGTGAGGAGTTCGACTACGCCGAGGCGTTCAAGAGCCTCGACCTTCCGGCTGTGAAGCGGGACATCGCCGAGGTGCTCACCACGTCGCAGGACTGGTGGCCGGCCGACTTCGGCCACTACGGCCCGCTGATCATCCGCATGGCCTGGCACAGCGCGGGCACGTACCGCATCAGCGACGGCCGCGGCGGCGCCGGCGCCGGCCAGCAGCGCTTCGCGCCGCTGAACAGCTGGCCGGACAACGCCAACCTGGACAAGGCCCGCCGCCTGCTGTGGCCGGTGAAGAAGAAGTACGGCCAGAAGATCTCCTGGGCCGACCTGATGATCCTCGCCGGCAACGTGGCCCTGGAGTCCATGGGCTTCGAGACCTTCGGCTTCGGCGGCGGCCGCGCGGACGTCTGGGAGGCGGAGGAGGACGTCTACTGGGGTCCTGAGACCACCTGGCTGGACGACAAGCGTTACACCGGCGACCGCGAGCTGGAGAACCCGCTCGGCGCCGTCCAGATGGGTCTGATCTACGTCAACCCCGAGGGCCCCAATGGCAACCCGGACCCGCTGGCCGCGGCCCGCGACATCCGTGAGACCTTCCGCCGCATGGCGATGAACGACGAGGAGACCGTCGCGCTGATCGCCGGCGGCCACACCTTCGGCAAGACCCACGGCGCCGGACCCGCCGACGCAGTGGGCGCCGACCCCGAGGCCGCCGGCTTCGAGGAGCAGGGCCTCGGCTGGAAGAGCACCTACGGCACCGGCAAGGGCGCGGACGCCATCACCTCCGGTCTGGAAGTGACCTGGACCGCCACGCCGACCCAGTGGGACAACGGCTTCTTCGACATCCTCTTCGGCTACGAGTGGGAGCTGACCGAGTCCCCGGCCGGCGCCAAGCAGTGGGTGGCCAAGGACGCCGAGGCGATCGTCCCCGACCCGCAGGACCCGTCGAAGAAGCGCCTCCCGACGATGCTCACCACCGACCTGTCGCTGCGCTTCGACCCGATCTACGAGCCGATCTCGCGCCGGTTCCACGAGAACCCGCAGGAGTTCGCGGACGCCTTCGCCCGTGCCTGGTACAAGCTCACGCACCGTGACATGGGTCCGAAGGCGCTGTACCTCGGCCCGGAGGTCCCGGCGGAGACGCTGATCTGGCAGGACCCGCTGCCGGCCCGCGAGGGCGAGCTGATCGACGACGCCGACGTCGCGACCCTGAAGACCAAGCTGCTCGACTCGGGCCTGTCCGTGTCCCAGCTGGTCACCACCGCCTGGGCGTCCGCCTCCACCTTCCGCGGCAGCGACAAGCGCGGCGGTGCCAACGGCGCCCGTATCCGCCTCGCCCCGCAGCAGGGCTGGGAGGTCAACGAGCCCGACGAGCTGGCCCAGGTGCTGCGCACCCTCGAGGGCATCCAGCAGGACTTCAACGCCTCCTCCGGCGCCAAGAAGGTCTCCCTGGCCGACCTGATCGTCCTCGGCGGTGTCGCCGCGGTCGAGAAGGCCGCCAAGGAGGGCGGCTTCGAGGTCCGGGTGCCCTTCACGCCGGGCCGGGTGGACGCGAGCGAGGAGCACACCGACGCCGAGTCCTTCGAGGCGCTGGAGCCGACCGCGGACGGCTTCCGCAACTACCTCGGCAAGGGCAACCGCCTGCCGGCCGAGTACCTGCTGATCGACAAGGCGAACCTGCTGACCCTGAGCGCTCCCGAGCTGACGGTGCTCGTCGGCGGCCTGCGCGTCCTGGGCGCCAACCACCAGCAGTCCCAGCTCGGCGTTCTCACCAAGACGCCCGGCGTCCTCACCAACGACTTCTTCGTCAACCTGCTCGACATGGGCACGACCTGGAAGTCCACCTCCGAGGACCAGACCACGTTCGAGGGCCGCGACGCCGTCACGGGCGAGCTGAAGTGGGCCGGCAGCCGCGCCGACCTGGTCTTCGGCTCCAACTCCGAGCTGCGCGCGCTCGCCGAGGTCTACGCGAGCGACGACGCGAAGGAGAAGTTCGTCAAGGACTTCGTCGCCGCGTGGGACAAGGTCATGAACCTGGACCGGTTCGACCTGGTCTGAGCATCGCTCCGAGGGCGTCCGGCCCGACCTGCACAGGTCGGGCCGGACGCCCTTGTCGTTCGCCGGGCGGCAGGGCCTTCCGCCCCCGACCCTCACGGAATCGTCACAGATGATCTACAACGGTCACAGCCGATCCACAGTGGAAACCCTGGGTCCCGCGCCTCTGTCTCCCCCGGTGCGTACCGGCAGTGAGCCGGTCGGACACGTGCACCGGAATCGGGGGACCTCATGCATCACCGCAACACCATCCGCCTCGCCGCGTCGGCGACGGCCGTGATCGCTGCCGCACTGTCGCTCACGGCATGCGGGCCGGGAAGCGGCGACGGAACGGCCAGGACGTCCTCCCCGACCCCGGCCTCCGCCACCCCCTCCCACTCCGCCCCGACCGCCGCGAGCCCCAGCACCACGGCCACGTCGGCCTCGGGCTCCTCCGGCGGCGGCACGTCGGCCCCTTCCGGTGCCCCGGTCTCTCCCGTGTCCCACACCACGGCCGCCACGGCGCCGCCGTGCACGGTGTCGGCCGTGAAGGCGACGGCCTATCAGGCGGCCGACCGTCCGGTCGGCACCGGTACGGGCGCGGCCGTAGTCGAGTTCACCAACGTCTCCGGACATGCGTGCGTCCTGCGGGGCCACCCGACGGTGGCCGGTGCGGGCAACGGTTCCCCCGAGCACAACAGCCCGCTGAAGGTGACCCCCACGGGCACCACGTCGGCCGTACGCCTGGCACCGGGCGGGAAGGCATGGGTGAAGCTGACCTTCCACCAGGTCCAGGGCGAGGCCGACGGCTACTGCAAGTCCGGCGCGACGCCCGTCGTCTACCCCACGCTCGTGGTCGGCCTGCCCGGCTCCGGGGCACACCAAGTCGCCCTCACCGACGGTGAGTTCGCCGAGTGCGACAATGTCGTCCTCGCGACCGCGGTCACGGCGGCGAAGCCGGCCTGACCGGCACTCCGTCAGCGGGCGGCCCCGGCGCGGACGGCGGCCGGGGCAGGCCCTGTCGGTCGTCACACGTCGCGGTGATGGGCGAGGACCAGCGTCAGACAGACCGCGACGAGCGGCCAGACGGCGTAGGTGATCCATGAACCGGCGATCGTCTGGGGGTAAGGGCCCTGGCCGAAGGGATGGCTTACGGTGACGAGGTTCTCCCAGGCGGTGCGGGGCAGCGCGTGGGAGATGTCGGCGCCGATGCGCCGGCTGTCGCCGAAGACGTCGGGCAGCAGGAGCAGGACCCCGGCGGTGGTCACCAGGGTGGTCGCGCCGTGCCGGATCACCGCGCCGAAACCCATGCCGATGAGCGCGGACACCGGCGCGAGCAGGGCGGAGGCGGTGACGGCCCGCAGCACGCCCGGACAGCCGATCGGCACGTCGATGTGCCGGCCGGACAGGATGCCTTGGCTGACGGCGAACGAGGTCGTCGAGACCAGCGCGCCGAACACCAGCAACACCGCCGTCACCACGGTGACCTTCGCGGCCATCACCTGGCGGCGGGCGGGCACGGCCGAGAAGGTCGTGCGGATCAGCCCCGTGCCGTATTCACCGGCGACGCTGATGGCGCCGATACTGCCGGCGGTGAGGATGAGGATCATGGCGCAGTTCTGGTTCATGGCGTCGCGCAGGGCCCAGATCGGTACGAACAGGGCCCGGATGCCGGCGTCGTAGAGGGGCCAGTTGCGGTAGTCCGCGACGGCGGCGTTCGCGCTGTTGCCGATGACGGCGAGGGCGGAGAGCGCGAAGGCCCAGCGCATCGAGCGCAGTGACCACATTTTGAGCCATTCGGCCACGAGGAGGTCGAGGAAGCGGGCACGGGGCTCGTCGCCCGGCGGGGCGGGCCGTGCGGACGGTGCGGCTGCGGATGGGGACATGCGGCTCATCGGACTTCTCCGAGTTCTCCTGCTTGTGCTGCGAGGTATGCGACGCGGCCGACGGTGAGTTCCATGAAGGCCTCCTCCAGGGAACTCCCGCGGGTGGCCAGTTCCTGGAGGGTGATGCGGTGGTGGGAGGCGAGCTCGCCGATACGGGCGGCGTCCATGCCGGTCACCGTGAGCGCCTGCCCGCCCTCCGGCCGTACCGAGGCGCCTTCCGCGGTCAGTACGGCGGTCAGGGCGGCGGAGTCGGAGGTGCGGACGGCGACCGACCTGCGGGTGCCGCGGGCGGCGAACGCCACAAGGCTCTCGGAGGCGACCAGCTCACCATGGTCGATGACGACGAGATGGTCGGCGGTGTTCTCCATCTCGCTCATCAGATGGCTGGAGACGAAGACGGTACGGCCCTCGGCGGCCAGCCGCCGGAACAGCCCGCGCACCCACAGCACGCCCTGCGGGTCCAGGCCGTTGAACGGTTCGTCGAACAGCAGCACCGGCGGATCGCCCAGCAGTGCCGCGGCGATGCCGAGCCGCTGCTTCATACCGAGGGAGAACCCGCCGATCCGTCGCCGGGCCGCTCCGGCCAGGCCCACCTCGTCCAGGACTTCCGTCACCCGCTGCCGCGGTATGCCGTTGCTGCGGGCGAGGATCGCCAGGTGCGCCTGTGCGCTGCGCCCGCCGTTGACGTCGCCGGCGTCGAGCAGCGCTCCGACGTGGCGCAGCCCGCGCGCCCGTTCCCGGAAGGGCCGCCCGCCGACCGTGGCGGTTCCGCTGGTGGGAGCGTTCAGCCCCGTGATCACCCGCAGTGTGGTGCTCTTGCCCGAGCCGTTGGGGCCCAGGAATCCGGTGACACGACCGGGACGGACGGTGAAGGTCAGATTGTCCACGGCCACGGTCCGGCCGTAGTGCTTGGTGAGTTCATGGACGTCGATCACCCTGGCAACGCTGCCGCGTCCGGCCTCGGCCGGGCATCGCGCGGACGGTGACACCTGCGCGGGCGCGTGTCAGCCGTGGTTGTACAACCGCGGCCCGATCCCCGGTGAAGATCACTCGGTTACGATCGGCGCATGTCCACCACACGCGCCTTACTGCTGCTCAAGCGTGTGCCGCCGGGCGTGTGGGCGACCCTGACATGGTGTGTCTGCGCGGCCACGGCGTACACGACCCGCATGTCCGACGGAAACCCGCGTCCGGTCATGCAGTGCTTTCCGCCCGAGGGCATGGACCGCCAGGCAAGGTGCCGGCTGTTCCTGGTCGCGGACCCGGACGGGACGCCGGGGGGCACGTGGTTCCTGGCCGCCGGCTTCGTTCTGGCGCTGACCGGTGGTGTTCTGCTGCACCGCCGTCCGCTGGCGGGTGTCGCCCTGCTGCTCGCGGGTTCCGCGGCCGGGACTGCGGGACTTCACGTGGCCCGGCTGCCGTTCCTTCAGTTCCTGTCGGCCGACGTCGCCTTGTTCTTCGTCGCCGTGACGCGGCCGCGCCGCACCGCGGTGACGGCGACCGCCGTGTCCCTGGGCGTGATGGCCGCCTGCGCCGTCGCGCAGCTGCTGCTCGCCGGCTCCCTCGACTCGACGGGGCCGGCTGTCGCTCTGACGGCCGTGGTGCTCACGGCCGTCATCGCCTGGCTGACCGGCGATGCGCTGCGGCGCAGCCGCGAGTACGCGGAGCGGCTGAGCGCCCAGGCCACGGCATCGGCGGTCATGGCCGAACGGCTGCGGATATCAAGGGAGTTGCACGACGTGGTCGCGCACAGCATCGGCATCATCGCCCTCCAGGCGGGTGCCGCGGGTGAGGTCCTCGACACCCAGCCGGCCCGGGCCCGTGAAGCGCTGAAGGTCATCGAGACCAGCGGCCGGGAGACCCTGTCGGGTCTGCGCCGGATGGTCGGCGCGCTCCGCCAGGCCCAGCCGCGACCGGGCGTGGACGCCGCGTCCGCGGAACCCGCGCCGCTCGACCCCGTGCCCGGTCTGGCCGGCCTCGACCGGTTGGCCGAGGTGACGACCGCCGCCGGTGTCCGCGTCGCCGTGCGGCGGCACGGGCAGCCGCGGCCGCTCCCCCAGGAGATCGACCTGTCGGCCTTCCGTATCGTCCAGGAAGCGGTCACCAACGTGGTACGGCACGCGCGCACCGACTCCTGCCAGGTGACCGTCGACCACCGGGACGACGCGTTGGTCATCGACGTCCTCGACGACGGCCGCGGCCGTGGCGCCGGCGGGGCCACCGGGTACGGACTGGTGGGAATGCGCGAGCGGGTCGGTCTGCTGCACGGCGAACTGTCCGCGGGCCCTCGCCCCGAAGGCGGATTCCGGGTGACGGCCCGGCTGCCCCTGCCCCAGGAGGCCCGATGAGCGTCCGCGTCCTCCTCGCCGACGACCAGCCGCTGGTACGCGCCGCCCTGGAGATGTCCATGGCCAACGCAGCCGACCTCGAAGTCGTCGGGGAGGCGGGCACCGGCGCCGAAGCGGTCCGGCTGACCGGGGAACTGCGGCCCGACGTCGTCGTCATGGACATCCGCATGCCCGGCATGGACGGCATCGAGGCCACCCGGATCATCACCTCGGGCCCCGGAACCGCGAGGGTCGTCGTGCTGACCACCTTCGACGACGACGAATACGTCTACGGCGCCCTGCGCGCCGGCGCCTCCGGCTTCCTCGTCAAGGACATGGCCGTGCCCGACATACTCGCCGCCGTCCGTGTCGTCGCCGCCGGCGACGCCCTGATCTCCCCGAGCGTCACCCGCCGCCTCATCGAGGAGTTCGCCCGGCGCCCCGGCCCCGCCCGGCCCCACCGCGACCTGGCCGGCATCACCCCGCGCGACCGTGAAGTCCTCACTCGCATCGGGCAGGGCATGTCCAACACCGAGATCGCCGCCGACCTGTTCATCAGCGTCGCCACCGTCAAGACCTATGTGACCCGGCTGCTCAGCAAACTCGACGCCCGCGACCGCGTCCAGTTGGTGATCACCGCCTACGAGACGGGCCTGGTGGCACCCTCCCGATGAGCCGCCCACGGCCCCGGCGGGCACACCGCCGCCGGCCGGGTCCGCGCCCTCCGCATCAGCGAGGCCACGACCGATGTGCGGCCCGCCGCGTGGGCGCGCGCCACCACATCGCACCGGCAACCGCCCGGCCACTCACACCTGCACGGCGCTGACGCGCACGTGCCCTTCACCGACGCAGCACCTCGAACGCCTCCCGCCCCGCACCCCCGATCGCAAGGTCGACATCCGCCGCAAGCCCCGCGCAGCGGTCCGCGCGCGTCAGCGCGGCCACCGCCACCCGGTCTCCCGACTCCGCCTCGACCACACCGATCTCGTGCCGCAGATGCAGAAACGTGCCCGTCTTCCCGCTCCACCGCAACGTGTCCGTCCGCAACTCGCTCGCCAGCCGGTGCGTGAAGACCTGCAGGCCCATCAGCCGCCGCAACTCCGCCGTCGCCCCGGGAACGGATATCCCATCGCACCACACCCGCTGCAACAGCCCCACCAACGCTGCGGCCGATCCCGCGTTCGCGTACGCAGGATCCAGGGTCTGGATGGTGTGCCGATCGGCCTGCTCGTCCCGCACGGCCAGCTCCAGCGCGAGGGAGAAATCGTTCCCCGCCGCGCCGGCGGCACACTCGTACATGTGATTCATCCGGTGCCGCATCCGGATGTCCCCGCACCCCCAGTCACGCAGCCGCGCGTCCACGTCCGCGACCGGCACCAGATCGAGCAGGGTGTCCGCCGCCGCATTGTCGCTCACCGACAGCATCTGCAGGAGCAGGTCGCCGACCGCAACGGTCGCCGGGTACCGGAACGCCGCGAGCCCGGTGGGACCCACGCTGCTGTGTGCCGGGTCGACCGTCACCGAGTGCGCCGGGTCGAGGTCCCCGTCCGCGATCCGGTCCAGTACGACGAGGGCGAGCGGCACCTTCACCACCGATGCGAGCGGCACCATCTCCTCGACGTCGAAGCCGAGTTGCTCGCCCGTGTCGAGGTTCCGGGCGAGGAACGAGCCGCGCACACCGAGGGCGGCCCAGTCCGCGGCGATCGCCTCGGCGACGTCCAGGAGCACGCCGTGGTCGCCGACGTACACAGGGTGGTGCACCGGTGCCGCGCTCATCCGCGTGCCGCCAGCCGCGCGGGGGCGTGCTCGGCACCGGGGCCCGGGGCGCCGGGCCCGGAGGCGACGGCTCCCACGGCGGACGCCAGCAGCGGCGTCAGCCAGTCCGGCACGCCTGCCGCGCCGGCCCGGTCCGGGGCGGCGCTCACGTCGTACCCGCGGTGCAGTGACCGGTCGGCCAGCGGGGCCCAATGTGCCCCGTGCTGCCGGGCGAACGGTTCGGCGCACAGCAGCAGCGCCCGCCCGGCCAGGGTCTCGGCGAGCGCGGTGGCCGCGGACCCGGCCGGCCGGAACCGGCCCGGGGGCAGCCCGGCCCGGGCGGCGGCACGGTCCAGACGGTCCTCGCAAGCGGGCACATGATCCTCCGGCAGCGTCAGCACCGGAAGCGGCGCATGAGGTTCGGCGGTACGGCGACGGCGGGGCCGCAACTCCTCCAGGTGGACCGAGCGCAGGGGACCGTCGTACGCCGGGAACCGCTCGCTGTCCGCTGCCTCGGGCGCCGACGCAAGGCCCAGCGGCACCCGGAACACGCCCCGCTCCGGAGGAACCCGCACGAGCGCGTAGCCGAGGGAGCCGTCGGCCAGCCCGGAAACCCTTTCCTGCGGCGGCAGTTCACGCATGCCGAGGGTGATTCCGCGCTCGGCCCCGGCGCGGATCGCGCGTGCCAGCGCCGCCGGTGCGCAGTGCGCGGGCACGCCGACGGCGCGCATCCGCGTCCGCGCGGCCGCACCGGCGACCTGCCGCAGCCGCTGGGCCCGCTCCAGCACGTCCCGTGCGTACGGCAGCAGCAGCACTCCCAGTTCCGTGGTCGTGATCTGCCGCCGCGAACGGTCGAACAGCAGGCCGCCGAAGTGCTCCTCCAGCGTCTTGATACGGCGACTGAGCAGCGGCTGGGCGATACCGAGCCGGTCGGCCGCCCGGGAGAAGCCCGCCTCGTCGGCCGTCGCGACGTACGCCTCCAGGTGCGCAAGGAGATCCATCCTGCACTCATATCAATAAGGCATGTTCTGTTCAAAGTTCCCTCTTGGACATGAGAGGAGTCCGCCTGTTTCGCTGGTCCCGTCGAAGATCCACGACTCCGATCACGGACGACCCAGGAGGACTGTGCCCATGACCGGCTCGCACTGCCCCAGCTCCCAAGGCCCCGGCCCCCACCCCATGGCCCGCCGCGGTCTGTTCCGGGCGGGCCTCGCGCTCACCACCGTGGCCGTCGCGGCCGGCGCGTTCTCCGCGCCCGCCGCCTCGGCGACCGCCGACAGCGAACGACACGGCACGGAAGCCGAGTTGACCGAGCTGGAGCAGCGGCACGGTGCCCGGCTCGGCGTGTACGCACGCAACATCCGCACCGGCCGGACCGTGGCACACCGGGCGGGGGAGCGGTTCGCGATGTGTTCGACGTTCAAGGCGTTCGCCGCCGCGGCGGTGCTGCGGGACCACGGCGGCTGCGCGCCACTGGAGAAGGTGATCCACTATCCGCCGCACGACATCCTGCCCAACTCGCCGCGCACCCAGGAGCATGTCGACACCGGAATGACGGTGGCGGACCTGTGCGCGGCGGCGATCCAGTACAGCGACAACGCGGCCGGCAACCTGCTGCTGCGCGAGATCGGCGGACCTGCCGGGCTCACCCGCTTCTTCCGCTCGCTCGGCGACGGGGTGAGCCGGCTCGACCGGTGGGAGACGGACCTGGGCAGTGCGATCCCCGGGGACCCGCGCGACACCACGACCCCGCAGGCCCTCGGCCGCAGCTTCGCAAGGCTCACCCTGGGCCGGGCACTCGCCCGCGCCGACCGGGAGCGGCTCGTCGACTGGCTGAAGGGCAACACGACCAGCGCCGCGCGGTTCCGCGCCGGACTGCCGCGCGACTGGGTTCTGGCGGACAAGACCGGCACCGGCGACTACGGGACCGCCAACGACATCGGCGTGGCCTGGACGACCCGGGGGACGCCGCTCCTGCTGACCGTGCTGTCGGCCAAGAACACCCGGGACGCACCGGCCGACGACACGCTCGTCGCGGAGGCGGCGCGGATCGTGGCCGGCGTCCTGGCACCGGGAGAGTAGCGGCCCCGCGTCATTCCGCTGTTCAACTGTCTGGATATGAGGTGACCGGCAGCACGGTTTCCCAGTACCGCCAGTAATATGATCCCCTTATTCCGGGTGTACCAGTCAGTCAACTTTGGCGCTGTCCCAGGACGCGCCCGGCCCGGAGAAGTCCATGTCTTCTGTCAACGACGCGTTGGAGAACGCGCGCTTCACCTACGAGCAGCACATGCGCACGTGCCGTCAGTGCCATGCCGACCGCGCGGCCTGCGCCGTGGCCAAGCATCTCCTGCGGATCTACAACCTCGCCCGCAGGGACCACATGCGCGCGGGAGGGCAGCACACGGCGTCCGGCTGACGGCAGCGGGCCGCCAACGGCTCACCGGGCTTTTCGGCCGGTGCGATCCGGGAACCCGGTCGGCTGTCCTGTCCGCCCGAGACACAGGAGGCCACCGTGACGGACCAGCACGGTGACCGGCCGGACCCGGTCACCCAGCACGCCCGCCCGGACTTCCCCTCACAGGACCAGCCCCATCCGGGCTGGACCGGCCCGATGGACCCGCCGCCCGACCACGGCGAGGAGTCCTACCGCGGCGTGGGCCGGCTGGACGGCCGTAAGACCGTGATCACGGGAGGGGATTCCGGCATCGGCCGGGCGGTGGCCCTCGCCTTCGCCCGTGAGGGCGCCGACGTGCTGTTCACCCATCTCGCCGAGGAGGAGGACGAGGCCCGCGAGACGTCCCGGCTGGTGGAGGAGGCCGGACGCAAGGCGGTCGCCGTCTCCTGCGACATCCGCGAGGAGGACAACTGCCGAGCGCTGATCGAGCGGGCGGTCGACGAGTTCGGCCGCATCGACGTGCTCGTGAACAACGCCGCCTACCAGATGTCCCAGCCGGACGGCATCGAGGCGATCAGCACCGAGCAGTTCGACCGGGTCATGCGGACCAACCTGTACGGCATGTTCTGGCTCACGAAGTTCGCGCTGCCGCACATCCCGGCCGGCGGCTGTGTCATCAACTCGACGTCCGTCCAGGCGTACAAACCCAGCCCGCACCTGCTGGACTACGCGATGACCAAGGGCGCGATCGTCACCTTCACGCAGGGGCTCGCACAGATGGTCGCCGAGCGCGGCATCCGGGTCAACGCGGTCGCACCGGGTCCGGTGTGGACGCCGCTGATCCCGTCGACCATGCCGGACACCAAGGAGTTCGGCAAGCAGTCCCCGCTCGGCCGCCCGGCGCAGCCCGCCGAACTGGCCCCCGCCTACGTCTACTTGGCGTCACCCCAGGCGAGCTACATCACCGCCGAGATCCTCAACGCGACCGGCGGTACACCGCTGCCCTGAGCTCACGCCTCGCCGTACAGCGCCGCCGCGTTGGGCCGGGGCGCAGGCGCGTGCCGTGCCGCGGGACCTTTCGCGAACGTCCGCAGGAGGTTCTCCGTGGTGCGGGTGACGAAGGCGCGGGTACGGGCGTCCATGCCGTGGTCCCGCCCGAACACGCCCGTCCCGGCCACCAGGCCCTCCACCCAGCGCATGGTGCCGGTCGCGAACACGCCCGCGCCGCCGGCCGCCGTGTAGTACGCCGAGTCGCTGTGGCTGGGCCGGCCGCCGCAGACCAGCGGGGAGTGCGCGGTGACCTCCAGGGGCCCCGGGGTGGGGGTGCCGGGGGTGACCCGGTCGTACTCGACGCCGACGAGATGGGCGAAGGAGTCGCCGGAGCGTACTCCGGTGCCGTCGTACAGCCAGTGATCGGCGGCCTGGACGACATAGGGCGCGTCGACGGGATACCCCTCGTAGAGCACGCCGGTCAGCGAGGACTCGGGATCCGCGGCGGGCGGGAGCCGGTAGTCGGTCGTCACCAGGGCCGGCTGCGAGCCGTAGCAGGGGTCGGCGCGGTAGTCGGTCTTGTAGCAGACCACCGTACGGTCGTCCGCGGCCTGTCCGGCCTCCAGCCGGACCCGGCGGAAGCAGGTGTTCGCGCCGAGGAAGGCGATGTTCGTGCCGGCGTCGCGGGCAGCGGTCACATGGGCCCGCTGCTGTGGCGTCCAGTACTCGTCGTGCCCCAGGCAGACCACGGCGTGCGCACCCCGCAGCACCCCCGGGTCCCGGTGGACGTCGACGCCCGTGCTGTAGGCGAGCGGGATGCCCAGGCGTTCGGCCAGCACCACCAGCGCCCACTCGTACACCAGGAACTTCTCGGCCCCGCCGCCGTCGTAGGGGCGGTCGAAACTCACCGCGAGGGAGCGGGTGGCGTACGCCCCGGAGGTGCCGGCATAGAGGCTGCTGCCGCCCCAGCGGTTGTACGCCTGCCAGGTCGCCGGGGCGTGCACCAGGACCGTGCGGCCCGCGCCCTCGGCGGAGCGGACGATCAGCGGCACGTACCGCTGGTGGCCGGTGTCCGCCTCCAGCCGCAGCAGGTAGGCGCCCTCCGGCCAGCCGGAGGTGTGCACGGGCAGCGTCCTCGGCCAGTCGGCGCGCACGGTACGCGTCGCGGGCAGCACGCGCGGGGCCGGCCGGGCGCGGCCGGGTATGCGCTCCGACGCCCAGACCCGGCGGGCCTGCCGGCCGCCGTACCAGCCGACCCGGAACGCGGAGACACGGAAGGACGCGGCGGTCGTCGACACGTGCAGCCCGCACGTCTCGCCCGGTGCGACGCTCACCCGGTCCGTGTAGCCGGCCACGGCATCCGGCGGCCCGGTCGGCCCCAGCCGCCAGTCGGCGGTGCCCGGCGCGTCCTGCTCCGCCTCGGGCCGCAGCCGCCGCCCGCCCCGGCCGGTCGTGTCGTGCGGACGCGGCGGCGCAGCCGTGCACGCGGCGGCCGTGCCGAGGCCCAGACCGGCGCCCAGGGCGAGAAAACGCCGGCGGCCGAGGCCGTCGGACGGGGCCGTTTCGTGTCCCGGAGCCACATGACCTCCCGAAGGCGTGCCCGTTCCAGCGTTCCGGCGCCTGCCCGCGCCCCGCAACCCCACGACGGGCCGGAAGGGCGGCGGTGGCGGGGCCGCTTCCGGGGCGGCGAGGCACCGCGGCCGCGGCCGTCCGGGTGACGGGGTCAGGTACGGAACCCGATGTGCACGTGGTCGTGGTGCGTCGGATCGCTGAAGAACCGACCGGCTGCGCCGCCCGGCAGCAAGGGACCGCCCACGTTGTACGACCCTGCGGCCGCCGCGTCCCGCATGAACCGCTCGATCAGACCGCGAGGCGTCGCCGGGCCGACGACCGCGTGACCGTCGATCCGCCATACGTCGAAGGTACGGCCGCGCGGATGGTCGCTGGGCCGGCCGGTGCCGAACACGTTCAGCGGATGCCCGGAGCGCACGACGCTCACCTCCAGCCGGTACCCCCGCGCCAGCGCGCGCATCGCCCGGGCCACACTGGTGTGCACCTGACCGCTGCGCAGGTCCGCCGCGGCGGCGGGCGGCAGCACGATCCGGTCGTCGGACAGCACACCCATCACCTCCGGTGCGAGCGACCGTGCGGCCGGTCCGGGGTGCGCCGGATGCAGGGCGTCGACCGTCCAGCCGTGCCCCGACCGGGACAGGCGTACGTCGACGGTCGTCCCGCCGGCGCCCACCGTGCCACCACGCCGGGTCCACTGCCGGCACACCACCAGCACGCTGGCCGACCGGGACAGGATCCCGCCGTACTGCGCGTCCACGACCTGCAGCGCCGCCTGGTCGGCCGTCGGCAGCAGCGGCCGGGCCTGCCCCACGAGGTCCCCCGGCAGCCCGAGCGCCGCGACCCGCGCGCGTGCCGCCGGGACTCCGCCGTGCCCGTCGCCCCACGCCCCGATCGCCTCCACCAGCTGCACGGCACGCTGCTTCGCCGCAGGCTGGACCTCGGCGGACCCGGGCCGCCAGGGCGTGGTGCGGGGCAGACCGGAAGAGGGCGACGCCGGGGAGGAGGACGCCGGCCTGGTCGGCGACGCGGACCCCTGGGGCGGGCGCTCGGCCGGAGCGCTGCTGCTGGAGCAACCCGCCACGCCGAGCGCGACACCGGCCAGGGCACCGAGCACGGCACGCCGGCCGGGCGGGGGAGCGCCGGGCGCACACGCATGGGTCATACGGCCCAGTGTCCGGCGCGCGATCCGCGTTCGGCGACCGCGAGCACCGAACGCACCGCCGACCGCGCCCCCGAGGCCGTCCGGGGGCGCGGTCACCTGGGGTGGTACGGGCTCAGACGGTGCCGTGCTGCCTGCGGCGCAGCGTCAGGTACGTGCCGGTCGCACCCGCGGCCAGCAGCGCGCCCACGCCGAGGCCGACCGGCAGGACCGGGAAGCCGGAGGCGTCGGTCGATGCGGCCGTGTTCTGCATCGCCGGACCCGGGGTGATGCTGGTGAGGACCGGGGCGATGTGCCGGACCGGGCCGACGTGCCGCACGGAGCCGTCGGAGTTCAGCAGCACCTGCTTGTTGTTCGGGTGCCGGAAGTCGAACATGCCCGCCAGCGAGCCGGCCGTGGCGTCGAAGGAGTGGTCCCCGATCCGGCCGGTGCTCCAGTTGTCCTCGATGAACCGGGTGATGGACGCCTGGTTCGTCAGGGCGTGGTCGACCTTGTTCACCTTGCTGTACGGCGAGATGACGAGCAGCGGCTGGCGGGTGCCGGGGCCGCAGCGGTCCGCGTAACCGCCGGCCGCCTTCGGGCCCTTCTGGCAGGCCGGGCTGTCGGTGGCCTTGCCGTTGGAGCCGAGCGAGGTGTCCGTCGAACCGTTCCTCGGAGTGACGTAGGCGTGGTCGTACCAGCCGTCGGAGTCGTCGTAGGCGACCACGACCGCGGTGGACTTCCACTGCGGCGAGCTCTGGATCGCGTTGATCTGCTGTACCAGGAAGTGCTGTTCGTCGACCGGGTCGGAGTAGCCGGCGTGGCCGTCCTGGTACGCCCCGGCCTTGACGAAGCTGACGGCCGGCAGCTTGCCCGCCTTCAGCGCGGCGGAGAAGTCGGTCAGGTCGTAGTTGTGGTTGGCCTGGCCGTTGTGGCCGATCTCCGAGACGCTCTTCGGCGGCAGGTGGTGCGGGTTCGCCGTCGACTTGTAGTACGCGAACGGGTTGTGGTGCGGACTGTAGTCGACCACGGACGCGCCGCCCAGGTTGGTGTGCGTGGTGTCGCACTTGGCGTACGAGCCGGATGTGCCGTTCCATGCGGTCGAGGGACGGAAGCCGCCCTGGAACCAGCCCCAGGTCACCTTCCTGGCGTTGAGGAGGTCACCGATGTTCTTGCCCTGCATCGACGCCAGCGCGTTGCTGCTGGTGTGGTCCTTGCCGGAGCAGTCGTCCCAGGCCGGGTCGGGGTCGTTGATCATCGTGCCGACCCCCTTGGCGTCGGGCGACTGGACCGCGTACGGGTCCGGCTTCGCCGTCTGCTTGCCGGTGACCGGGTCGACGGAGATGACACCGTGCGTGTTGCCGGAGACGAGGTTCAGGGCGCCGGGCGTGGACGGGCCGTAGTTCGAGCTGTAGGAGCGGTCGCTCAGGGAGTAGTGCTGGGCGTAGTTCCACAGTGCGGTGACGGTGTTGCCGTCGTAGTAGTCCATCGCCAGGCCGGGTTCGCCGAACAGGCCACCGCTGCACTTGTCGACCTCGGTGTTCTGCACGAACTGGTCGGCCCTGCCGCCGTTGTAGGCGTACTGCTCGGGGCCGTAGGAATGGTTCTGGTCGCAGGTCATCGCCTGGGACGGGGACAGCCGCTTGGGCGCGTACTGGTTCGGGTTGTGCTCGAGCAGTCCGGCGTGCGCGAGGGTGTCGATGTTCTTCGGGGTGTTCTTCGCCGGGTGGAACTTCGTGCCGTCGGTGTTGGCGGCCTTCGGATACGTGGCGAAGTAGTGGTCGAAGGAGATGTTCTCGTCGAAGAGCACGACGACGTGCTTGATCGGTGTTGCGGTCGAGACCTGGCTTGCGGACACGGCCGCCCAGCCGGGCGCATTGCTGCCGAGCGCGGTGAGCGCGGCGGCTCCCGCGAGCGCGCCCAGAGTGCGCAGCGCGGCTCGTGTTCCTCTGCTGGCCATGGTGGACTTCCCCTCCGGACTTAACGTTTCTGCGTCGTACGGGCACGGATGCTGCGCCCGTTGCGGGGCGCGTCGGCTGAGCCATGATGACCTGTGGGTGAACACCGAGTCAGGGATGTTGGGGCAAAACTTGACTGTGTGTTGACCCGGTCGGCCGCCGAGTTGTCCGGACAGGTTCAGCCCAACAGCGCACGCCCGTACCAGTCCGAGGCGTCCCGTACCCCGGGCAGCGCGAAGAAGTAGCCGCCGCCGAAGGGGCTGATGTAGTCCGTGAGCGGCTCGCCCGCCAGCCGGTGCTGCACGGTCTCGAACTGCCGCTTCAGGTCCTGCTGGTAGCAGGAGAAGAGCAGGCCCATGTCGAGGTTGCCGTTGGCGTCCATGCCCCGGTCGTAGTTGTAGGCGCGGCGCAGCGGGCGTTGGCCGGCGGTGCCGGGCGTGCGCGGATTGGCCAGGCGTATGTGCGCGTCCAGCGGGATGACGTCACCCTTGGGGTCGTCGGCGTACTTCGGCGTGTCGTGCTCGTGGTCGCCGTCCAGCGGCGCACCGGAGGAGCGGGAGCGGCCGAACATCCGCTCCTGCTCGCTGAGCGAGACCCGGTCCCAGAACTCCACCAGCATCCGGATCAGCCGTACGACCTGGTAGCTGCCGCCGACCGCCCAGTCCGGCTCGCCCACGCCCTTGCCCACCCACACCAGCTGGTCCATCTCGCGGGCGCTCGACGCATCCGGGTTGGCGGTGCCGTCCTTGAAGCCCATCAGGTTGCGTGGGGTGCCCGACGGCCGGGGCGGGCTGGAGAAGCCGTCCAGCCGCCAGCGGACCTGCATCCCGCCCCGGGTGTGCCGGGCGATGTCACGCAGCGCGTGCAGGGTGATGTCCGGCTCGTCGGCGTGCAGTTGGAGGCTGAGGTCGCCGTGGCACCAGTCGGTCTGCAGGTCGTCGTCGGGGAAGGCGGGCATGGCGGTCAGCCGCCGGGGCCTGCGAGCGGCCAGCCCGAACCGGTCGTCGAAGAGCGAGGCGCCGACGCCGACAGTGACGGCCAGTTGACCGGAGGGCAGCGGGTCGCCGAGGACGCCCGAGTCGGCGGGCGGAGCGGTGATGCCGGCCGGGGAGGGCGTCCCGCCCGAGGTGAGGAAACGGGCCCGGTCGGTGAGCGTGCGCAGCAGGTCGGTGAGTTCCGCCCGGCTCCCGGCGGTCACGTCGAGGGAGGCGAACACGCAGGTCCGGCGCGGGGCCGCGAGGATCGACGCCTGGTGGACGCCGTGGAAGGGAGCGATCGCGGGGCCGGTGCCGGCCGTGCTGACCGGGGCGGCGGCGCTGGTGGCGAGGCCGGCCCCGGCGACGGCGGCGCCGCGCAGGAAGCGGCGCCGGCCGAGGCCGTCGGATCGTCCGGCATCCCTCACCCGGTCGCTCGGACGGCCGTTCATACGGTCCTCCGCGGGTCGCACAGGGTGGCCACCGACGCCAGCCGCTCCACCAGGTCACCGAGGACCGCGTCGATCTGTTCCCGCCGGGCGCGGCTCAGACCGCCGAGCGGGGTCCAGCGGTCGCCGTGCCGGGAGCCGTCGAGAGCGTGCCGGGCTCGCTCCAGGTCCTGGTCGAGCCCCGGCAGACCGGCGTACCGGCTGGTGAGCAGCGGGCGCAGCCGGGACAGCACCTCGCGTGTGCCGTCGAGGTTGGCGCGGGCGGTGGCGAGGTTGCTGCCGCTGCCGTAGTCGGTGCGGCCGGTCAGCTCGAACTGCACGGTGTTCTCCAGGATCTCGTGCGCGCGCAGACCCAGCTGGGCGGGGTCCATACGGGTCTGCGACCAGCTGTCCCGCAGCCCGGTCAGCGCCTTCACCAGCGCCGCCGCCGGGGCGCGCAGCCCGGCGGCCGACTCACCGTGCCACAGCCCGTACTCGACGCGGTGGAACCCGGCGAAGTCCTTGTCGTGCACCCCGCCGGGCAGGCCCGCGTCGGTGCCGTTGATCTCTGTGTCCGCGTCCCCGAAGGCGTCGTACGCCGCCCCCAGCCGCTCGTACTGCAGATGCGCAGGCAGCCACGCCGACCGGGCGGCGGCGAGATCGCCCCGCTCGATCGCGTCCCTGAGCCTCGTGGTGAGCCGTACGGTGTCGTCGAGGCCGCCGCCGACCCACTTCTGGTAGCCGAGGGCGGGCGGGATCAGGTCGTGCTGCGTGACCGGTGCGGCGCCCGGACCGCGCTGCCCGGCGGTGATGCGCACGCTGGGCCCGGTGACGGCGTCGGCGTCGTCGGGCACGCACTTGAAGGCGTACGTCCCCTTGCCCAGCCGGACGGTCAACTGCCGTGTGGTACCGGGGCCGATGCCCTCCACCTCGCCGTACACGACCTGGCTGCCCGGGTCCTCCAGGTACACCTCGGCGGCGCCGTCGGAGGAGTTGTGCAGGTCGAAGGTCCGCACCCCGGGCTCGGGCCGGGTCCAGCCCCGGCCGCAGCGGCTCTCCGACACGTCGATGACGATGTGCCCCGACGCGGCACCGCCGGCCCGGCCGTGCCGCGACCCGCCCGGAGAGACCGCCGACAGCGCGCCCGCGAGGGCCACGGCGAGGACGACGAACACGGCGGGGGCCGTCCGGAGCCGGACGGACCGCGTGCCGAGGCGAGGCAACGGCATGGCGAGCCTTTCCGGGACGACGTACGCAGCGGCCTCATGGTAGACACCGTCCGGATCCGAACAGCTGTCCCCAGACGTCGATGGCCGAAAATTTCCCCGGGGTTCACCGCTGCACGGCTCCTGCAGGAGCCATGCACCGCGGCCCGTTCAGCGGACCGGGAAACCGAAGGAGTAGCCCTGCTGCTTCAGCCACGGCAGCAGGGTGCGCAGCGCGGCCACGGTCTGCGAGCGGTCGCCGCCCGCGTCGTGGAAGAGGATCGTCGGCCCGTTGGACAGCTCACGCTGGACGGTGGCGACGATGGCCTGGGCACCCGGCCGCTCGAAGTCCTTGGAGTCCACGTTCCACCCCAGCGGCCGCATGCCGTGCGAGGCCGCCAGCTGCCGGCTGTACGGGGTGAAGGCACCCCCCGGAGCCCGGTAGTACATCGGCCGGACGCCGCCGGACGCCTTGGTGATCTGCCGCTCGGCCTCCAGGACCTGCTGCGACTGGTAGGCCTCGGACTTCTTGTCCATCGTCGTGTCGTGGGACACCGTGTGGTCGCACAGCCGGTGCCCCGCCGCCACCACCTGCCGGACCAGCTCCGGATGCGCCTGGGCCTGCGGGCCGACCATGCAGAACGTCGCCTTCACACCGTTGGCGCGCAGCAGTTGCAGCACCTGCGGGGTCCACCTCGGGTCCGGACCGTCGTCGATGGTGATGTTGACCGCGTGCGCGCCCCCGTCCGAGGCATGGGCGATGTCGGCGGACACGGCCGCGGCCTTGGGCGCGGTGTGCCCGGACGAGACACCCGGCCGCGGCGCGCCGCCGCCCGGCTGTCCGGCCTGCGCGGTCCACACCGATGCGGCCGCCGCCACCGCCGTGACCCCGAGCGCCGCCGCGATCACCCGGCCGTGCCATCCCCGTCCGCCATGCCGCGCCATGCCCCGCCCCGTTCCGTCCCGAATCCCTGTGTGGTTGTGCACCTGGTCTCTGTGCACCTGTCAGGACGGCCGGGGTTGAGCACGGGATCCGGCTGTTACAGATCACGGACAATTCCGGGGCGTTTCCGCAACAGAACACTCCGTTCCGTGGCCCGAGCGGGCTCAAGGGGGAGGACTGCGGGCGCAAAGGGGTACCCCGTGTCTACGACCACCGCAGTACTACGGCCCAGGTCCGAGGGACGAGGTGATCCGGATGCCGTCACCAGCAGCGCGGTCGGACGACACGGCCGGCGGGCCGCCACGGCCCGAGGCACTGACGAGGATCATGCTCAGGCCGGTGGCCAGCAGCCTCCCCCTCGGCTTCTTCGCCTTCGGCACCGGAAGCATTCTGCTCACCGCCGCGCAGTTGTCGTGGGTGCCCCTGGCCCAGAGCCGGCCGCTGATGCTGCTGATTCTGGTGTTCGTGGTGCCCCTGCAGATGCTCTCCGGGATCTTCGCGTTCCTCGCCCACGACAGCGGCGCCGCCTGTGGCCTGTCCGTGCTGGGCTGCGCCTGGGCGGGCAGTGCGCTGGTCACCCTGTCGGAGCCGCCGGGCCGGCTCAGCCCCGGGCTGGCCGTGTTCCTGCTGAGCATCGCCCCGCTCATGCTCCTGCTCAGTGCCGCCGCGGTCCCCGGCAAGCCGCTGTTCTCCGTGCTGCTGCTGATCGGAGCCTGCCGTTTCGTTCTGACCGGCATCCACCAGGCCGGTGGAGCGGCCGTGCTGCGCACCGCCGCCGGCTGGACCGGCGTGGCCCTCGCGGCCTTCGCCCTGTACGGCGGCTTCGCCCTCCTGCTGGAGGACACGGCGCAGCGCACCGTCCTCCCGCTGGGCCGGCGGGGCCGCGCCCGTACGTCGCTGCAGGGCGACCTCGGCCACCAGCTGGACCAGGCGGAACGGGAGGCCGGCGTACGGCGGCAGCTGTGAGCGGGAGTCCCGCGCCCACCTCATGGCCGACTTGACGGTTGGCTGGTGGGGGGCGTTCGTCCACCGGGCCTGGTCCGACGGCGAAGTGGTGATCGGCCCAACCGGCTCCAGGCAGCCGGGTGTTGCACGGGATGCGGCCGGTGGCGGGCGGTGGAAAAAGGAGGCGCGGGGCCGGGGCGGCTGTGGCAGGGTGGCGGGCTGTGAGAACCGCGGCGGGCCGGCCGGCTCGGCAGGGGTGCGGTCTCTTCTGTCAGGAGCATTCGATGACGACACCGCCGGCACGGCTCCTTCCGCTGCTGGACCAGTTCGACTTCGCCTGCGAGCGGCTGCTGCACCGCCTGGCCGGGCCCGTCATGGACAGCGGCGACGGCGCGGAGACCAGGGTCGAGCCGCTGACCGACGACGAGTACTTCTGGCAACCCGTCCCGGGCTGCTGGACGGTCAGACGACGCACGGACGGGCCCGGACCGCGAGCGGCCTGCCTGGCCGGCGCAGGCCCCTGGGGTCGCGATGCCGCGCCGTACCCGCACCCCTGGCCACCGCCCGTCACCACCCTCGCCTGGCGGCTGAGCCACCTCTCCGAGATGCTGTCCCTGCGCGCCGACCACACCGCCGGCAGCCGCTCGGCGACCCGGGAGAACCATCCCGTCAGCGGGGACGCCGCCGACGCGATCGCGGCCTTCGAGACCGGCGCCGCCGACTGGCGGCGGGCACTGCTGGGCGCCGACGACGCGGCGCTGGACACGGTCGGGTACTGCGCCTACCCCTACGGCAGCGACCCGGAGGAACCCTTCCTCGACATCGTCTGGTGGGTCAACCAGGAAGTGCTGCACCACGGAGCCGAGATCGCCCTGCTCCGCGATCTGTACCGAGCGGGCCGTCCGTCCTGACGGCCACGGCCGGCTCACTCCCCGCCCAGTGCCGCCCGTACGATCGCCGCGGCCGCCGTGCCCGCGGCCCGTACCGGTTCGGTGCTGCGCGCGGCCCGGCCCAGCATGAAGGCGCCCTCCAGCAGGGCGATGACCGAGCTTGCCGTCTCCCGGGCGGCGGGCCCGGGGATCCCGCCCTGGGCGTAGTACGCGGCCAGGTGCTCGATCCAGCTGTCGAACACCTCCGAAGTGGCCTGCCGTAGCGTCTCGTTGGTGCTCGCGACCTCCATCGCGACCGTCGCGATGGGGCACGGGTCGGCGAAGTCCAGCTCGGCGAGCGTACCGGCCGCGGCGGCGAAGGCGTCGGCGGTGGCCGCGACCCGGTCCTCGTACGGCGTCATCAGCGCGGTGATGAGCCCCAGGTAGACGGCGCCCGAGGTGCGGATCACCTCCTCGCCCAGCTGGGCCTTGCCGCCGGGGAAGAAGTGGTAGATCGAGCCGAAGGGCGCACCGGCGGTCTCGGCGATCTGCTTCATCCCCGTGCCGGTGTAGCCCGAGCGCCGGAACAGCTCGGTGCCGGCGTTCAGGATCCGCTGCCGGGTCTCGTGGGTGCTGATCGCCTTGCTGTCGCTCATGGGGTGGCACCTCCGGGGCAGCCGCTGTTGCCAAAGGACGGTCGGCGTCTATTCTGTCACTAGAACGATCTATCAAGAGTCGGGGACGGTCGTGGCAGCGGCCGGACGGGGCGGAGGCACGGGCATGCCGGAGATCGAGCTGAGCGCGGGCACCATCGACTACCAGGACACCGGAGGCGACGGCCCCGCCGTGCTCCTCGTCCACGGCCTCGGCTTCGACGACTCGGTCTGGGCCGACGTCGTCCCCGCCCTGCGCCCCGACTTCCGCGTCCTGGTCCCCGTGCTGCCCCTCGGCAGCCACCGGCGCCCGATGCGGCCGGACGCGGACCTGTCCGCGCACGGCATCGCCCGCCTGCTCGCCGAGTTCATGGACCGCCTGGACCTGCGGGACGTCACCCTCGTCCAGAACGACACCGGAACGGCCCAACTCCTCGTCGGCGTACGCGACGAGCGCATCGCCCGGCTCGTACTGACCTCCTGTGAGGCCCTGGACAACTACCCGCCCGGCATCCAGGGCCGGATCCTGTACGCGGCCGGCAAGGTGCCCGGCGGTCTCTTCCTCCTCCTGCAGTCCTTCCGTTTCCCCGCCCTGGCCCGCATGCAGACCTCACTGGGCGGCATGGCGAAGAAGCGGCTGCCGAAGGACCTCATCGCCCGCTGGTACGGCCCGCTCCTGAAGAGCCGTCACATCCGCCGGGACTTCGGCAAGTTCTGCCGTACGACCCGGAAGGACTGCTACCTGGAAGCGGCCCGGAACCTTCCGGGGTTCACCCGCCCGGCGCTGGTCGCCTGGGGCGCCGAGGACCGCATGATGCCGCCCGCCACGGGCCGCCGACTGGCCGGGCTGCTGCCGAACGCCCGCTATGTGGAGATCCCCGACGCCCGCACCCTGGTCCAGTTGGACAATCCGGCCGTCCTCACGGAGGAGATCCGCCGTTTCGTCAAGGACCACCCTCTGCCCGGGGAGGGGTGACACGGTCGCCGGCGGGGACGGGCCCCGTCCCCGCCGGACGTCATCCTTCGAGTGAGACGTACAGTCGGGTGCCGCCGGGCCGGAAGCCGACCCTCTCGTAGACGCGGCGGGAGCCCTCGCCGGAGTACTCGAGCCACACCGACCGCGCTCCGTGGCCGAACATCGTCTCGGCCAGGGCCGAGGTGACCGCGGCGGCGATGCCGCGGCCCCGGTATGCGGGAAGGGTGCCCACGCCGGCCAGTTCTGCGGTGCCCTCTGCGGGCGCCGAGCACAGGGCGCCGCCGGCGCAGCCGCCGTCGGGCGTACGGACGAACCGGACGGCTCCGCCGCCCTCCGCGGTGCGCCGCAACCGCGCCGCGCCTTCCGGGGAGGGCTCCCACTCACCGCCGAAGGCTTCGGCGAGCGCGATGTCGAGCTCGGTGTAGTCGGCCTCCGTGGCCGGGGCCTCCACATGGACCGGGCCCGCCGGGCCGTGTCCGAAGCGGGGCACGGCCAGCGTGGCCGGAGTGCAGACCAGGTACTCGTGCACCGCCTCCGTGCCGAAACCGGCCCGGCGCAGCGCGGGTTCGACGGCGGGCGCGGCGTCCGGGGCGAACTCCAGGCGGGGTCGCAGCCCGCGCTCGCGGAACGCGGTGATCAGATCGGCGACGTCCCGGTCGGTGGGCTCGGCGCCGGGGCAGGGCGTGGCGTAGTTGATGTACGGACTGGTCGTCGAGGGATCGAACCCCACGACGAAACCGCCGACTTCACGCGCCGCCGGGCGGCGCAGGAGATGGGCGACGGCAAAGCGCTGGACATCGGTGCGCATGGTGAAGACCTCACGGTGAAGGCGGCCACGGGCTGTTGTGAGCCGGGCGCGGCCGGGCATGGGGGAACGGCCTCTGCGAGGAGGCGGGCGGTGTGCTGGACACCGCGTCGTCGGACCGCCGTGAGGGAATGCGGGAGATACCGGGAGAACGCTGCCGCGGGGCAGACGGCTCAGTATCGGCGGCGGCCGCTGATGGACGCCGGAACCATGGACTTCAGTCCTTCGTGAAAAGTGGTCGGATGTGCTGTCGAACGGGAAGGATCTTGCCACGCACGGGCGGACATGACAACTGCCTCCCGGGCCAACGGGCAACGTGCGGAGACGACATGAAGATCCGCGCCCGCATGAGCATGAGCGCCGACGGCAGCCGGCCTCCGCTGCCCGGCCGCCCCGCGAGCCGGCGCTGATCCTCAGCGGCTCGATCGCTGGGCGGCCACGATCGCGTTCAGCGTCGGTTCCGCCCCCGCCAGCCGCTGCACCCGCTCCGCGAACCCCGGGAACTGCGACGCGACCTTGGTGAGGAACCGCAGCTCGACGGGCGCCACGTTGATCTCGGCGACATCGCGTTCGATCGCCCGCGTCACCCCTTTGCAGACCCGCTCCGGGGAGACGGTGCGGACGCCGCCGGGCGTGGCCGAGCCGGTCTTCGCGAACATGCCCAGCTCGCGCACGAAACCCGGCTGGACGATCGAGACGCCGACGCCCGTGCCGTGCAGATCCTGCCGGAAGGCCAGTGAGAAGCCGCGCAGCCCGAACTTCGTCGCGTTGTACAGGGACGAGTACTTGGTGGCCGCCATGCCGGACAGCGACCCGACGAAGCAGATGTGCCCGCGTCCGGCGGCCACCATGCCGGGCGCGAGCAGCCGGGCGAGCACCGCGGGGGCGCGCAGGTTCACCGCGAGGGCGCGGTCGATCTGCTCCGGGGTGTAGTCGAGGACGTCGCCGCTGGAGGGCAGGGCCGCGTTGGCGATCAGGATGTCCGTACCGGCGGCCTCCTCCGCCAGCCGCCGCACGTCGTCCGGGTCGGCCAGATCGGCCGGAATGGTCCGGGCGCCGTAGCGTTCGGCGAGGGGTTCGAGCGCCTCGGAACGCCGGCCGGTGAGCACGAGGCGGGCGCCGCGAGTGGACAACTCGGCGGCGAGCGCGCCCCCGATGCCGCCGGTGACGCCGGTGAGCAGAACGGTTGACCCGGCAATGTCCACGACTACCCTCCAGTCCTGTTCGTTCGAACGAACAATAGGGAGCCCGGGCGGCCCTGTCCACCGGGGCATGTCACACGGGGTGGAAGAATGCACGGCATGCCGCATGCCGCCCCCACCGCGCCGACGCGCCAGCGCATCATCACCGCCGTCCTGCAGATCATCGGCGAGGACGGAGTCGCGGCGGTCACGAACCGGCGGATCGCCAAGGAAGCCGGGGTGTCGCTCGGTTCCGTCACCTACCACTTCGAGACCCAGCACGAGCTGCTGCGGGAGAGCCTGCTGCACTTCGTGCGCGAGGAGGCGCGGCACTTCACCGAGCTGGCCGAGCAGTGCCAGACGGAGGGCCTGGACATCGAGGACGCGGCGTCCCTGGCCGGCCAGGTGGCCTGCGGCTCGGCCCTGGACAGCGCCCATCTCGCCCCCTTCGAGCTGTATCTGCACGCCGGACGCGACGAGCGCCTGAGGGAGGCGGCGGCCGAGGCGTTCCGGGCCTACGATCTGCTCGCCGCACGGATCCTCACCGCGCTCGGCGTCCCGGACGCGGAACGCCTCGCCGCCACGACGGTCGCCCTCGTGATGGGCCTGCAGCTGCGGCGTCTGGCCACGGGCAGCCCCGCCGACGACCTGGTCGACGCCCTCCTGCTGCTGGTCCGCGGGACCGCCGACCGATCGCTCCCGGCCGGTTCAGGACAGCCGGCGGCACAGTAGGACGCCGGTCCCCGAGCGGCTGTTCACCCGGTGCTGAAGGCGATTGGGGCGGCACACGCGCCGTCCCGGCCGGCGCAGTCGCCGCCCGGGTCTACAGGGCCCGGGCGATGAGCAGGGCCACGTCGTCGTGGTCATCGGGGTGGCGCAGGCCGTGCAGCAGGACGTCGCAGGTCTCCTCCAACGGCCTGTCCGGCTCGCCGAGGAGGTCCAGCAGCGCGTTCAGCCGGTCGTCGATGGGGTGCTGACGGGTCTCCACGAGGCCGTCGGTGTACAGCACCAGCACATCGCCGGGCCGCAGCGCGACGGTGGTCGTCTCGAACCGTACGCCGCCGACCCCGAGCGGCGCCGCGGCCGGCAGGTCGAGGAGCCTCGGCGCGGCGCCGGGACGCGCGAGGGCGGGCGGCATGTGTCCGGCGTTCGCGACGCTGCACCGCCCGGTGCGGGGGTCGTACGCCGCGTACAGGCACGTGACGATGTAGTGCTCCAGATCGCAGGTGATCTTGTCCAGGTGCTGGAGGACGGCGCCCGGGTCGAGGTCGAGATCGGCATAGGCGCAGGTCGCGGTGCGCAGCCGGCCCATGGTGGCCGCCGCGTCGATCCCGTTGCCCATGACGTCGCCCACCACCAGGGCGGTCTTGTCGCCGGTCAGCGGGATGACGTCGTACCAGTCGCCGCCGACCTCGCTGGTGGCCTGCGCGGGCTGGTAGCGGGAGGCCAGTTCCAGGCCCGTGTGGTGCGCCGAGTGCTCCGGCAGCAGACTGCGCTGCAGGGTGAGGGCGGTGTTGCGGACGCTCTGGAACCAGCGGGCGTTGTCGATCGCGACGGCGGCCCGGCCGGCGAGTTCGACGGCCAGGACGACGTCGTCCTCGTCGAACGGCGCCGGATTACGGGTCCGCTTGAGATCGAGGGCTCCGAGCACCTCGCCGTGGGCGATCAGCGGCACGGCGAGATACGAGTGGACGCCGGCCCGCGCCAGCAGGGCACCGGCCTCGGGATCCCGGGCGATGCGCGGCAGATCCTGCGGCCCGACGTGGCGTACCAGCACCGGCCGTCCGGTGTGGACGCACAGGGTGACCAGCCGGTCGCCCTCGTATGCGGCGAGGTCGCCCGGAGAGTCGGCGGCGTGCAGCGCCACCGTGGGATGGGCCGCCTTCAGCGCCAGCGCCCGGAAGATCTCCGGGCCGTTGTCCCGTCTGCGCATACGGCAGGACAGGGCGGAGTCGAGGACGTCCACGGCGACCACGTCGGCCAGCGCGGGCGCGGCGATCTCGGCCAGTTCACGGGCCGTCTGCTCGACGTCCAGCGCGGTGCCGACCCGCGCGGAGGCGTCCGCGATGAGCGCCAGGCGCCGCCGCGCCCGGTCGGCCTCGGCCGCCGCGCGGTGCCGCTCGGTGACGTCGACGACCGAGGCGGCCGCGCCCAGCACCCGCCCGCCGGGATCCTCCAGCCGGTAGAAGGACAGCGACCAGGCGTGCTCGTGGCCGGGATCGGCCGACGGACGGCCGACGTGGTACTGGTCCAGCAAGGGCGTACCGGTGGTGAGAACCTGGCGCAGCGCGGACTCGACGGTGTCGACGTCCGGGAAGGGCAGGGTCTCGCGCAGACGGCGGCCGATGTGGTCCTCGGCGGGAATGCCGTCGATCCGCTCCAGCGCCGGATTGACCAGGAGGTACTTCAGCTCGGGATCCAGGAGGGCCAGACCGATCGGGGACTGGTTGATCAGCTGCTCGCACAGCGCCAGATCCGTCTCGACGCGCTGGAGCAGGGTGTGGTCGGCCGCGATGCCCAGCGCGTAGACGTCCCCGAGGTCGTCCAGCAGCCGCATGGTCCGGAACTCCGTCAGCCGGCTGCCGCCGTCCTTGTGCCGCACGGGAAAGGTGCCGGCCCAGCCCCGGCCGGTCTCCAGCACCTCGGTGAACAGACTCACCACGGCCTGCAGATGTTCCGGATGGATGAGCAGGCGCGCCGCGTGTTTGCCGAGGGCCTCCTCCGCGGAGTAACCGAACAGGTCCTCGGCCTGCGGGGTCCAGAAGACGATCCGGCCGCGGGTGTCCAGGGCCACCGCCGCCACGCTCAGTACGTCCAGCAGCCCGGTCGGCCGGGGCAGCCCGGTGCGCTGTTCGTCATGGCCGGTTTCGAAGGAGTCCACTGCCATGCCTGCTTCACCTCCACCGGCCGGGCGGGCGCGCGCAGGCGCTGACGACCGGTACTCCCATGGTCCCACCGCCCCGGTCCGGCCCCACCGGACGGCGGGCCATGGACCGTCCGGCCCCTGCACATCACCGGCCGAACTGGCTCATAGTGGTGTATGGGTGTCATCGATGGAATCTCCGCGAGGGGACTTCGCCGCGACCTCACCCGGGGAACCGGGTGATCTCTTCGACGCGTCGACCGACGCGGCCGCGGTGATCTCCGTACACGGCGTGGTGCTCGGCTGGACCCGCAGCGCCGAAGCCCTACTCGGCTACGCGGCCCCGGACGTCCTGGGCGTCAGCGCCGCGCGGCTGCTGGGCATGCCCGAGGACCCCGCACGGCTCGCCGGCATCGTGGAACGGTGCAGCACCGGAAACGGCTGGAGCGGGCAGATCGCCGTACGGCACCGTGACGGCCGCCCCCTCGACCTTCAGTTGCGGGTCTCGGCGTCCTTCCCCCTCGGCGACACCGAGTGCTTCCTGGTGTCGGCCCGCGAACAGCGGCAGCGGTGGACCATGGGCCAGTCGGTGCTGGACGGGTTCCTGACCCGCGCACCGATCGGCATGGCCGTCATGGACACCGAGCTGCGGTACGTCTGGCTCAACGACACCCTGGAACGGTTCGGCGGCGTCCCCCGGGACGAGCGGCTCGGGCGGCGGCTGAGCGAGCTGCTGCCCGGGATCCAGGCGGAGTCCCTGGAGAGCCTCATGCGCAAGGTGCTCGCCACGGGCCTGCCGGTGACCGACTACGAGTACCAGGGCTGGAGCTGGGCCGACCCGCACCGCCGGCACGCCTACTCGACCTCGTTCTTCCCCCTGGTGGACGCCGACGACACCATCACCGGAGTCTGCTACATGGTCCAGGACGTCACCGAGCGGTGGAACACCCGCCAGCTGCTGACCATGGTCAACGAAGCCGGCACCAGCATCGGCACGACACTCGACGTACTGCGGACCGCCCAGGAACTCGCCGACTTCGCCGTCCCGCGCTTCGCGGACTTCGTCATCGTCGACCTGCTGGAACCCGTGCTCAGCACCGAGGGCCACGGAGCATGGCTGACCGACGCGGGACCCGCGCCCGCCCGGCCGGTGATGCGCCGCGCCGCACTGCGGTCGGTGCGCGAGGGCTGCCCCGAGGCCGTCGCACGGGTCGGCGACCTGGTCCACTTCCTCCCGCCGCCCCACGACGGGAGCCTGCTCACCGAGGGCGAGCCGCTGCTCATCCCCGTCCTCGAACCGTCCGACGAGCTGTGGGTCACCCGGGAGCCCGAACGTGCGGACCGCATACGCGAGTTGGGCCTGCACTCGCTCATCGCCGTGCCGATGCGGGCCCGGAACACCGCCCTCGGCCTCACCACGTTCGCCCGGTCGCTCAACCCCGTCTCCTTCGGGCCCGACGACGTCCTGCTGGCCCGGGAGCTGGTGGCCCGCGCGGCTGTGTGCGTCGACAACGCCCGCCGCTACACCAGGGAGCACGCGGCGGCGCTCACCCTGCAGCGCAGCCTGCTGCCCCCCGCCGTGACGGGCGGCACCGCCCTGGAGGTGGCCTCCTCCTATCTGCCCGCCGACCCCTCGGGCGGTGTCGGCGGCGACTGGTTCGACGTGATCCCGCTGTCCGGCGCCCGGGTGGGCCTCGTCATCGGCGACGTGGTGGGCCACGGCATCACCGCGGCGGCGAGCATGGGCCGGCTGCGCACGGCGGTGCAGACCCTCGCCGCCATGGAGATGCCTCCTGACGAACTGCTCGCCCATCTCGACGACCTCGTGCTGCGGCTCAGCGACGAGGAGACCGCCGTCGGTGCGGCCGCCCGCAGCACCTTCATCGGCGCGACCTGCGTCTACGCCGTGTACGACCCGGTCAGCATGCGGTGCGCGATGGCCCGGGCCGGACACCCGCCGCCCGTCGTCGTGACACCGGGCGGACCCGCCCGCTTCGCCGAGATCCCCGCCGGACCCCCGCTCGGACTGGGCGGCATGGCCTTCGAGGCCACCGAGATCGAACTGGCCGAGAACAGCCTCTTCGGCCTGTACACCAACGGTCTGATCGAGGGCCCCGACCGCGACGTGGAGCGGGGCATGGCGCGGCTCGGGGCGCTGCTCGCGCACACCGGGGAGGACCTCGACGCGCTGTGCACCTCCGCCGTGCGGCAGCTCGTGCCGGTGCCGCAGCCCGACGACATCGCCCTGCTCCTGACCCGCACCCACGCCCTCGGCGCCGACCGGGTCGCCTCCTGGGACGTACCCGCCGACCCGGCCGCCGTCGGCGTCCTGCGCGCCCAGGCCACCCGCCAGGTCGCGGACTGGGGCCTTGAGGAACTGGCCATCACGACGGAACTCGTGGTGAGCGAACTCGTCACCAACGCCATCCGCCACGCCACCCCGCCCATCCGGCTACGGCTCCTCCGCGACACCCGCCTCACCTGCGAGGTCACCGACGCCAGCAGCACGGCCCCCCGTCTCAGGCACGCCCGGATCACGGACGAAGGCGGTCGCGGGCTCTTCCTGGTGGCCCAGCTCACCCAGCGCTGGGGCGCCCGGTACACCGGCGACGGAAAGGCCATCTGGGCCGAACAGGAGATCCCCTGACCCCGGATTTGCCTTGGAGTGCACTCCAGCATCCAGACTGTCGCTGACCGACTTCGTGCTCAGGACAGAACAGGACGGCGGCAGCCGATGACAACCACCAGCCGGGCGGAGCATCCTCTGCCGTACGACACCTACCGTGAGGCCATCGCCCGCGAGACCCTCCGCTTCGCCGAGGTGGCCGGGGGCGCCGACCCGGCAACCGCCGTGCCCTCCTGCCCCGACTGGACCCTGGCCGACCTCACCCAGCACGTCGGAGCGCTGCAGCGCTGGTTCTGCACCCTGCTGACCCGGCTGGTCCAGGAGCCTCCCCGCAGCCGCGACGTCGAGCTGGGGCTGCCGGAGAACCCGCGGGAGTATCCCGGCTGGGTGGCCGCGGGGGTGCCCGCGGTGGCGGCCGTCCTGCGGGACACCGATCCCGAGGCGCCGATGTGGGTCTGGGGCGAGGACCGGCACGCGCGGTTCTGGGCCCGGCGGATGCTCTTCGAGACCCTGGTGCACCGGGTGGACGCCGAGCGTGCCGTCGGCCTGGACTCCGGCCTCGACCCCGTGCTCGCGGCGGACGGCGTGGACGAGTTCCTCGTCAACCTGCCCTACGCGGGTCTCTTCGCCCCCGGCGTGACGAAGCTGCGCGGCGAGGGCGAGACCCTCGCGTTCCGGTGCACGGACCTCGGCGAGGCAGCGGGCGAGGAGTGGCGGGTGCGGCTGGACCCGGACGGCTTCCGCCTGCTGCCGCGTGCAGATCACGCGGCGGGACAGGCCGGGACGGCCACGGCGGCGGTGCACGGGCAGGCGGCGGATCTGCTGCTCCTGCTCTACGGACGGCGGTCGTTTCAGGACGCCGCCTTCCAGCTCTCGGGACGGACCGCGGTCCTGGACAACTGGTTCGCCCACACGGCCTTCTGACACCGGCGGCGCTCACCCGGCCGGCGGCTCCTCGGGATGCAGGCAGACCGCGAGAGCCGCGGTGTCGTCCTGCAGGCCGTTGTGGCTGTAGTCCAGCAGGTCGTCGTGGAGCCGTGCGAGCAGTTCCCCCGGCGGGAGGGGGCCCCAGGAACGCAGGCGCTGCAGCAGTGGATAGAAGGTGCCGGCCGCGTCCCGTGTCTCCGTGACGCCGTCCGTGTACAGCAGCAGCTGGTCGCCGGGCCGGAAGGGATACACCTCCAGGCGGAACGGGTCCTCGACCAGCATGCCGAGGTTCAGGGGCGGCGCCGGGCGCCCGCTCTCCAGCTCGCACACCTCGCCGGCCCTGAGGGAGACGGGCGGTGGGTGGCCGCAGTTGACGATGCGGACGAGCCGGCCGTCGGCGGGGATCTCGGCGAAGACAGCGGTGACGA
The DNA here is from genome assembly GCF_044546895.1 of Streptomyces sp. NPDC053069. Lineage (NCBI taxonomy): Bacteria > Bacillati > Actinomycetota > Actinomycetes > Kitasatosporales > Streptomycetaceae > Streptomyces > Streptomyces sp. NPDC053069. The sequence continues at coordinate 343,841 of NZ_JBITZN010000007.1, read as the reverse complement.
ACCGTTCGCTCGTCTCCGTTCCGCCGAGCTGCGTCGCCCGGCGGCTCATGCTCGTGTCCACGCGGCCGGCCAGAGCGGGCAGCTCCGGTTCGTCGTACGCCGCCTCGCGGAACGCCCCGAGCAGAGCGGCGGCGGTCTCGACCGCGAGCAGTCCCTTGCCACGGACGTCGCCGATGACGAGGCGGACCCCGAACCGGGTGGGGACGGCCTCGTACAGGTCGCCGCCGATGCGGGCCTCCGCGGCCGCGGAGAGGTAGAGGCTCTCCAGCCGGAGGTGGCCGATCCGGTGCGGCACGGGCCGCAGCAGGACGCGCTGCGCGATCTCGGCCACGTACCGCACGTCGGCCAGGGTGCGTTCGCGCCGGATCCGGTGGGCGGCCACGATCACGCCGAGGCCGCCCACCAGGGTCGTACAGATGTAGGACGCGACATAGTGACGGTCCCACAGATAGCCGACGGACCGGCCCGCACAGCACGGGGTGCCGGCCAGTACCGCTTCGAGGCCCACGGCGAACACCGTGGCGGCGCCGACGAGCACGGGGCCGTGCGCGAACGCGGTCACCAGGGGCACGGCGATCAGCACGAAACTCACCGGCCAGTCCACGGGCGTGGCGGGCTCCAGCAGCAGGACGGCCGCGACGTACAGGAGCGGAAGCCAGCGCAGCCACGCCGGAGGCGCCGGCAGCCGGGGCCGGGGCATCGAGCCGTCCTCCGGCTCCCGGCCGGTCCGTCGGTGCGTCACCCGACCAGCCTGGTGCGCGGTGCCCCCGTACCCCGGGATTGCTCCACTCAACGGCATGTTCCGGCACCGGCCCCCGCACAGGCTCAGCCGCTGCCGAAGCCGATCGCAAAGATGTGCAGACCCCCGGCGGCGACATCGGACGGCAGGCGCACACTGCTGACCGTCTTGCCCGGACTCAGCGCCACGGGCGCCGTGGCGAACACATATGTCCGTGTGCTGTCGGAGGCGGTGCCCGCGTGGTTGCGGTACGGCAGGGTCACCGCGACGGTGTTGTCGGCGAGCGGTGAGGCGGCGCCCCCGTTCAGCGTCCAGTCGGACAGACCGACGGTGACCGACTGGGTCGTGCCGTCCGTGTAGGTGACGGTCGCCGTGCCGGAGGCCGGACCGTTGTTGGCGGCACCCAGGAAGGAGATGCTGCCCGAGCCCGGCGTCCGTACCGTCTGACCGTTCGCCTCGTAGTTGTCCCTTGCGCCGGGCACCACGTCGGGCCAGGTGAAGCCGACCGCGTCGACCGTGACCTTCGAGCCGGGGCTGATTCCCGCGGTGGCCAGAGCGTGCGCGGAGTAGCTGTAGCCCGCGCCGTCGAAGTTCGCCGAGGCCGCGGCGGTGTCACCGGACGTCCCGACGTCGCTGTAGGCGGGTGCGCCCGGGTAGGAGCGCGGGGCGGCCGAGGCGTCCGACGCCCAGGACGTGTTGGGCGAGGTGCCGAGTACGTAGGTGAGGGTGCCGCCGCCGGTCAGGGCGCCGTCGGGCGCGTGTGCCGCGTTCCAGGGCGTGCCGTTCCACGTGGCCGACTGGACGTACGGGGCGTCGTCCGCCGCACCGTTGCCGTTGATCGTGAGGGTGTGTCCGGACGGGAGGGTGATCAGCGCCTGGGGGAAGAGCGGGCTGCCCAGCGCCAGATCGGCGGTGCCGGGGGTCTCGGGATACATGCCGAGGGCGGACCACACGTACCACGAGCTCATCTCGCCGAGGTCGTCGTTGCCCGCGAGTCCGGCCGGGCCGGCGGTCCAGATCTGGTCCTGGATCTGCCGGACGACCTTCTGCGTCTGGTAGGGGCGGCCGATGTAGTCGTACTCCCAGGGAATGTTCAGGCTCGGCTCATTGCCCAGATCGGTGTATCCGCCGGCGCCGGTCAGCGAGGACAGGTCCGTGTCCAGGTACCTGGCCATGGCCGCGTCACCGCCCAGGGCGGTCGCCAGTCCGTGCAGGTTGAACGGCACCATCGGTGTGTACTGCCAGGAGTCGCCCTCGACGAAGTTCCGGCCCGAGGCCGGCGAGAAGCCCGCCGTCCATGTGCCCGAGGCGTCGCGCGGCTGGATGAAACCGCTGCCGTGGTGGAACAGGTTCTGCCAGTCCTGCGCCCGGTCCGCGAACCGCTGCTGATCGGCGGTGTGGCCGAGGGCGCCGGCGAGGGCCGAGACGGCGAAGTCCGCAGAGTTGTACTCGAGGGTGGTGGCGGCCGCGCCGTAGAAGTTGCAGCAGCCGTACTTGCCGTTGCTGGGCAGCCAGCCCAACTGCTCCAGATAGGTGAGGCCGGGCCGGTTGTCGTTGGGGACGGTTGCCTCCGCGATCATGCCCTTGAGGGCGGTGGCCGTGTCGAAGCCGCGGGCCCCGAAGGCGTAGTAGTCGGCGATGATCTCGTCCGCCGGATCGCCCACCATGACGTGGGTCTCGCCGTTGTTCTCCGACCACTTGGGGAACAGGCCGGTCTGACGGTAGTCATCGACCATCGACTGGGCGGTGTCGGAGGCGATCCGGGGCGCGACGAGCGCCTCCAGCTGGGCCTGCGAGCGGTAGACGTCCCAGCCCGAGTAGTTGGCGTAGGCGGCGCCATGGCCCGGGTCGACGGTGTGGATCCTGCCGTCGAAGCCGGGATAGCGGCGGTTGGTGTCACTGATCACGTTCGGATGCAGCAGCGCGTGGTACAGCGCCGTGTAGAAGACGGTCTGCTGAGCGGGTGTCCCGCCGGCGATCCGCACCCGGCCGAGGAGGGACTTCCAGGCGCTGTGCGCCGCGCCGCGGACCTTGGCCAGGTCCCAGCCCGGGTTCTCCGCCCGGCGGTTGCCCGCCGCGCCTGCGGCCGACACGTACGAGATGCCGACCTTGGCCTGAACCACCCGGTGGGTGGTGGTGTCGAACGTGACATAGCCGTCGGAGCCGCTCGCCCCGGGAGCGAAGGTGTGCGGCGTACGGCCCACGGGGCCGTGCAGCACCGGCTTGTTGGGCGCCTCGGGTGCGCTGGGGGAGGCAATGGTCGTGGGGGTGGTGGGCGTGGCGGCGGCCAGCGCGGTGCCGCTGTGGCGGAACGGCTGGTCGAAGACCATGTCGTAGTAGACGGTGTAGGAATTGCCCTCACCGCAGAAGTTGCCGCTGGTGACCTTCCCCCGCACCTCTCTGTCGTTGACCACGTCGAACTGCGCGGCGGTGTCGCCGTTCTCGCTGCCCGTCAGTTTGAACAGGAGGTTCGCCCGCGTGGTGGCCGGGAAGGTGAACCGGGCCATTCCGCTGCGGGTGGTGGCGGTCAGTTCCGTCGTGACGCCGTTGTCCAGGGAGACCGTGTACGAACCGGGTGTGGCGGACTCGGCGGCGTGCGAGAAGCCGACCGTGGCGCCCGTGTCCACCGTGCCGACGGTCGGCAGCACCGGGATGTCACCGGCGGCCCGGCAGCCCGGTCCCGCGATATGGGTCAGGCCGAATCCGGTGATGGCGGAGTCGGCGTACTCGTAGCCGCCGCCGTCCGGGCGGTGCGGGCTGGTGTCGGGGCTCCACTGGACCATCCCGAACGGGGTGTCGGCCCCCGGGAAGTCGTCTGCGGCGTGTGTGGTCCCGATGAAGGGGTTCACGAGGGAGGCCGGGTCGGAGACCGGCGCGAGGGAGGAGGGGTGGGCTTGTGCGGGGGCGTAGGCGGCACCGGCGATCAAGGCGCCGGCGGTGAGCACGGGCAGGAGGCGGAACGGCACCATCGTGACCATGTCCCTTCGACAACGTTGTCCCGCAAAGTGGTCCCTGTGGCTCCTGCTGTCAAGGCCATGCGGTGCAGAACCAGCCGTTGGTCTGACGTGACGTCACATCACGGGGACGGCTTGGTCCTGGCCAAGGGTGTCCGGCCGGTTGCAGATCGGGGACGGCGCTGGCCCGGCGGCCCGGAAGTCCCGCCGGGCTGACGGTTCAGTGGGGCGAGCGCGAGTCCACGGGCAGGCTCAGCCGGAACAGGGCGCCGCCTCCCGGGGCCTGGTGGGCGGTGAGTTCGGCGCGGTGGGTGTGGGCGATCTGACGGGCCATGGCCAGCCCGAGGCCCGAGCCGGGAAGGGCACGAGCGGCGCGGGCCCGGTAGAAGCGGTCGAACACATGAGGGAGGTCGGCCGAGTCGATGCCGGGACCGTGGTCACGGACGGCGATCTCCAGCCGGTCGGGATCCGCCGACCGCTGCGCCGCCACCTCGACCCGGCCGCCGGGCGGGGAGAACTTCGCGGCGTTGTCCAGCAGGTTGGAGAACAGCCGGGTCAGCCGGCTCGGCACTGCGGCCGTCAGGGCGGACGCCGCCGCGGTGCCGGTGTCGAGGACGAAGGGAACGTGAGGCCAGTGGTCGCGGGCGGCCGCCACCGCGTGCTCCAGCAGGGCGGTCGGGTGCACCAACTCCAGGGCCTGCTGCGGCTCTTCGTCGCGGGCAAGGTCGATCAGGTCGTTGACCAGCGTGGTCACCTCCCGCAACTGGCGGGTGAGGGCGCTCGTCGCACGCTCCCGCCGGTCCGGGGTCAGCCGCTCGGCGCGCAGCAGGATCTCGGCGTTGGCGCGCAACGCCGTCAGCGGTGTGCGCAGTTCGTGCGAGGCGTCGGCGACCAGACGCCGTTGCGCGGCGAGCGATTCCTCCAGGGCGTCGAGCATGGTGTTGAAGGTGACGGCGAGCCGGGTGATCTCGTCCTCGCTGTCTCGTTGCCCGGGCGGCAGCTCGATACGGAGTCCCGCGTCCCGCGTGGCCGTGATCCGCTCCGCGGTCGACGTCAGCCGGGTCACTGGAGCCAGACCCGAACGGGACACCCAGTAGCCCAGCAGGGCCGCGACCGGCACACCCGCCCCGCCGATCACGGCGAGCAGTCCGGCGGCCTGCCGCTCGGCGTGCCGTACCCCGTCGGAGCGCAGCGCCACCTGCATGGCCAGCCCTCGACGGGCCGGCGTGGTCAGCACCCGCACCGGCCGGCCGTCCACCGACGCCGTGCTGTAGTACGGCGCCCGACGGCGGCCGGCGACCTCGCGCACCGCGTCCGTGACCGGCAGCAGATAGGGCCGGTGCGGGTCCTGCGCGGAGGCCTCGGGCACCAGTTGGGCACAGGCGGGGGCGGCCAGGTACCGGCACTCGCCGGACTGCACCCCGGGGCCCTCCTGCCGGTGCTGCTGGACGGCCAGCGTGGCCGCCTGCGTCAGTTGCAGGTCGAACTGCCGGTGCAGGGTGTAGACGGTGACGGCGTACGCGCCGGCGCACACCGCCAGCGCCACACCCGCCACGGCGGCCGACGCGGTCAGGGCGAGCCGGCGGCGCAGCGGAGGGCGACGGTGCCGACGGGGCCGGCGCGGCCGCGTCACCGTTCGTCCAGCCGGTAGCCGACGCCGTGCACGGTGTGCACGAGCCGCGAGGCGCCCTCGGCCTCCAGTTTCCGGCGCAGATACCCGATGTAGACGGCCAGCGAATTGGAGTCGGGCCCGAGGTCCCGGCCCCACACCCAGCGCATGATCGTGCCCCGCTCCAGTACCTGCCCGGGGTGGCGCAGCAGCAGATCCAGCAGGCTCCACTCGGTGCGGGTGAACTCCAGCCGCCGCCCGCCCCGCTGCCCCGTGCGGGTCCGCGGGTCCACGACCAGATCGGCGAAGTGCAGCTGCGCGCACGGGGTCGGCTCGGCGGGGCCGGCGCGGCGCAGCAGGGCGCGCAGCCGGGCCGCCAGCTCGTCCAGCGAGAACGGCTTGACCAGGTAGTCGTCCGCTCCCGCGTCCAGGCCGTCCACCCGGTCGCTGACCGCGTCCAGTGCGGTCAGCACCAGGATCGGCGTACGGTCGCCCAGCGCCCGCAACTGCCGGCACACGGCGAGCCCGTCCACCACCGGCATCATCACGTCGAGCACCAGCGCGTCCGGTTCCCAGTCCGCCACCGCCGCCAGACCCGCGTGTCCGTCCGCCGCACCACGGACGGTGAACCCCTCCAGGGCCAGCCCGTCCTCCAGGGCGGCGCGTACCTCGGGATCGTCATCCACGACCAGCACGCGCGCGGCACCGGCGGGGGACACGTCCTGAGCTGCGTCGTTCATGGGACCAGCCTGCCAAACGGCGTTCTTAACAGCCTCTTAGACCGTTCCTTCATTGCAACGGGGCATTGCGTTTGAGCTCAGCGTCATTGCGCCAATTTCCCGCAGCCCACCTGCACTTACGTCGCTAGCACGATTGACGAGATTATGAATGCAACGTAGCTTTCGGGCTGCATCAAACGCGTAATATCGTGAAACGGGGAATGGTCATGAGCGAATCCGTCCACACCGTCACGGCGCTGCCCACGGAGCGTCGGCCGGGCTGCCCCTTCGACCCGCCGGCCGAGCTGATCGACGCCCGTCGGCACGGCCCCATCAGCCGCTTCACCCACGTCGGCGGAAGGCCCGGCTGGCTGATCACCGGGTACGACCTGGTGAGGTCGGTCCTCCCCGACTCGCGGTTCAGCTCGCGCAAGGAACTCCTGAACGTGGGCGACTTCGAGGTTCCCCCGGTGCCGCCCGGCGAGTTCCTCCTCATGGACGACCCGCAGCACCGGCGCTACCGCAGGCCGCTGGCGGGCAAGTTCACGGTGCGACGGATGCGACTGCTCACCGAGCGCGTCGAGCAGATCACCGCCGACTGCCTGGATGCCATGGAGAAGGCCGGTCCGCCGGCGGACCTGGTGACCGCGTTCGCCAAGCCCATCCCCACCGTCATCATCTGCGAGCTGCTGGGGGTGCCGTATGAGGACCGGGGCTCCTTCCAGGAGCAGATCGACACGTTCATGGGCGGGGAGACAAGCGATGAGGAGCTGATGGCGGCCTACACCGCCACCCAGGAGTACCTCGCGGAGCTGGTGGCCGCCAAGCGCGCGAACCCCACCGACGACGTGCTCAGCGAACTCACCGGCAGCGATCTGACCGATGAGGAACTGAAGGGGATCAGCCTCGTTCTGCTGGCGGCCGGGTTCGACACCACCGCGAACATGCTGTCCCTCGGCACGTTCGCACTGCTGCAGCACCCGGAGCAACTGGCCGCGCTGCGCGCCGACCCCGCGCTCATCGACGGGGCCGTGGAGGAGTTGCTGCGGTATCTGAGCGTGGCCAAGACGTTCATGAGGACGGCGCTGGAGGACGTCGAGCTGGGCGGGCAGACCATCAAGGCCGGGACGACGGTCGTCCTGTCGTACAACACCGCCAACCGCGACCCCGAGCGCTTCGCCGACCCGCATGTGCTCGACCTCCGCAGGCAGGACGTGGGCGGGCACCTGGCCTTCAGTCACGGCATCCACCAGTGCCTCGGCCAGCAGCTGGCCCGCGTCGAGATGCGGGTCGCGTTCCCCGCGCTGTTCAACCGCTTCCCGACGCTGCGCCTGGCCGTACCGGCCGAAGAGGTCGGCCTGCGCCCGGAGACCGCGGACATCTACGGGGTGAAGAGCCTCCCGGTCACCTGGGACGTCTGACCGCGGGACGGTGACGGGTGACGTCGCGTACGGTCGCCTGTCACCCTTGTGAGGTTGCTGTGACGGCAGGTCAGGGCCATGGGCGAGAAGGGGGAGGGGCGAGGATCATGAGCAGCGCCGACCGGGAGCCGGCAGGCCCGCCGCAGTTGATCAGCGACGAGGACCGCGACATGGCCGTGCAGCGCCTGCAGGAGGCGTACGCCGAAGGGCGCATCTCGTACGAGGAGATGGACGAACGCCTCCACCAGGTCCTCACCGCCAGGACGCACCATGACCTCGTGCCGGTGTTGGCCCCGCTCCCCGAAAAGCACGCGGACACCACGTCCACGATCGCCGCCGCACGCGGACGGATCCGGCGGCGCGGCGCATGGCGGGTGCCTCGGGTCCTCAAGGTCGAGTCCGCATTCGGCAGGGTGCACCTGGACCTGTCCCACGCGGTCATCGAGCATCCGGTGGTCGACATCGAGTTGCACCTCGGCACCGGCAGGGCCGAGATCATCGTGCCGCGCGACGCGATCGTCGAGATGGAAGAGCTGCGTACCGTGTGGAAGGTCCCTCGCTACAGGGCCCGGCGGCATCCCCGCCCCGGCGGGACGAGGATCCGGATCTCCGGAACCATGGAGTACGGGCGGTTGAAGATCCGCCACGCGCGACATTGAGGCCGCGGCTCAGAGGATGTCCTCCTCCTCCGGGACGACGACCTGGTCGATCAGTCGCTGGATGCGTTCGGTGGGCAGGGCGACTGCCATGGCCCAGTAGTAGATGACGACGCTGAACGCGGCCACGACCCCGATGTCCCACCACAGCGGGAACCAGGGGTGCCTGAGCGGCCCGAAGTCGCTGAGGTAGACGATGAGCCCCATGCCCACGAGGTAGACCGGCAGCCATTGCGCGGCCCGCAGGTCGAGCTGGGGAGTGATGGGGTTCATCTTGAACACCCGGTTGGCGACCAGGATGACGTAACCGAGCAGGATGGCGACGCCGAGCTTCCAGTCGGTGGTCCAACCCGACCACAGGATCAGCAGGTTGGCGACGATGAACGCGAGCGGCGACATCCAGGCGCCGCCGGGCAGCCGGTAGGGACGGTGTGCCTCGGGCAGCCGGTTGCGGAACACCCCGAAGGACAGCGGCGCGCCCGCGTACATCAGCACGCTGGCGCTGGTGATCAGGCCGACCAGGGAACGCCAGCTGGGGAACGGCAGGAAGCAGATGCAGCCGATCACGAACGCGGTGATGAGGCCGACCCAGGGAACACCGCGCCGGTTGGTGGTCTCGAAGACGGAGGGCACATAGCCGTTGCGGCTGAGGCCATAGGAAACCCGGGAGGAGCCGGTGATGTAGATCAGACCGGTGCCGGCGGGGGAGACCACGGCGTCGAGATAGAGGACCGTGGCCAGCCAGCCCAGGCTGATCAGCGTGGCCACTTGGGCGAAGGGCCCGCTCAGCGCGGTGAAGGCCGAGTCGGCCCAGTGGCTGCCGATCTGCGCGGCGGGCAGTGCGGCGAGGAAGGTCACCTGCAGAAGGATGTAGATCAGAATGCCCAGGATGATCGAGCCGATGACCGCTCGCGGGATGTCCCGCTTGGGGTTGGCGCTCTCACCGGCCAGCTGGTCGGCCTGCTCGAAGCCCAGCAGAGCGAAGATGATGCCGCTGGTGGAGACGGCGGACAGGATGCCCTTGGCGCCGTACGGGTCGAATCCGTTCGCGGCGGTGAAGTTGCCGGTGCGGAACTGGGCGATGGCGAACACGAAGATCGTCAGCAGCGGAACGCCGACCTTCCACCAGGTCGCCGCGCTGTTGGTGCGGGCCAGCAGCCGGATGCTGAGGAAGTTGATGGCAGTGATGACCGCCATCAGCCCGACCGCGACGGCGATGCCCGGCGGAGTCAGGACGTGCTCGCCGCCCTGGACCTTCTCCCAGCCGCTCGCCCAGGAGTAGTGCTGGCCGTACGTGATCATCGCCAGCACCTCGATGGGCGCCACGGTGGCCGCCTGCAGCCAGGAGAACCAGCCGAACGACGCGCCGGCCGCGCCGCCGAAGGCGTAGTGCGGGAAGCGGGCGGTGCCGCCCGAGACGGGATACATACCGCCGAGTTCCGCGTGCACCAGCGCCAGGATGAGGATCGCCAGGCCGCCGATGGCCCAGGAGATGATCGCCGCCGGACCCGCGGCCGCCAGGGCGCCTTGTGCGCCGAAGAGCCACCCGGACCCGATGATCGAACCCTCCGAGGCCCAGATGAGTCCGACGAAGCCGATCTCACGCCGGAGCCCGGGCTTGTGGGTTTTCGGACCGGGTGAGGCCTCTGACACGGCCATGGTCCACACCCCCTCGATAGGGTGATGTTCACCCCTATCGTGCCACGGTGACGTTGCCTTGGCAGTGGACGTGCAGGCACGACTTCCCGGACAGGCGCGGGACGACTTCCCCGCACGCGCAGACACGACTGCCCGGCGTGCGGGATCGCCCTATGAGCCGGCGGTGAGGCGGGGGCCCGCCGGTGGCGCTCCGGTGACCGCTGCCGCGTACAGGTCCGCCGTGGCGGCGCCGAAGTAGGCGCTGTAGGAGATCTGCGGGGTGTTGCCGCCGGTGTGATAGCCGCCGATCACACCGATGACCGCCCAACCGCCGGGCCACGGTACGAGCATCGGACCGCCGCTGGTGCCGCCCACGAAGGCGTCGCAGGCGATGCGCGGGAACGTACCGGGGTCGGCCGGGTCGTCGCTGTCCCACCTGGTGGTCCAGCTCCAGCACTCCAGCGGCTGCTCCGCCCCCGCGGGGTAGCCGATCATCCGGACCGGGGCGTGGTAGTAGCCCGTCCCGGTGAGCAGCCGCACTCCGCCGACCGCGTCCTCGAGGCGTGTGCCGTCCTGGTTGGGCTCGGTGGCAGCGAAGGCGAAGTCGTACCCGGCTCCGGCGTGTTCGCCCAGGTCGTAGTACTGCTGGGGAACGTAGACGCCGTCGGTGCGCACCGGGAAGATCCCGAAGGGTTTGCGGGCGTCGTGGTACTGCGGGACGAAGGCCAGGTGACGCGCGGGCGCGGTGCCGGCGTAGCCCTTCAGACAGTGGCCGGCGCTCAGCACCAGGTCGTGGCCGGGGCTGTGGACGACGGATCCGCTGCAGGTGCGCCCGGTGCCGCCGGCGTCCGTCCAGAAGAAGGTGCCGGCCTGGGGGATGCCGTCGAAGCTCCGGCTCGGCGGGATGTACTCGCCCGGCCGGGGCCCGTCCACCGCGGGGGACGCCCCGGCGGCCGGCGCACCCGGCTTGCTCCCCTTGACGGTGTCGGCCGGCAGCGCTGCCGCCATGCGCGCCCGGGTCCAGTAGGCGTCGAGCCGGTCGGCGAGCGGGTTCCGGGCGGCGGTGGCGCCGTCGGCCGATGCCGTGGTGGTGAGGCCGGTACAGAGCAGCAGGGCTGCCGCACAGACGGCGGCGTATCGCACGATCCTGGTCCCGGGTCTCATCAGTTCCCCTCGGAGCGGACGCAATTGACGGCCCACCATAAGCCCGCGGCAGCGGGCAGCACAGCGCTCGCTGCCGCCATTCGCGAACGGCGGCATACCGGCACCGCGGGCCATACGGCCGTCCCGGGCAGGTCGCGGACCGTGTGGGCGTAAGTGCCGCGGCGGTCGGGGGTGGCGGGCGCGCCGGGTCGATGCGGGCGCGCCGGGTCGAGGGCGAGCTTGTCGGCGATGCCCGGATCATCGTCCGCGGCGCGAGCTCGACGACCGGCAGACGGGGAATGGTGATCACGTTCCGGCGGGGTTGCGCCGCAGGCACCGCGGCCGTCCTCCGGGCCGTGTACCGCGTAGCCGTGCACGAGTGGGGCGTGTCCTTCTGGGTAGACGCCCCCACCGGCCATGGGACGCGGTTCCCCGGTCCCCCACTACGGGCGGGACGGGACCGTCAGCCATGGACCGCACACGCACGGTCAGGAGCCCTACCGGAAGGAGAAGGCCAATGAAGAGGCTGATACGGAAAGCGGGCGCGGCCGGTGCCGTCACCACGGTGGTCGCAGGTGCTCTCCTCGCCACCGGCGGCTCCGCGGCGGCCACCCCGGGACCGGCGGGACACGCCGCCGGCACCGCGGCGGTGCACGCCGACCGGCGCACGCCCTGCCGAAGCGGGCCCGGGCAGCGGATCGATCCCTGGGTCGCCGGCCAGGTGGCGTGGTCCGTCCCTGGCGCTCGGCATCGTCTGGCAGTGTACGACCCGTGGATCAAGGACCAGCTGGCGCGCTTCGCGTCCTCCTCCTGTTAGTTCCCGTACCGCTCTCTCCCGCCTCCATGGCACGGCGCCGCGATCACATCACGAAGACCATGTCCGGGTACTTCGGTGACGGTCGCTCCAGCAGCCGTCCGCTGCGGCCGCGCAGCCAGTGGTCGAAGTAGGCGGACACATAGGCCTCGTTGGTCCGTATCGCGGTGGCCGGGTCGATCGTGCCGATGTCGTCGGTCCGCTCGCAGGGCGACAGATGCAGCTGTGGCACGAGCGCCTCCGCGTCGGTGAACGTGGCGTGCTCCGAGCCGAGCAGGGTCAGCTGACGGTTCCACCCCGGGGTGTGGGCGCGGAACGCCTGCCAGCCGGGTCCGGTGTCGGTGTCGCCGTCCTTGCCCATCAGCAGGAAGGGCCGGTCGAGGCCGTGCCGGGCGACGGGCATCAGCGAGCCGTCGTAGTTGGTCAGATTGCCGTCCATGTCGATACCCGCGGTGATCCGGTGGTCCGCGTCCATCGCCAGCGCGGCAGCCGTACCGCCCATCGAGTGGCCGAACATACCGACCTCGGTCAGATCCAGCGCCCCCGCCAGGCCGTCCGGCAGCGGCTGTCCGTCCGCGTCGGGGTTCCGGCCGCTGTTGAGCTCGTTGAGCTGGTCCAGGACGAAGCCGGTGTCGGCGACCCGGACGGCCAGCGCCTTGCGCAGAAAGGTGTCCACACCGTCCGAGGGCGGTGACAGGGTGGCCAGGGAGCCGTCCGGGAACTGGACCTCGGGCGACTCGTAGGTGTTGTCGATGGTGACGACCGCATAGCCGCGGCTGGCCAGATCGGCCGCCGACGTCGTGCCCCAGGTGCGCGGTTCACCCAGTCCCGGGGAATAGAGCACCACCGGGAGCCGTCCGGCGCGGCCGGCGGCCGCAGGAGCGTTGCGGGTCACGTGGGTGACGGTGCGCGCCCAGTCCGCCCGGCCGGCCGGGATGTGCAACCCGAGGTAGCCGTTCGCCGTGACCTCGTCGAAGTGGGTGGCCGCCGCGGGCAGCATGTACGGGGCCGCCGGCCGGCCTGCCGTGTCGGTCGCGGGGTAGTACACACTGACCATCAACTCCCGCCGGCTCTTCCCGGACCGCCACGGGTCCGCCCGGGAGTGGTCCACCACATGCAGGTCCACCTCCCCGACCCGGTAGGGACCGGTCGGGGCGGGAAGGGCGAGCGGACGGGAGGACGACGAGGTGGTCGGGACGGTGGGGGCCGCGCGGGTGGCCGCGGCGGCGGGGAGAGCGGCGGTCAGCGTGCACAGCGCGGCGGCGGCGCACGCGGCGAGCGCTCGTGCTCGGCGCCGGGTGCCGCCGCGACGGTCGGGCGGCCGTGGAAGAGGAGTCGTCATGGACCAAGCCTGACGACTCGTCGGCTCTCCCCACATCCGGGGAAGCCCCCGATCTTGTCCCTCAGGGTATCCGTAGGGGATCCGATCGCCCGTCCCAGGAGCCGGTTGCCCGTGCCGGGAGCCGATGGCTGCTTTCCGGGAGTCGGCGGCCCCTTCCGGGCCTTGGTGGCCCCTGCCGAAATGGGTGGCCCTGCCGAAGTGGGTGGCCCCGTCGCGCCGCCGGCCGTGTGTCACAGGCCCTCGGGGCACAACCGCTTCTTCTCGCCTCCCTTGAGCACCGCGTCGACGCAGCCGGCGGGCAGCCCGTCATGGGGCGTGGTGGAGAAGTTGGCCGTCACGGTCAGCACCCCGCTGCCGAACGTGGTGCGCTGTACGAGACCGTCGTCCGTGAGCCGGCGGAAGCCGGTCATCGGCTGTGCGGCCGCCGCCTTGTGCAGGGGCTCGAAGTACCGTTGCACCTGGGCGATCCGCTCGCCGTGCCGGTCCAGTTCGGACTGGTCGAGGACCAGGTTGAGGGGCACGTTGTACAGCATCGCGAGAAGCGCACGGGTGCGGCTCTGGTCCGGCAGTTTCGACCACGACAGCTCCCAGCGCTCGGTACTGATCACCGAGTCGTGCAGGACCGTCTGGTAGAGCGGCACCCGGTACCTCGGGTCGTACATCGCCTTCGCGAGGTCGGCCGGCAGATGGACGGGCTTGAAGAAGATCCCCGGTGCGTCGGCCGGGGCGTAACCGCCCCAGGCCGGGCGGTCCCTCTCCAGCTTCCACAACCGGTCGTCGACCGGTGTGCCAGAGCCATGGCTGAAGGACAGCACTCCGTTCGCCCAGGAACCCGCGCTCTCCGAACCGAGCACCAGGCGGCGGTCGCCGGACAGCCATGCCATGCGCGCGAGCCGGTTCCTGCGGTCCTGGGCCTTGGTCATCGGATGCGCCGGAGAGTGATCGGCGAACAGTTCACCTGCGGCGTCGACGTCCAGGAAGTAGCTGGTGGCGCCACCCGCGGTCATCTTCCCGGTGCGGTCGGACAGGTAGTGCCGGCCGGGCTCCGCGCGGCGGAGCGCTTCGGAGCTCACATAGCAGCCGCGGCCGCCGAATCCGGTGACGACGGTGCCGTCCGCCTGGCGCACACAGGCGGCCTGCCACACCGGGGCGGGCCAGCCGGACACGGGGGTGTCGGCCGACGCCGGGTCCTGCGCATTGGCCCAGGAGTCGTAGGGCCCGACGAGATAGCCGGCCTGCCGGGCAAGGCGCGTGGCCTCCCGGTCCATGGGGGCGCCGTCGGCGTCGTACCCCAGCCACATCCGGTCGATCCCCAGCTCCCGCAGCCGGCGGACGCCCTCGGCGGTACGTGCCTGGCCCCACGTGTAGGCGTGGAAGGCGCCCACCAGCTTGGCGACTTCGGGATTGCGCGCGATCTTCTGCCGGAGCGTCGTGATGCCACCGTGGCCCTGGAGCCAGGCGCGGTAGTCGCGCGCCGCCGCCACCGGTGACCCGTCGGTGAGCGCGAACGTCACCGTGTACGTCCCCGTGGCCTGTTGCGCCGAGAACGCGTGCTCGGCCTCGGTGCGGAGCCTGCCGCCGACGGACACGAACCTGAGGGTCGTGCCGATGTCGGACTCGACGATGTAGCTCGCGCCGTGCCGTCCGGACTGGCTGGTGCCCCAGAACGGCATGGTCAGGCCGCCGGCCATGTCGGCCTCGGTGCCCGCCAGGCCCGCCGAGGGAGAGTTCCACCACCGGTCGGCGACCGGCACGGACAAACCCTCACCGCGCGGGACCTGCACCTCCTGCGTGGTTCGGTCCGTGCCGGAGACCGGCCAGGTCAGGCTGGCCCGCCGTGCCGAGTGCACGGTGACGGCCAGGCGTCCGTCACGCGCGGAGGCGGTGACGGTCAGCCCCCTGTCGACGTAGCGCCAACTGGCCCGACCGCCGCGGACGGTGACCTTCCCGGGCGCGCCGAGATCACCGGACGCCGGTGCCGACAGCTGCCAGGTGCGGCCGTCGTCCGCCCGGGCCCGCACGGCCAGGGACCTGAGGTCCACCGTGGCGCGGCCACCGTCGACCGGTACGGAGAGCTGGTCGCCGTGCGCTTCGATGCGCCGGGACTCCTGCGCGGCGGTGCCGAACGCGGCGGCCGTACCGATCGCACCGACCATCAGGAGCGCACCGCTCACCGCGATGATCTTCGTCTGTGTCTTCGTCTGTGTCTTCGTCTTCTTGAGCTTCCTCGCCTTCACAGCCGTGGACTCTGGCGAGCGAACATAAGAGAGATGTGAGAGCTCATGAGCGGTGCCGCGCCTGCTGACCGATCGTCGTCAGCAGGCGGGCCACCAGTGGATTGCGGTCGTTCCTGCGCCATGCGACGGCGACCCGTGTACGCGCGGTGCCGGGATCGATCCGGCGGAAGGCCACCCCCTTGAGCCGGATGCGGCGGATGCTCGCCGGGGCCAGGGACACCCCGAGCCCGGTCTCCACCAGGGCGCACACGGTCTGCCACTCCACCGCGTGCTGGGAGATCCGGGGTGTGAACCCCACCTCCTCGCACAGGCCGGTGATCCGGTCGTACAACTGCGGGCCGACAGCGCGCGGCAGCAGGACGAACGGCTCGCCGGTCAACTCCGCGAGCGGCACCACCCGTTGGCCGGCCCGTGGGTGTGCGGCCGGCAGCACGGCCACGAACGGCTCACTGAACACGGTCCGGAAGCCCAGTTCGGACTCGTCGGCCGGAGGCTCCCGCAGCAGGCCGATGTCGATCGTTCTCTCGCGCAGTGCGTCGAGCTGCGGCGCCGTGGTCATCTCGTGGATGTCCAGATCCGCGTCGGGGAACCGCTGCCGGAAGTCGCGCAGCAGGCCCGGCAGGACGGTCAGGGCCAGTGAGGCGGCGAAGCCGATCCGCAACCGCCCGGACCGGCCGCTGCCGGCGGCCCGTGCCGCGGTCAGCCCGTCGGCGAGCCCGGCCAGGGCCTGCCGGGCGGCCGGCAGCAGCGCGTGGCCGGCCGGGGTGAGCGTCACCCGTCCCGGTTCCCGCTCGAAGAGCGCGTACCCGACCTTCTGCTCCAGTCGGCGGATCTGCTGGCTCAGCGGGGGCTGGGCGATGCCCAGGCGGGCGGCGGCGCGGCCGAAGTGGAGTTCCTCGGCGAGTACGACGAAGGCGTGCAGCTGCGGCAACGGGAGTTCGGGGCGGTCCATGTCCCAGGGATATCAGTCCGGTCCATATGCCTGGAGATATCAGTCCATGGCAAAGCCCGTATTGGACGTATCGGCGCTGGCCGCCTAGCTTTCCGCGCATGACAGAGCGACGTGCGATCCTCAGCGGCTCGGCCTTCGAGGAGCAGATCGGCTACGCCCGTGCCGTGGTCGACGGGGACTGGGTCCATGTGTCCGGGACCACGGGGTTCGACTACACCACCATGACGATCCCGGACGACGTCGTGGCACAGGCGGAGCAGTGCCTGCGCAACATCGAGGCCGCGCTCGCGGAGGCCGAGTGCGGCTTCGCCGACGTGGTGCGGGTGCGCTATCTGCTACCCGACCGCGCGGACTTCGAGCCCTGCTGGCCGGTGCTGCGCCGCTGCTTCGGCCAGGGCCGGCCGGCCGCCACCATGCTGGTGTGCGGCCTCGCCGACCCACGTATGAAGATCGAGATCGAGGTGTACGCCCGCCGCAGCGCGAGCTGACCTCGGAGACCCGGCGCAGCGCGGCCGGGGTCACGGCGCCAGGCCCGCCGCCCGGCCCCGCCGCTCCGCCGGTTCGCCGCGCCGCAGGATCCGTGCCTCGCGGGGCAGCAGCCGCGGGCCGGCCACGACCAGGACCTCGCACGCGGCCCGGGCCGGGACGTGCCGGTGCACCGGTCGGCGGTGCAGCCGGGCCAGCGGGCCCCGGGGCCTGGCCCTGCCTATGACCAGCAGGTCGTCCGGGGACGACGCGATCGAGCACAGCACCGGTCCTGCGCGGCCCCTGACCACCCGCCGTACGATCCGCAGGTCGCCCGGAGGACCGCCGTTCGCCAGCTCGAAGGCCCGGTCCAGCAGCTGCCGCGCCTTGTCGGACCACAGCCGGCCCCACGTCGGCTCGGGCCAGCGCCGGTAGACCGCATCGCCCTCCGGCGGCTCCCAGGCATGGACGGCCACCAGCGTGCGGCCGGTTCTGCGGGCTTCCAGAATGCCGCGGCGCAACGCGGCCAGGCCGGCGAGCGAGTCGCTCACTCCGACGACGACATTCCCGGCCGGGCCGCTCCCTGTCGTTCCGTGTGCTGCCATGACCCCACGCTAGGAAGGCCGCTGCCCCCGGCAAAGTCCCATTGACGGAAACCGGCCTTCCTTTCGGGGTGCGGTCATTTCCCGGGGCGCAGGAAGGCGGACCAGCCGCCGTCCGGTTTCCGACCCACCTCCAGGGTGCGCAGTTTCGAGAGGATCCTGGGGTCCTGCGCGTCGAGCCAGTCCACGAACTGCCGGAAGGAGACCAGGCGCACGTCGTCCCAGCCGGCGATCTGCCGCAGGGCCTCCTCGGCCGCGTCCATGTAGATGCCGCCGTTCCACTGCTCGAAGTGGTTGCCGATGAACAGCGGCGCCCGGTTCGTCTCGTACGCCCGCTGGAACCCGGCCATATAGGCCTGTGCCGCCTGCGCGCGCCAGTAGGGGTAGTTGTAGGAGGGCGCGCGCGTCGAGTTCTTCGACTGGTTCGCCATCATGTTGTAGTCCATGGACAGCACCTCGAACCTGTGCCCGGGAAACGGGATGCTCTGCAGCGGCAGGTCCCACACGTCGCCCCGCTTCCTCGGCCAGCACTGCAGCCCGCCGGGTGAGGAGGCGTCGTAGCGCCAGCCCAGTTCCCGCACGACCGGCAGCAGGTTCCGCTGCCCGAGCAGACAGGGGGTGCGGCCGCCCACGAGTTCCTTGTCGTAGTCGAAGGGGAGCGGCGGGTCGTCGTGCCAACCGGTGTGCGACCGCCAGCACTTGACGAAGGTCCGAGCCTGTTCCACCTCCGAACGCCACTGCTCCGGCGTCCAGTTGGCCACCGACCCGGAACCGGCGCAGAAGTGCCCGTTGAAGTGTGTACCGATCTCGTGTCCGTCGAGCCAGGCCTGACGGATGTACTTCAGCGTCGCCTTGAGGTGTTCACCGGTGAGGTAGCCGATGTCGGAGGCGCCGACCGGGTTGTTCGGCGGATCGTAGAGATGCTTCTTCTCCTCCGGCAGGAGATAGAGGCCGGACAGGAAGAACGTCATGTGTGCGCCGTGGGCGCGGGCGAGCTCCAGGAAACGCGGGAACAGTCCGGTGCCCAGCTCGCCGGCGCCGTCCCAGGAGAACACCACGAACTGCGGCGGGGTCTGGCCGGGTTCGAGGGGCTCGGGCGGCGCCGGCTGGCGGGGCTGCCGTCCGGTGTACGCCGTGGAGCCGTCCCCGATCAGCCGGGGCGGCCCCTCCAGGGGTGCCGTACCGTCCTCGTCCGAGCGGCCTGCGCATCTGGCCAGCGAGGCGGCAGCCAGACCGATGCCGGCGCCGAGACCGAGGCGAGCCGCACTCCGGCGGCTGATTCCACTCATCGCCATCCCAACCCGCGCCCGGCCGCGACGCCTTGTGCGCCACCTCGGCCGACTCCCGACAGTTCGCACCATAGAGCCGATAAGTTTATAAAACGGCTAATTGGTGCGGTGTGGCGTGCAAGGGGGTGGCCAAGTGCCGCTCGTGTCACCCGGTCGGCCCTGCGGCGCCGGACATCGGACGGTCCGTGCCGGCGGACCCGCGAGACTCAGCGGAACGCGGCCGCGTTGCGTGCCGCCCACGCGGAGAAGGGCGCCGCGGGCCGGCCGAGCAAGCGCTCCACGTCACCGCCGACCGCCTGTTCCTCCGGGGTCGGAGCGCCGAGGACGGCGAGCGTGCCCTCGACGACGGCGGGCGGGATGAACCGGATCATCTCCGCGCGGGCTTCCTCGCGGCTCTGCTCCACGAACGTCACCGGTTCTTCGAGTGCGGCGGCGATGGCGGCGGCCCGCTGCCGTGGGGTGGTCGGCTCGGGACCGGTCAGCGTGTAGGTGGCGCCGTCGTGCCCGTCCCCGCGCAGTACGGCCGCCGCCACCGCGGCGACGTCGGCCGGGTCGACGAACGGCAGCGCCACATCGGCGAAGGGTGCCGCCGCGGTGCGGTACCGGCGCACCGGCTCCGCCCAGGCCAGTGCGTTCGAGGCCAGCCCGCCGGAGCGCAGCACGGTGAACGGCAGCCCCGATCGGGCCACGGCCGCCTCGAAACGCGCCGCGTGCGTGTACGCCTGTGGCCGCGTGCCCGCGCCCTGCGAGGACAACAGCACCACCTTCGCCAAGCCGGCGGCAGCGGCCCGGCGCAGGATGCCGGCCGGTTCCTCGCCGGCCACCAGCAGGAACAGCGCCTTGGCGCCCTCCAGTGCGGGAGCGAGGCTCTGCGGGTCACCGAGGTCGGCGGCGACGGCCCGGACACCCGGCGGTACGTCATCCGCCCCGATGCGCCGGGCGACGGCCGTCACCGTCTCCCCGGCCTCGACCAACGCGGCGACCAGGGCCCGCCCCACGTTCCCCGTGGCTCCCGTGACAACGATCATGGCGTTTCTCTCCTCGGTCGAGTGAGTTAGTTGACTAACTAAGACGGGACATTAGCCCGGAGCGGCCACCGTTGTCTATCCTCAGTCAGGTGACTGACTCAGAATCCGCGGCCACGGCCCGGGCGGCGCGACCCAGCCGTTCCAGCCGCGGCGACAAGCGCGAGCGCCTGGTGAAGGCGGCCGTCCAGGTCTTCCATGAGCAGGGTGTGGAGAAGACGACCCTCGGCGACATCGCCCGCACGGCCGAGGTGCCGCTCGGCAACGTCTACTACTACTTCAAGACCAAGGACCAGCTGGTCGAAGCCGCCGTGGACGCCCACTGCGAGCAACTCGACGCGCTCACGACCCGCTTGGACACCCTGCCGGATCCGGCCGCCCGGCTGAAGGCGCTCGTCGCCGGCTGGGTCGACCAGCGTGAGACCGCGGCCCGCTTCGGCTGTCCCTTCGGCACCCTCGCCACCGAGCTCGACAAGCGTGACGACGGCCTGGGCCAGTCCGCCGCGAAGGTCATGCGAGCCCTGCTCGCCTGGGCGGAGTCCCAGTTCGCCCAGCTCGGCCGCGCCGACGCCGCCGCGCTCGCCGTCGAACTCGTCGCCGCCTACCAGGGCATGTGCGTCCTCACCAACACGTTGCGCGACCCCGGTCTGATGGCCGCGCAGGGTGAACGGCTCCAGGCCTGGATCGACGGAATCGCGGGGCGGTAGCAGGCGCGAAGGCCGCGGGGCCTGCGAGCGGTGGTTTCCGGCACCCGTGACGGCACGGGCGCGGTCCGTGCGGTCGTTCCCCCTTTCACGCAGCCGTGCGCCGCTGTCCGGCCGCGACCGGCGCCACGGTGATGTGCTGGACGGCCCGGCTGAGCACCACCACGCCCACGACGATGAGCACGGCGCCGCACGCCTCCGGTACGAGCCACCAGCCCATGCGGATCCGCTCCCCGAACAGTGTCATGCCGAGCGTCAGGCTGATCACCGCGTCACCGATGGTCAGCGCGGGCTGCGCCGCGGCCAGCGGCCCGGCCTGGAGCGCGTTCTCCAGCAGGATCACGGCGGCGGCACCGGTGAGTGCGAAGCCGTACGTCTGCCAGGACCGCAGGAACGCCGCGAAGCCGTGGTCGGCGAAGGTGCCGGCGGCCGACTTCAGCAGGGCGGCGGTCAGCGCGTTGCCCGCGGCGGAAGCCGCCGCGAAGAGCGCGGCGCGGCGGGCCGGCGAGTGACCCCGGCCGGCGAGCAGAACGGCCGCGGCCATCCCGCCCAGGCACAGGCACAGGGCGGGAATCCAGCGGGTGAGCGGCGCGTAAGCGGTGGCGCCGTGCGGGGCGGCGGCGACGAGCAGGACGGCGAGGCCCACGACGCAGCCGCCCACCCCCCTCCAGCCGGATCGGGGCAGCCGCCTGTGCATCAGCGGGGCGGCGACGAGCAGCGCGAAGGGCAGCTCCAGGATGAAGAGCGGCTGGACCAGCGCGAGGGGGCCGTTGACCAGGGCCAGGCTCTGGAACAGGGCGGCGCAGACCACCCCGCACATGCCGATCACCCAGAAGGGCCGGCGCACCAGCTCCGCGAGCAGCCGCAGCCCGCCACGGCTGCTGTCGGACGCGGCCTTGCGCTGGAAGGCGGTGCCCACGGCGTTGCTCGCGGCTCCCGCGACGGCGAACGCCGCGGCCAGTTCGATCACGACCGTCTCCTGCCTGCGGGAGGCCTCCCGGAGGAGCTTCGGGTCCTTTCAGCCTACGGAAGGCGGCGGCAGGGCGCCGGGTCAGCTCAGGGTCAGGTCGTCGGCGTAGACCGCGCCCTGGCCGTACCAGCCGTGCGCATACACCGTGACCGTGCCCGAGGAGCCCGTCGTGAACGGCACCGTCAGCTTCGACCACGACGAGGACGAGGTCCAGGTACTGGCCGTTGCCCCGCCGCTGACGCCGAGGTAGGCGTACGGACCCTGCACCCAGCCGCTCAGGGTGTAGGAGGTGCCGGGCTTCAGGGTCAGGGTCTGCGCGCATCGGCCGGTCTGCGAGGCGGAGGGCGCGGTCCTCAGGGCGTGCGCCCCGCCGTGCGCGGGGGAGGAGACCACGGTGGCCCCGCTGTCGCAGGTCCACGGCGTGAGTGAGCCGGACTCGAAGTCACCGTTGGCGAGGACGGCCGTGCCGCCGGACCCCCTGACGGTCAGGGTCAGGGTGGAGCTGTGCCGGGTCGGGCCCGCGGCGCCGGTGACGGTCAGGGTGTAGGTGCCGGGTGGCGTGGTGGCACCGGTCTTCACGGTGAGGGTGGCGGCGCCGCCCGCGGTGACCGAGGACGGGCTCAGGGACGCGGTCGCCCCGCTCGGCGCGCCGCTCACCGTCAGACCGACCGTTTGCGCGCTGCCGGAGGTCACCGCGGTCCGCACCGTCACGGTCGCGGTTCCGCCGGGGTCGACCGAGGCGGTGGCGGGGGAGAGGGCCACGGAGAAGTCGTTCGCCGGCGGGGTCGTCGTACCGCTGCTGAAGGGCGCGAAGGTGTGGGTGAAGTACCAGGTGTCCTGGGAGATACCGGAGCACGTGTCGGAGGCGCCGGATCCGGGGCAGCCGCCGTTGTCCCGCTGGAGGGCCCAGAAGGAGAGGGTGTTGATGCCCTTGGCGACCGCCCAGTCGTAGACCGTGGGGGCGTCGGCGGTGGTGAAGGTCTCGGCCGGGCCGTAGTCGTCCACGCCGGGCATCTCGGTGACGCCGGCCATGTTCCACAGCTGGGCGTCCGACAGGTTCGGGTACAGCTCGGCCAGCTGGTCGTGCAGTCCGCTCGCGGCCGTCTCGGTGTCGGTGGCCATGTGGTGCGTGGCGCCGTCGTAGTAGTCGAAGGTCATGATGTTGACCACGTCGATCCTGGCACCCGCCTTCTTCGCGCTGCGCAGTACGGCGAGGCCGCTGTCGGCGAGTCCGGTCGTCGTGGTCGGCAGCGTGTACGAGAACTGCACCGAGCGGCCGTTCGCAGCGGCCCAGTCCTGGACCTTCTTGACGGCCTGGTTGCGGCGGTCGATGCCGGCGGTGTTCGTGAGGGAGTTGTCCTCGACGTCCATGTCGAGCCGGGAGACGTCGTAGGTGGTGATGATCTTCTCGTAGGCGGCGGCGATGGAGGCGGTGTTCGTGCAGCTGTCGGCGATCTCGGTGCCGCCGTTGTCGGCCGCGTAGCCGCCGAGGGAGGGGATCACGTCACCGCCGCGCGAGCGGATGGTGGCGAAGTCGGCGCCGAAGACGGAGGAGTCGACCGGCGTGGACGTGTCGCCGTTCCAGTAGGGGGTGCAGGAGCCCTTCTTGTCGGTCTGGAGGAAGGCCATGGTCAGGTACTTGGCGCCGGAGGCCTGGGCGAGCGCGGCGGGGCTGTCGCCGTTGTAGGCCTCGAAGTAGGGCGCGAAGACATGGGGGGGGCAGCGGGGTCGCCGCATGTGCGGTGCCCTGCGCTGCCAGGGTGAGCCCCGCCGAGGCGGCCAGGGTGACCAGGCCTGCGAGCAGGGCGCGTACGGGTCTCGGACGTGTCATCGGGTACTCCCGGTTGGCGAACGGCACTGTGCGGCCCGGCCATGGGCCATGGAGCTAGGCCATGATTGGTCTGGACCAAACGCCGGTCAAGGTGTGGGAGCCGCCTTTTGCATGTTCATGGCCAAATCAACGGGCCCGTGCACAGGGGGAGTTGGCCCGCTCAGGTGGCGCGCGTGCCACCTCCGCGGCGGATGCGGCCCAGGAGATCCCGGTGGTATGCCGCGAGTTGTCCGGCGGGCACCGGGGCCGGGCTGCCGGCGAGCGTGTACCAGGTGTCGCTGCCGGAGTGCTGGATGGCGACGCGCACACTGCGGCCGTCGGACAGCA
Source organism: Streptomyces sp. NPDC053069 (assembly GCF_044546895.1). Lineage (NCBI taxonomy): Bacteria > Bacillati > Actinomycetota > Actinomycetes > Kitasatosporales > Streptomycetaceae > Streptomyces > Streptomyces sp. NPDC053069. The sequence goes on along the minus strand of NZ_JBITZN010000007.1, from coordinate 320,404 downwards.
GGATGGTCGCGACCGTCAGATCGCCGGTGATCACGCCGACCTCGTCGGTCATCGCTCCGCCGGGTCCGGCGGTGACCCGGTCGACGTACGTGTCGATGCTGGGCGGGTTGTTCATGGGCGCAGGTTTCCATCAACCCGGCCGGCAGGCCCCGCGCCGCGCAGGTGACGCCGTGCGCGTCCCCGTGTCGGGTGTGCGGCCGGGTCTCAGCCGAACAGGGGGAACCGGTCCGCCGCCGCCCCCAGGGCGGCCCGTTCGGCCTCGGTGAGCGCGGCCCGTCCGGTGCCCACGCGCGCGTAGTGCTCGTCGGTCCACTCCGGCAGGCCCGGTCGCCCGAGCAGACCGTCCAGCGTGACGCGTACCGCCGCCAGACCCTCCGGGGCCGGACCGGGCGCGTGCGGGAGACGGACCGTCAGGTCCAGGTGGTGGACGGTCGCCTCCACCGCGAGGGTGGTCAGCAGGTCCCCGGCGGTCAGGACGTGCCCCTGCGTGCCGACGTGCCGGGCGGGGTCGGCCGCCTCCGCCGCCTGCACGGCCGCCGCCAGCGTCTCCAGATACAGGCCCTGCAGCTGACGGAAGTCGAGGAACATGCTGCCGTTCACTCGTACCCACCGCCGGCCGTTCGCGGCCCCGACGGTGTCCGGCCGCCAGTCCCGCCAGTAGGACACGGCGTCCCGGTCCACCGGCTCGTGCGCCGGCGTGTGCAGGGCCACGAGCGCGCGCTGGGCGTCCGCCAGACAGTGGAAGACGAGATCACGGACCGCCCAGCCGGTACAGCCGGTCGGCAGCCACGACTCCTCGTCACCCAGGTCCGCGACGACCGCCGAGGCCGCCTCGTACGCCGCGCGCACCGCTCGTGCCGGGTCGACGCCGTTCTCCGTACTCATGCACCCCCCTGTCCGTGCGCCGTACAGGCTCTCACACCCGGCTCGACGTCGCCGTGTCCGCGGACAGCCGCTGGGCGACGTAGATCGGGAGCACCGACAGCAGCACGAGCACTGCGGCCACGACGTTCACCACCGGCGCCTGCTGGGGTCGCGTCATGTTGTCGAAGATCCAGATCGGCAGGGTCTCGATGCCGGGTCCCGCGGTGAACGTGGTGACCACGATCTCGTCGAAGGAGAGGGCGAAGGCGAGCAGAGCGCCCGCCAGCAGTGCGGAGCGGACGAGCGGGAAGGTGACGTCGGCGAAGGCCCGGAAGGTCGTCGCGCCGAGGTCCATGGCTGCCTCCTCGTACGAGGCGGCCGTACGGCGCAGGCGCGCGACCACGTTGTTGAAGACCATCACGATGCAGAACGTGGCATGGCCGACGATCACCGTGAACAGCCCGAGACCCACGCCGAGCGGCGCCAGAACCGTACTGAAGGCCGAGTTGAGGGCGATGCCGGTGACGATGCCGGGCAGCGCGATCGGCAGGACCACGATGAACGACACCGTGTCGCGGCCGAAGAAGCGGTGCCGGGCCACGGCGAACGCGATGAGCGTACCGAGCACCACCGCGATCGCGGTGGCCCCGAGACCCGCCTTCACCGAGACCCACAGCGCCTGCCGGGCACCGGAGCTGTGCCCGGCCGCCGACCACCAGCGCCACGTCAGCCCCGACGGCGGCCAGCTCGCGCTGCGGTCGGGATTGAGGGAGTTGACGAGGACGAGCAGCAGCGGGACGTAGACCACCGCGAAACCGAGCCCGGCGCCGGTGCGCAGGGCGATGCGCGCGGTGCGGCTGAGATGCATGGCGCTTCTCTCCTCCAGGTCCTACAGGCTGTCGAGGGCGCCCGTACGGCGGATCGCCAGCAGGTACAGGACGATCACGACGACGGGGACGGTGCCGAGCGCCGCGGCCATGGGCAGGTTGAGCTCGATGTTGGAGTACACGAGGTTGCCGATCAGCTGCGTCTTGCCGCCGACGATCTGCACGGTGATGTAGTCGCCGAGGCTGAGCGAGAAGGTGAACACCGAGCCGGCCGCGACCGACGGCAGCACCATCGGCAGCACCACCGAGCGGAAGGTCCGCCCGGCCCGCGCCCCGAGGTCGGCCGAGGCGTCGAGCAGGTCGGCCGGAAGTTGTTCGAGGGCCGTGTGGATCGGCAGGATCATGTAGGGCAGCCACAGGTAGGTCAGCGTGAGGACGGTGGCCGGCAGGCCGAAGCCGGGGCCGCTCAGCCCGAACGGGGCGAGCATCCAGTCGGCGAGGCCGCCCCGGGACAGGATGAGCCGCCAGGCGTACACCTTGACCAGGTAACTCGCCCACAGCGGGGTGAGGATGGCCACCACCAGGAGCGGGCGCCACCTGGGCCCGGCCACGCGCGCGGTGTAGAAGGCCACCGGGAAGGCGATCACCGCGCACAGCACGGTCACCGCGAGTGCGACTCCGGCACTGCGCAGGATCACCTGGCGGAAGACGGGCGTGGTGAACAGCTCGTGGAAGTTGTCCGTCGACCAGACCTTCACCACCTGCGAGGTGAAGGAGTTCGTGGTCCAGAACGCGGAGACGAACAGGACCGCGAGGGAGCCGAGATAGAGGACGGCGAGCCACAGCAGCGGGGCGGTGAGCAGGAGGGTCAGCCGCAGCCGGGGTCTGCGGTGCAGCGCCCCCGCGGTCCGGGTCAGCAGGGCCATGCCTCAGCCCTTGATCTCGGTCCAGGCCTGCACCCACTTCGCGTACGGCACGCACTTCACGTCCTTGCGGCCGTCGAGGCACTGCTCGATGGGCGTGTTCCAGAAGGCGATCTTCTTCCAGTAGTTCTCGTCGGCCGCGTGGTAGACCGTGCAGAAGTTCTTGTCGCTGGTCTCTGCGCACGCCCTGGAGTTGGCCGGGGCCTCGCCGAAGTACTCGGCGACCTGGGCGTTGACCTTGGGCGACACGATCCAGTCCAGCCACTTGTAGGCGCAGTTGGGGTGCTTGGCCCTGCTGTACACCATCCAGGTGTCGGACCAGCCGGTGGAACCCTCCTTCGGCACCAGCGCCTTGACCTTCGCGCCCTCGGAGGCGGCGAGGTTGGCGATGACCTGCCAGGTGGTGCCGACCACCGAGTCGCCGCTCTTGAAGGCGGAGACCTCCTTGAGGTAGTCGCTCCAGTACTCCCCGACGTTCTTGTTCTGCTGCTTGAGCAGGGCCACGGCCGCGTCGAACTGCTTCTGGTCGAGCGCGTACGGGTCCTTGATCTTCAGCTCCGGCTTGGTGGCCTTGAGGTAGAGGGCCGCGTCGGCGATGTAGATCGGCGAGTCGTAGGCGGTGACATGACCCTTGTAGGTCGAGGCGCCGTCGAAGACGGCGGCCCAGGAGGTGGGCGCGGGCCTGACCTTCTCGGTGTTGTACATCAGCAGGTTGGCGCCCCGGCCGTGCGGGATGCCGTACATCCGGCCCTTGACCGAGTTCCAGCCGCCGTTCTTCAGCCCGGCGAAGACGTCCTTGTAGTTCGGGACCAGGGCGGTGTTCACCGGGGCCGCGTCGCCGGAGGCGATCAGGCGCAGAGAGGCGTCACCGGAGGCGGAGACGGCGTCGTACTCGCCGGTCTTCATCAGCTTGACCATCTCGTCCGAGCTGGCGGCGACCTTCGAGTGGACCTGACAGCCCGTCTGTTTCTCGAAGCCGCCGACCCAGTTCGCCTTCGGGTCGTCGGAGCCGTCCTCGACATAGCCGGCCCAGGCGATCAGGTTGACCTGGCCCTCCGTCTTGCCGAGCTTCGTCGGGGCCTTGAGGTCGGGTGGGTTGAGGCCGGTCGCGGACGAACTGCCCGAGCCGGAGGAGTCACAGGCGGCGGCGAGCAGCAGCGCGGCGGCGCAGGCCGCGACGCGCAGGGTTCGGGTGGGACGCACGGTGTTCTCCAGGGGGACGTTGAAGGCGGGGGAGAGGTCAGGAGGGCAGCCGGACGGCGTGCCGGCGGTGCCAGGTCAGGCGGACCCGGGTGCCGCGGTAGGCGGCGGCGTCCTCGGAGGAGGTCTCCAGGTTCTGCTGGAGCGCGGTGAGCCGGCCGCCGCCGTCGAGGTCGACCAGGAAGCGCGTGGCGTCGCCGAGGTAGACGACCTCGGCGACGGTTCCGGTGGCGGTTGCGTGCTGCGGCTCGTCCGCCTCTGCGGACTCCTTCAGGACGCGGATCTTCTCAGGCCGGATGTTGTACGTGCCCGGCGTACCGACGATCCGGTGGGCCGCCTCCCCGTCGAGGAGGTTCGAGGTGCCGACGAAGGAGGCGACGAAAGGGGTCGCCGGGCGCTCGTATATCTCCGCGGGCGTGCCGATCTGGGCGATACGGCCCTGTTCGAAGACGGCGATGCGGTCGCTCATCGTCAGGGCCTCCTCCTGGTCGTGGGTGACGAAGACGAAGGTGATCCCGACCTCCCGCTGGATCGCCTTCAGCTCGACCTGCATCTGCTCGCGCAGCTTCAGGTCCAGGGCGCCGAGAGGCTCGTCCAGGAGCAGCACCCGGGGCCGGCCGACGAGCGCGCGGGCAAGGGCGACGCGCTGGCGCTGTCCGCCGGAGAGCTGGGCCGGGCGTCGCTGGCCGTAGCCCTCCAGGCGGACCTCGGCGAGGGCCTTGCGGGCGCGGACGAGACGTTCGGCCTTGGGTACTCCGCGGACCTTCAGGCCGTAGGCGACGTTCTGCTCGACCGTCATGTGCGGGAAGAGGGCGTAGTCCTGGAAGACCGTGTGCACGTCCCGCTCGAACGGGGCGAGGCCGGTGACCTCCTGGCCGGCGAGTTCGATCCGGCCCCGGTCCGGTGTCTCGAACCCTGCGACGAGCCGGAGGACGGTGGTCTTCCCGGAGCCGGAGGGGCCCAGCATCGAGAAGAACTCGCCGTCCCGGATCTCCAGGTCGACCCCGGCCACGGCGGTCGTCCCACCGAACGACTTCCGCAGGTCCTGCAGCCGGATCGCAATTCCCTCCATGGGGGAACCTTTCTGGCGCGCTGTACGTTGAACCGCTTGACCGCAAACATATGAAGTCATAGTTCTAAGCTCAAGGTCCCCTTAAGGTAAAGCTTGAGTCAATGCACGAGGTGGTGACCGTGAAGCAGCAGGAGACGGACAGCCGCGCCCGCAGGGCCGTCTTCAGCCCGGTGGACAACCGGGCCCGCGTGGACGCGGTCGTACGCCGCCTCGCCGACGCCATCGAACTGGGCCTCCTCGCCGACGGCGAGCAACTCCCCGGCGAGAGCGAGCTCGCCGGACAGCTCGGTGTCTCCACGGTCACGCTGCGCGAGGCGCTCATGGCCCTGCGGCAACAGGGCCTGGTCACCACCCGCCGGGGCCGCGGCGGCGGCAGCTTCGTCTCCCTCCCCGAAGTCCCCGCCGACGACCGGCTGAGGGCCCGGCTGCGTGGCTGGAGCACCGAGGAGCTGCGCGACCTGGGCGACCACTGGGCCGCCCTGTCCGGTGCCGCCGCCCGCCTCGCCGCGCAGCGCACCGAGCCCGAGGACCTCCGTCAACTCCGCCGCACCGTGGAGGAGCTGACACGGGCCGAGGATGCGGCGGCACGCAGCCGGCTGTACGGCCGCTTCCACGTCGAACTCGCGGCAGCCGCCCAGTCCGCGCGGCTCACCCGCGAACAGGTCGCTCTGCAGAGCGAGATCGGCGCACTGCTCTGCCTGGTTCTCGCCGACGACGCATATCGTGAAGAAGTTGCGGACCGTCACCGCAGCGTCATCTCGGCCGTGCAGGATGGGGGCCAAGAAACGGCCGGCACGCTGGCCGAGCGGTGTGTCAGGGAGTCGACGGCGCGGCTCGTCGCCGTACGTCTCACCCTCTGACCGCGCCGCGTCCGGTTCCCGTCCGCTGGAGGACACCATGGGCGTCAGGCCCGGGCTCGCCACCCTCGACACGGAGACGGAGACCTGGGTGGCCGCGCAGGTCGGCGCTGCGCTGGAAGCCGTCTTCGAGACCGTCGCCGCCACCCGCGCCGACACCGAGGCCCTGCTCCACCGGGTGGCCGCGCAGGGCCGGCGGCCCGCCAGCGCCGACCTCGCCGCCCTGCGCCCCGGCCTGCATCTGCACCTGACCCGCGAGGAACTGGTCTCCGGCGTCGGTTTCGTCGCGGCCCCCGGCCTGCTGGCCGACGTGCCCGCCTGGCTGGAGTGGTGGCAGTCGGGCACGGACGGTGACGTCCGACCGCTCCTGCTCGACCTCGATCCCGGTCAGTCGGCGTACTCCGACTACACGCACTGGGACTGGTTCGCGCTGCCCCGCGACACCGGGCGCCGGGCGGTGGCCGGACCCTACGTCGACTATCTCTGCTCCGACGAGTACAGCCTGACCCTGTCCGAACCGGTGCTGGTGCAGGGCCGGTTCGCCGGGGTGGCCGCCGCAGACGTCTACCTCCGCCACTTCGAGGCGGCCGTACTCCCCCTCCTGCGGCGCCTTCCGCGCCCCGCCCACCTGGTCAACGCCCGCGGCCGGGTCGCCGCCTCCGCCGACGCCGCCCACCTGGCCGGCTCCCTCACCAAGGGCCCCGACTTCGCCGAACTGCTCGGCACGGCACGCCCCGGCACGTACGAGGACCTACGCCTGGTGCCGTGCCGGGGGGTGCCCCTTGTGCTGGTGCTCGTCTGACGAGCCAGTGGGCTCAGTCGCGCTTCCGGTCCCGGTACGGTATGCGGGCCAGCTCGTGGATCTCGCCGACCGTGCCCCACTCGTTGCCGCCCAGCCGGGACAGCGGCCGGAGCCGGCCGATGTCGGGCCGGCCCTCCACCAGTACGTCCTCGTGGACGGCGGCGTGCACGACCTGACCGAACACCACCGTGGAATCGCCCAGGCGCAGGGTCGAGTGCAGTGTGCATTCGAGGGCGACCGGAGACGCGGCCACCCGCGGCGGCCGCACCCGCAGCGACGGCTCCCGCTCGATGCCCACGGCGTCGAACTCACCCCGGTCGCGGGGGAAGTCGGTCGCGGTCGCGTTGATCTCGGCGGAAAGCGGCTCCGGGGCGAAGTTCACGACGAACTCCCCGGTCTCCTCCGCATTGCGCAGCGAGTCCTTCCGGCCCACCGACGTGAACTGGACGACCGGCGGATCGGTGCAGGCAACGGTGAAGAAGGAGTGCGGGGCCAGGTTCGCCGTCTCGCCGTCCGGAGCGAGGGTCGACACCCAGGCGATCGGCCGCGGAACGACGACGGCCGTGAGCAGACGGTAGAACGCTCCGGCGCCCATGGACTCGGGTGAGTAGTCGACGCGCATGACAGCACGCTAAGCGGTACCGCCGACAGCCGTGCCACCACCCCCACTGTTGATCAGCAACGGGGCACCGCCCTAGGGTGCGAGGGCAGCCGCACAAGGAGCTCGATACCCATCAGCCCCCAGCCCACCCCTCGCCCACGCGCCGCACTCGCTCTCGGCCGGGGACTCGGCGCCGTACCCGCCCCCGGGCTCGTCCTCGGCGGCATCCTCGGCCTGCAGGGCGGAGCCGCGCTGACGACCCGTCTCTACCCCGCGGTGGGACCGGCCGGCGTGGTGACCCTGCGGCTGGTCCTCGCCGCGCTGGTCCTCACCGCCGTGGGGCGGCCCCGGATCCGCGGCGACCGGACCGGCCTCGGCATCGCGGCCGTGGCGGGCACGCTGCTCGCCGTGCACCATCTCGCGTACTACGAGGCGGTCGCCCGGCTGCCGCTGGGCGCCGCCACCACCCTGGAGTTCCTCGGCCCCTTCGCCATCGCCCTGTGCGGCTCCCGCCGCGCCCCCGACCTGCTGTGGGCAGGCCTCGCCGCCACCGGCGTCCTCCTGCTCAGCCACTCCGGTAGCGCCCTGGACGCCACCGGCATCGCCTGCGCCACCCTGGCCGGTTGCTGCTGGGGCGGGTACATCCTGGCCGGCAAACGGCTGGCCGGACACGACCCCGGCGGCAACGGCCTGGCGCTCGCCGTCACCTGGGGTGCGCTGCTCAGCCTTCCCTACGGCATCACGCAGGCGGGCACCCGCCTGCTGGACCCGGGCACGCTCGCCGTGGCCGCGGCGGTCGCCGTCCTGTCCAGCGTGGTGCCCTACACCTTCCAGCTGGAAGCCCTGCGCCGCCTCACACCGCGCGTCTTCGGCGTCCTCACCAGCCTGGAACCCGCGGTCGGAGCCCTGATCGGCCTGGTCCTCCTCGGCCAGCACCTGGCCGTGGCCCAGTGGGCGGGGGTGGCGGCGGTGGGGCTCGCTTCGGTGGGGGCGACGCGTGCGGAGGGGCGGGCAGGAAGGGCGCGCGCCGCTCACGAAGGGGCCGCGACTGCCGCTCGGACCGAGGCCGCCACCCGTGAGAGTCAGGACGCGACTGCACCGTGAGGCTCGCCCACGGCTTCCGCCGCGACGCCGGTCACCTCGGTCCGTCCATGCCCTACCGTGACCGGCATGAGCCTGTCGGGAGAGAGCTGCCGGAGCTATCGGTATGTCGGTCCCGAGGACCTGAGGGCCGCGGCCCGGCCGGGGGACACCGGCACCGGCATCCGCACGGCGGGTGAGTTCGTGGACTGGGCCGCGACCCGTACCCGTGCGGAACTGGCCGAACCCTTCACCTTCGTCATCAGTGGGGACGGCGTCCTGCTACTGGCCCCGCGCCGGTCCGAGCACGTCGCCTGCGCGGGCGGTGAGCCGGTGCTGAGCGCGGGAGAGATCAGCTTTCGCGAGGACGCCGGCCGCTGGACGGCACACGAGGTGAGCAACCAGTCGACCGGCTACTGTCCGGACACCGACTCGTGGCCGGCCGTGGCCCAGGCGCTGGAGCGGGCCGGGCTCGGCCACCCCGGTTCCTTCACCCATGAGGTGATCTTCCGCCGCTGCGGCGTCTGCGGGCAGCACAACATCGTGCGGGACGGCCACTTCGTCTGTGTCTTCTGCGATGCCGACCTCCCCGAGCGGTGGAACATCGAGCCCTGAGGCCTGCCAGGGTCACCGGCCGGGCAGCGGTCGGACCGTGAGGGTTTGCTCGGCCCGTCCCACCGGGCCGTGGATGTCGTGCAGGACGCTGCTGGTGAGCCCCAGGCCGGTGGGGCCGAAGACGACCGTGGTGTCCAGACCGGCCCAACGGTCCTCCGGCCGGCGGTGCAGATGGATCGTCAGGTCGACGTTGCGGAACATCCACTCGGTCGGCGGCCGGCGTACGGCGATGCCGTTGGCCGTGTCGACCAGCGCGACGTAGGACGCGACCGGGCTGCTCGGCTCGCCGGCGACGAGGTCGAGGTCCGTGGTGATCCAGGCCGTGGCGCGGCCCGGCTCCGGGGCATGGACCGGACGGATGTCGACGGACGCGCAGTGACCCCCGGGCCACACGGAGGCCAGCGACTGGCCGGCGAGGCCGTACGGCAGGGGCATGCGGGCGTCGGCGCCGCCGGCTACCGTGCTGGTGTCCACCTCGGTGAGCAGCCAGGCGCGGGCCCGCACGACCGGCCGGTCCGCGATGCGCACGACCGCTTCGAGCAGTTCGATGGTGCGGCCCGGCCGGATCGACTCCACCTGTATCTCGCACTCGTCCAGGGCGAGCCGCCCCAGGATGTCGAAGCTGATCCGTGACAGGAGCAGTCCGCTCGGCGGGCGCTCGGCACGGTACTGGTCGATCGCGTGGACCACGAGTCCGGCCAGCGGGCTGAAGTGCTGTTCGGCGGGGTCCCATGCGCCGCTCGCGTGCGGCGTGGCGGTGTGCGCGTCGGCGGTCCGTCACCGGGTTGATGTCTGCGCGGGCACCTCGTCGACGACGGACGACTCGACCGGCTGGACCAGGCGTTCACCCGGGATCACACCGCCGAACGGGCCGAGCCGGCCCGGGCGTTGAACACCGTGCTCACCCGCTGAGCCCGCTCAGTCCACCGGCCAGGTGTGGACGGGCGCGTTGAGGTGCATGTAGTCGATGTACAGCTGGGTCATCCGGCGCAGCGCCTCGTGCCGGCCCGCGTGCGCGGTGGCGTCGAGGTGGTGGAACATCTCCTTCTGCCACACGGCGCCGTTGCGTGCCGTGACACAGCGCTGCTCGATGACGCCGAGCAGCGGCTCCCGCCACGCCTCGTCCATGCCGGAGTGCTCCAGGCCCCGGTGCGCCAGCGGCAGCAGCCGCCGCAGGACCAGTTCCGGCACCGGCACCTCGCCCATCCCGGGCCAGTACAGCAGGGCGTCGATGCCGTGCCGGGCGGCGGTGTGCAGATTGTCCTCGGCGGCCGCGAACGACATCCGCGACCACACCGGCCGGTCCTCCTCCACCAGGGCGCGGGTGAGGCCGTAGTAGAAGGCACCGTTGGCGAGGGTGTCGGCGACGGTCGGTCCGGCGGGCAGCACCCGGTTCTCCACCCGGATGTGCGGTACGTCGTGCGAGACGGCGTACACCGGGCGGTTCCAGCGGTAGATCGTGCCGTTGTGCAGGGTCAGTTCGCCCAGTTCGGGGGTGTCTCCGCGGTCCAGCGTCTCCACCGGGTCCTGCTCGTCGCACAGCGGGAGGAGCGCGGGGAAGTAGCGCAGGTTCTCCTCGAAGAGGTCGAAGACGCTGTTGATCCACCGCTCGCCGAACCACACCCGGGGCCGTACGCCCTGCACCTTGATCTCCTCCGGCCGGGTGTCCGTGGCCTGCTCGAACAGCGGGATGCGGGTCTCGTGCCACAGCTCCTTGCCGAACAGGAACGGCGAGTTCGCCGCCAGCGCGACCTGGACCCCGCAGATGGCCTGCGCCGCGTTCCAGTAACCGGCGAACTCCTCCGGAGACACCTGGAGATGGAACTGCGTGCTCGTGCACGCGGCCTCCGGGGTGATGGTGTCCGCGTAGGTGCGCAGCCGGTCCACGCCGTCCACCTCGATGCGCAGGTCCTCGCCCCTGGCCGCGAAGATCTGGTCGTTGAGCAGCTGGTAACGCGGGTTCTCCGACAGGGTTTCCTCGCCGATGTCCTCCTGGCGCAGGGTGGGCAGGATACCGATCATGATCAGCCGGGTGCCGATCGATCGGGCCCGCTCGTCGGCGTGGTTCAGCGCGGCGCGGATCTCCGACTCCCACGCGTCGGGACCACCCGCGATCAGCCGCCGGGGCGGGACGTTGATCTCCAGGTTGAACCGGCCCAGCTCGGTGGACCAGGCAGGGTCCGAGATCGCCTTCAGCGCATCGGTGTTGCGCATCGCCGGCTCGGCGTCCTCGCCCACCAGGTTCAGCTCGATCTCCAGGCCGACCTGCGGCCGCTCGGACTCGAACCGTGACTCGCGCAGCATCTGCGCCAGCGCGTCGAGGCACTCGTGCATCTTGATCCGGTACCGGCGGCGGTCCTCGCGGGTGAAGACGAGCGCCGGGACGTCACGTCCCATCGGCCCTCCAGGATTCCCCTCGTCGCAGACCTCTCCCCCCAGAGTCGCACCATCACGCGAGCCTCACCAAGCGTGGCCCGCGTCTGCCCGGCGCGGATTCCCGCGCCCACGACCGACCGGACGTGCCGGCGTTGTGGCACCGACGGGCACAAGTGCCCCAGCCCCCACCGCACGGGCACGCCCGTCGCCTCCCCGACGGCACCCGCCGGACGCTGTTCGCGTACGAGGGCGGCGCACGTCTTCTCGCGCAGCAGCCGACGGCCGTCGGGGAGTCCGCCGCATGATCGCGGCGCCGACGGCCGCCTCACCGAAGGGCCCGGCCACGCAGGTGCCCGGACGGCTCCGGGTGGTCGTGCGAACCGGGCGACGGGGGCAGCGGCCGTGGCGGTCCCCGCGCAGGGCGCCTGCACCACCGGGGCGCGGGCGGGCCACCGAGGGCCGAGGTCAGTCCGAGCAGCGCGGTCACCTCCGTGCGCGGGAAGACGGCGAAGGCGGTGGTGCTGCCGGGGCGTACGACGATCTTCGCGACCAGCAGAGACACGGCATGGCCGAGTCAGGCCGCCCGCTGCCCCGGAACCGCCGCCGCCCCGCCCTCGCCGCCGGCCGCACGGTGAGCGAGGCCCGGCCGTCCCGGAGAACCCCGGCAGATGGTTCCGCACCAGGCCGTCCGGGGCCCAGCGGACCCAGTCGACCCAGCGGACCCAGCAGACCCGGCTCCCAGGCTCGGGCGAAGGCGAGCGTGGCCGGCAGCTCGGACGCCGAACCACGGCATCGCCGAGCCCGCCGTCAGGGAAACGCCCGGCTACTCCTCACCGAGCGCGACGTCCATGACGGTCCGGCATGACGGTCCGGCCGGCCGGCAACACCTTCACCTGCACCCCCGCACAGGCGCCGGCTTCGACCGCTTCCTCGGCGACAGCGCGGGTGTCCGACGTGGACTCCGTCCCGATGCCGCCGAGTGCGTGAACGCCCCTACCCGCGGAGCCGGTTGCCGAGACGACCGGCTGCCGGGACGGGATCGTGGTGGCTCCGGGCGGCGGAGATTGCGAAGATGGATCCATGACCATGTCCCACGGCGCTCGCCGGCCCACGATCGCCGACGTCGCCGCCGCCGCGTCGGTGTCGCGGACCACCGTGTCCCACGCCCTCAACGGCATCGGCAAGGTCGACCCGCGGACCCGCGAACGCATCAAGAAGATCGCCGCCGAGCTGGGGTACCGGCCCAACCTGCGCGCCCAGCGGCTGCGCCGGGGGCAGGCCAAGGCCATCGCGCTGGCGTCCTCGATGCCGTTCGCGGTGGCCGGCGGCCCCTCACGGCTCGGCTTCTACATGGAGGTGGCCGCCGCAGCGGCCGAGCGGGCCCTCGTCCACGACTACGCCCTCGTGCTGATCCCGCCCGTGCAGTCCGGATCCGCGCTGTACTCCGTGGACATCGACGGCGCGATCGTGGTCGAGCCCGAGGCGGACGACGCGGCCGTGGCCCAACTGCGCGAGCGCGGACTGCCGTACGTCGCCCTGGGCCGGCCCACCGCGCCCGACGACGACGCCCCCTACGTGGACCTGCACGGCGGCAGGGTGGTCGAACTGCTCCTCGACCATCTGCGTGACCAGGGCGCCCGCAATCCGGCGCTCATCGTCGGCGCGGGCACCCGTCACTCCTCGGTCGACGCCCGCGCGGCCTACGAACGGATCGCCGCCGCACACGGCCGGCCGCCGATCGTCGCGACCGCCCCGGAGGACGGCGGCGAGCAGGCGGGATACGACCGGTGCGCCGCGCTGATCGCCGAGCACCCCGGCATCGATGCGCTGTGCGTGCTGGTCGACGCCTTCGCCGTCGGCGCCGTACGGGCCCTGCGGGAGGCGGGACGCCGTATCCCCGATGACGTCATGGTCGTCACCCGGTACGACGGTCTGCGCGCCCGCACCTGCGAACCGCCGCTCACCGCCGTCGACTTGGGCCTGGAGCGGGCCGCCGCGGACGCGGTGGAACTGCTGCTCGCCCGGCTGGGCGCGCGACCGGCCACCGGCACGGCCGGGCCGACGGGGACCGGGGGCGAGCCGCCCTCCGCCGCACCCCGGCTCGTGCTGCGCGCCTCGTCGTTGCGCCGCCCGCCGACCGAGACCGGCGGGACGCCCCCGGGGACGGCGTAGACAGGGGCCGTCCGGCAGCAGGATCGAACGGGGCCCGTCCGGCACCGGGGCACGACGGCGCGCGTCCGGCACCGGGGCACGGCGGGGTGCGTCCGGCAGCGGAGTGTCACGTCCCCGCCATCAGCACCACCCCCGACACCAGGGCGAAGACAAGGACGAAGGCACGCATCCGCTGCGCGTCGACACGCCGGTGCACGAGCCGGCTCAGCCAGGCCCCCGCGGCGAGCGCCGGCAGCAGCAGGAGTGCCCAGCCCATGTCCGCCGCACGTCCCCGCCCGGTGACGAACAGCAGGAGGAGCGAGGCGACTTCGCCCACCAGGAAGCAGGCGGCGACGGTCGCCCGCAGCTCGCCCGGCGGCCGGTGCTGGTAGACGAGGGCGAGGGGCGGGCCGCCCACCCCGGTGGCGGTCTCGGTCAGCCCGGTGACGACCCCGGCGCCCACATAGGCTCCGCGCCCGGGTACGAACGACGGCACGACGAGGCTCACCACGGCCGCCAGCACCGTCGCCGCGCCGACGACGGCTCCGAGCGCGCCCTGCGGGATCGCCCACAGCAGCGCCAGCCCCGCCGGTGTCGCCGTCAGCCGGGCCGCCGTGATCCACCGGGCGCCGCGCAGATCGAGACTGTGCCGCTCGCGCCAGGCGACGTGCAGGTTGAGCGGGATCATCGCGGTCAGCACGAACACCGGCAGCAGTGCCGGATCGACGAGGCCCGCGACAGGCGCGACGATCAGCGCGAACCCGAGGCCGCTCGTGCCCTGCACGAACGCCGCCGCCGCGACGGTCAGCGCCAGTACCGCCAGAGTGCCGGCGTTCATCGCAGCGCGCCGGAGCGGGGCGTCGGGAGGACGGAGCCGTGCGGATGCCCAGGGGGCGGTGGGACGGTGGGCGTGCCCCCGGCCGTGAACGGGCTGGGCGGCGACGCGGCGGCGTCCGGTGCCGCCGCTCGCTGCCGCGCGGTCACCGATGTCGGATGGGCCCGTGTCACCCCGGCGCGCCGTACCACGCGCGGGCCCAGTTCGGCGGCCCGTCGGACCAGTGCCGGTCCGTCCCAGTCCGGCGGCCAGCCGTGCCACAGGCGCAGCCGGCCGGCGACGAACACGGCGGTGAGCTGGTCCCGGTTGCCGTGCCGGACCAGCTCCCACGGCAGGTCCCAGGACGGCTGCAGCTCCGGCCCCCCGACGTCGACCAGGAGGAAGTCCGCCGCGGCACCGGGCGCGATGCGTCCCGTGTGCCGGCCCAGTCCGACCGCGTCCGCGCCGCCCGCCGTGGCCCGCTCCCACCACGTCCAGCCGGCGCCGCAGGAGGAGTCGCCGCTGGCCAGGCCGTAGGTGAGCCGCTGAGCGAACTCCGCCGCGTCCGTCAGCCGGAAACCGTCCCCGCGTGTCCCGTCGGTGCCCAGACCGAACCGGATGCCGCGCTCGGCGAAGGTGGTGGCGGGGGCGACGGCGTTGCCCTTCCACGCGCTGGCGACCGGGTTGTAGCTCACCGCCGTGCCGCTGTCCGCGAGCAGTGTGACCTCGGCCGGGGTGAGCAGCGTGGCGTGCGCGGCGAGCAACTGCGGGCCCAGCGCGCCCACCTGGTGCAGATACTCCAGGGGCCGCAGCCCGTACCGGACCAGGGAGCGCTCGACCGCGACGAGGTGTTCGTTCACGTGGATCTGTACGACCGTGCCCGCGTCGGCGGCTAGCCGCGCCGTCGCCGCGAGCGTGGGTGCGGTCGCGGCCTCCGGCACGGAGACGGCGAGCGAGGGATGGACCAGGTCGTCGGCGGCGTAGCGCGCGAGGTGCTGCTCGGCGGCGGCGAGCACGGCCCGCGGATCCGTGTCGTCACCGGTGCCGTCCGAGGCGTCGTTGCAGATCAGCCCCAGCACGCAGCGGATGCCCGCGTCACGTGCGGCCGAGGCCACGACGTCCACGTCCACGGTGGCCCGGGTTCCCGACTCGGCGACCGTCGTGAAACCGCCCCGCAGGGACTCCAGTGCCGCCAGTTTCGCGGCCACGTACGCCGACTCCTCGTCCAGGGCGCGCTCCAGCGGCACCCACACCCGGCGGAAGATCTCCGACGGCTCCCCGAAGGCGAGGGCGCCGCCGAAGCTCTGCGTCAGATGGTGGTGGGCGTCGACGAAACCCGGCATCAGCACGTGCCCGGGCAGCCGGAGGGGGGTCAGCGACGGGTGCCCCCGGATGATCCGCTCGACGGGGCCGACATCGCGGAACACGCCGTCCCGCACGACCACGGCGTGCAGTTCCAGCGGGCCGTCGGGGGTGAGCGTCATGTCGGGGACCAGCAGCAGCGCGTCCTGGCGGAGCCGGTCGGGGGTCAGGTCGGTCATGCTTCTCCGTTGTTCGAGAGGGGGAGGGAGCTGTGCGGAACGTCAGACACGGGCGGTCGGACCCGGCGCCTCGGCCGGCACGGCGGCGGTGGTGTCCGTGGGGTGCCGCCCCAGATGGTGGAAGACGACGTTGAGGACGGCGGCGACGAGGGCGCCCACCGCGACCCCGTTCTCCAGCAGGATCCGCACGCCGGACGGGAACCCGGTGTACACACCGGGCACCAGGATCGGCAGCAGGCCCAGCGCGAGCGCGACGGCGCAGGTCATCGTGGCCGTGTGGTCCTCCAGCCGGGCGCGGCCGAGCATCTGCACACCCAGTACGGTGATCACCGCGAAGACGACCATCGCGGCGCCCCCGACCACGGCCGACGGCATCACGCTGATCGCCCGCGCGACGGGCGTCACAAAGCCGAGGACGACGAGAACGACGCCCGCGGCGGCCGTGACATACCGGCTGCGCACGCCGGTGACCCGGACGATGCCGATGTTCTCCCCGCTGGTCACCATCAGCGGCAGCCCGAAACAGGCGCCGAGCAGTGAGGTCAGGGCGTCCCCGCGGACGGTGCGCGGCACGTCGGTCCGTACGTCGATGTCCTTGCCGACCGCCTCCGCGTTGATGACGGTCTGCCCGGTCGCCTCCGCCATGGACGCGAGGCTGTACAGCAGCAGCGGCAGCGCGGCGAGCAGGTCGAAGACTGGTGTACCGAACGGCAACGGACGTGGCACACCCACCAGTTGGCCCGACAGGGCGGCGCCCGGGTGGACCTGCCCGAGGGCGCAGGCAAGGGCCGTGCCGGCCACGAGGCCGAGCAGTACGGCGAGTTGACGCAGGACCCCGCGCAGCAGCCGGGTGAAGACGACGATTAGGGCGATGGTGGCGAAGGCCGGCCCGAGGCGGGCCGGATCGGCGAAGCCCGGAGTGCCGGGCTGCCCGGTGACCAGCAGCGCGCCGACCTTCACCAGGTTGACCCCGACGATCACGATCATCGTGCCGATGACCAGCGGCGGGAAGAATCTCAGCAGGCGCGTGAACAGCGGCAGCACCAGGAAGGTGAAGGCGGCGGTGAGGAGCACCGCGCCGGTCGCCGTGCGCAGCCCGTGCTGCTGCGCGATCGACAGGAACAGGATCAGAGGCGCTCCGCCCGGCAGCATCACGAACGGCAGCCGTGGCCCGAACTTCCAGGGTCCGAGGGACTGCACGAGCGAGCCGATCCCGGACAGCAGCAGGGCCGCGGAGAGCAGGTTGACGGTGATGCCCGGACTGAGCCGGAGGGTGGCACTCATCAGGAAGATCGCGGAGATCGGTGTGGCCGCCATGACGAGGACGTGCTGCACACCGAAGAGCAGGATCCGTCCGAGGGGGCGGGACTCGTCGACGGGATGTACGGGACTGGACACGCGCGGGCTCCGTTCGGCTCGCTCGGCTCAGGCCGCGACGATCCGGCCGGGACGGCGGCCAAATCGATTTGGCCAATCGATTTGGCCGCCAGTATGGAGTCGTCGGTGGGGGATCGGTCAAGGGGTCGCGCGGTCGGCCTCAGGACCCACGGTGCAGGGACGCGCGGTTCGCCCGCACACAGGAGGGGGCTTGCCGGTTCGAGGGGCACGGCTTGGACGCCGTCCTGTGTCGCGCGGCGCTCCTCTCGGCGACCGTCGCCTCTCCCTGTCAACTACCGGGTGCGCGCGGGTGGTTCCCGGCCTCCGGGCGGCTGGCCCAACGGTCATGCCGGAGCTCTTGACCAAGTGCCGCTCACGCCGCGGCCCAGGGCGGTCCGTTCCCCCGCCTTCGGCGTCCAGGACACCCGAGGCGGTGGCGGTAGGAGACGCCGGCGGTGCAGCGAGCCGGGGAACGCGGGTGCCGTTGCTCAGCCGGGGCGGCCCACGGCACCGGTGTGCCATACGGGCGCGTCACCCGGCCGGACCGGCTCCGCTGGCCCGCGGGCGGCCGGCGTCGGAGGGTCTGTAACAAGATCGGTGAGTCGAAGCTTCGTCCGACCGGTCGCAGGGTCGTCCCCCCGTGTTGTGACGAGGCGGGCCGACGCGCCGGGGCGGGGAACGGTAAATCCATGCGCTCGGGTCGTTCCCCGCCCCTTTCATCCCCGCCTCTTTCATCCCACCTTCATCAGGCCCCGCCTGCGGGGCGACGACCAGGCGTCCTTTCCACACTGGGCGCGCCCGGACGAAGACGAAATCCCGGCGCATGGATCGTCGCCCTGGCCGTCCACGGTGGGCGTGGACCTCGGCGGCGGGCAGTGCGGTGCAGATCAGCGCATGCCGGTTGAGGCCGCCGAGCACTCCAGGCCACCGGGCAACTGGGGCAGGACCGTCACCGCCCCGCCGGCGGGTGGGAAATGCCCGTCGAAGGCGCGCAGCAGGACCCCAACGGCGGATGCGGAGGCCCGAATCAATACCGGTGCGCGCGGAGGAAGTCCAGCAGCACGGCGTTGAATCGCTGCGGCTGCTCCAGGTTCGGCAGATGGGCGGCGTCGTCGATGAGGGCGAGCCTGGCGCCGGGGACGAGCGCGTGCATGAGCTCGGCCTGGTCCACCGGTGTGTACGGGTCATCCGCGCCGACCACCAGGAGGGTGGGCACGCGTACGGCGCGCAGCGTGTCGCGGTAGTCGGGTCGTTCGGCGCGCCCGCGCAGGGCCGCCGCGGCTCCGGCCGGGTCCGTGCCGCGCATCATGCCCAGCACATGCTCGGCGACCTCGGGCAGGCCTGTCACATGGTGCGGGGCGATCATCTTGTCGATCACCTCGGCGGCATAGCCGTCCATCCCTTCCGCGAGCAGCCGGTCGGCGAGGGCGTTGCGGAGCGCCTTGCCCTCGTCGGTCTCGGCGATCGGTGAGGTGTCGGCCAGTACGAGTGCCGCAATCCGGTCGGGGTGCCGCAGGTGGAAGTGCATGGCGATCTGCCCACCCATGGACAGCCCGGCGACCACCGCGCGCGGCACACCCAGGTGGTCGAGCAGGCCCGCGAGATCCTGCGCGAAGTCCGACAGCAGCGTCCGGCCGGGCACCACCACGCTGTCGCCGTACCCGCGCAGGTCCGGTGCGATGACCCGGTATCCCGCCCCGGCCAATGCGGCGGCCTGCGGCGTCCACATGCTGCGGTTGAACGGGTGGCCGTGGACGAGCAGCACCGGTGCCCCGTCGGACGGGCCGAGAACGTCGTAGCCGATGGTGACACCGGAGGCGACGAGGGCCCTGCCGGTTCCGGCTCGGGTCGCCTGTGCCGGCGCTGCGTCGCGGAGCGTCATGCCTGCTGCCCTTCCCGAGCCAGGATCGTCCCCGGCTCGGCCTGCTGGTGCGCGGTCACCGCGGTCAGGACAAGGACAGCAGATGATCCGGATCCGCACCGCCGCCCTGCAGTCCAGGGCCCGCGGGGACAACTCCGGGTGGAGGGGTCGCTCATGTCCGCCTTTCAGTTCACGCTGGTTCACGGGGCCGTGACCGCAACGGTCGCGTGTCGCACTCAGGGCTTTACGGCGTGCAGGATCCGCATGCCTCTGGAGTCGGCCGCGTCGCGGCGGACGTCCAGCCCCGCCGCCCGGCACTGCTGAACAAGCCAGGAGGACGCGATCCGCAGCTTGGGATAGCTGCCGGTCTGCTGCTGCCAGGAGCCGTTCGTACGGGTGTGGAGCAGGTCGTGGACGATCACCGTGTCTTCGTCGCGGTATTCGAGGAAGCAGGTGAGCAGCCGGTCGTCGCTGCTGCGTACCGGGATGAAGCGGTCGGTGCCGCGCAGCTCCGCTGTGAGGTCGCGGTAGGTGACGACGAGGTGGCCGCCCGGGGCGAGGGCACGGCCGATGTGGCCGAGCAGGACGGGGACGTCCGCCTTGGACGGGAGGTGGGGAAGCGTGTCACCCATGCAGACGACGGCCGCGGCCGTGCCCGGCGCGGCCGCCTCGGGCCACACGGTACGGATGTCACCGTGCACCGGCCGCACCGCACCGGTGTCCTCGGTGTGGGTGACGAGTTCGTCGAGCAGGCGGCGGCTGGTGTCCACGGCGATCACCGGGGAGAAACCGAGGCGGACCAGGGCCAGTGTCTGCGCGCCGGAGCCGCAGCCCAGGTCGATGGCCGGGCCTCCGTCTTCGGCGGCCGTCAGGCCGAGTTCGCAGAACAGCGCGGCCTGCCGGTCCGCGACTTCGTGGACGTCTCCGCCGAGCATCCAGGTGTAGTGCTCGGCGAGCAGCCCCTCGTAGTGGGCGACGGCGGTTCCCGTATCGGCCGTCATGGCGTGTTCCTCGGGTCGTGCCGACGCGAGCTGTCGGCGGGCAGCAGGGAGATGTTCTCGGGGTCGCGGGGCCCCGCTGTCCGCAGCCGCGACGACGGCCTGGGTGAGCCCACCCGGGCCGAGGCGGCGCGCAGGCGGCGCATGGCCAGCTCCTCGGCCGCCTGCGCGGGGGTCCGGCCGTGGCTCTGCGCCGTGTCCAGCAGGGCCTCAACGGTGTCCCCGATCGCTCGGACACGCGCGTGTGCCTCGTCGGCACCGAGGCGGTGGAGTTCGGTGCTGATGGCGTTGATGACCCCTCCGGCGCCGGCGACGTAATCCGGCACCCAGATGATGCCGCGCCGGTGCAGCAGGTCCGCGACATCGGGGGTGGCGAGCTGGTCGTTCGCCGGCCCGACCACGGCACGGCAGCGCAGCCGTGCCACGTTCTGACGGGTCAGAACGGAGCCGAGCGCCGAGGGGACCACGATGTCCACGTCCGCGGCGAGGATCTCTTCCGACGACCGCCAGACAGCGCCGAGTTCGTCGGCGGTGCCGCGCTTGTCCGCGTCGATGTCGGTGACCGTCAGGACGGCTCCCTCGGCGGCCAGCAGGCGTGCCAGGTGTGTGCCGACGCGGCCCAGACCGATCACGGCCAGACTGCGGCCGTCCAGACTCCTGCTGCCGTACAGCCGTCGGCTGACGGCCCGCAGTGCGGCGAGCGTCCCCTGCGCGGTGTGCGGGGACGAGTCGCCGCTGCCGCCCAGACGCGCCGGCCTGCAGAACACATGAGGGGTGACTTCCCCGATCACCGCCATGTCGTCGGGGCCCGTCCCGACATCCGGCCCGGTGGCGTACGCCCCGCCGAGCGAGTCGATGACATCTGCCACGTCCCGCAGCATGTCATGGCGTCGGCCGGCATCCAGCTCCGTCCCCTGCGGCAGGGCCACGACGGTCTTCCCACCACCGTTGGGCAACCCCGCCATGGCGAACTTCGAGGTCATCGCGGCCGACAGCCGAAGGGCGTCGGTGAGGCCGTCCCGCCAGTCGGGGTAGTGCCAGACGCGCAGGCCGCCTGCTGCCGGGCCGAGTGCCGTGGAGTGAACAGCCACGATGACCGGAAGCTCCGAGCGACGGCCGGTGTGGATCGCGACCTGCTCATGATCGAGCATGAGCCTGCTGTCCCTTCATTCGTTCGGTTCGATCACGCCATGCTGCACGAACGATCCAACGAGCGGTGTGCTCACCGAACGTTTGCATGAAGATGGGATACGGTTGACGGCCATGGACGAACTTGATTCGGAGATTGTCCGGCTTCTCCAGACAGATGCGCGGCAGTCCAACCGCGAACTCGCCCGGAAGCTCGGCGTTGCCCCTTCGACCTGCCTGGAGCGGGTTCGCGCGCTCCACCGCCGGGGCGTCATCCGCGGCTACCACGCCGACATCGACCCCGCGGCTCTCAACCGCAGCGTTCAGGCGCTGGTGTCGGTTCAGGTACGTCCCCTCAGCCGCGGCGTCATCGACGCCTTCAAGGCCTTCGCCAGCGGCATGCCGGAAGTCCTCCATGTGTTCGTGCTCTCCGGAGGCGACGACTTCCTCCTCCACGTCGCCGTGCAGGATCTCGACCACCTGCACGCCTTCCTCACCGACCGGCTCAGCAAGCGCGGCGAAATCACCGGCTTCCGTACCTCGGTCATTTTTCAACAGGTGAGCAACACCGCACCCGCACGGCTTCCCGCGCCCGACTAGGCATTGCGAACTCTCCGCGGGCACACCCTTCTTGACGGGCATCAACACGCCGAATCAGACGTCCTGCCCCTGCTCGTTTCTGTCTGCGTCAGGTGGTAGCCCAGGGGAGTTGCGACGTGCTCGACGCTCTGCCCCATCCGCAGGGACTGGATCAGGCCGGCACGCCGCAGGACCGCGGCGTGCCGACTGGCCGTGGCGTCCGACACGCCGAGCAGGGAGGCGAGTTGCCGCCCGGTGATTCCTCCGGACATGACGATGCTCTCGAGTGCCTGCGCTCGGCTGGTGCCCAGGAGCGGTCGCAGGGCTGCCCGCCGGCCGGGTCCGATGCGTGGCGCGGGTCCTGCGGGGATCCGGACGGTCAGCTGATCGCTGGCGGGTTCGGCCAAGGTGACCCGTCGGCTGAGGGCTACCGCCTGGATCTGCAGGGACCGCCGGCCGAGTTCGAGGTCCGCGTCGAAGGCCGTCGCCAGTTCCAGGACGCCGTGACGGTATCTGATGCCGTGTCCGAGTTGCTGGAGCATCGCCGAGGCGCCACTGCCGACGTAGATCTGGGAGAGGCCGACGGCCCGGGCTGCGACCGCTGATCGGATGCCCGAGCGGTATGGCTCGATGGCGGTGCTGCGAAGGTGGGCGACGGCGTTGGCGAGGACGCTGCGGGCCCGCTCCTCGCCCTCGGCGAGGGCCTTGGTGAAGGGCGTGGGACTGCGGCGGGCGAACAAGTGGGAGAGGTACAGGCGGCTGACACCCTCGGCGAGTTCCGGCGAAATGCTGCGCGTGTAGAGCTGTACCAGCGGGTCCCGAGGCTGCCCACTGCGGGCGTAAGCCCTCCCGGCTGCTGTCAGTTCGGCGTCGTAGTCCGGGCGGGAGCAGACACTGACGCTGCCCAGGCCTGCGGACCCGAGATGAATCCGTATCAAGGTTGGCCCCCTGTGCACTTGACGTCCCCATCAGGGCTTTTGCACGTGCAGACGAAAGCTACCCGTGGCCGAGTCCAACCGAAACGATGCGTACACACCACGGCGCCATGCAGGTCAATGCGGCCTCGCCCTGCTCGCTGCTTCTCACCGTCGCGGTGCCCGGAACCAGAGCCTCGGACACAGACAAGGACGAACCATGAGACCCATCAGACGGTTCGCCGGCACGCTCAGCGCCGGCGTCACCCTGTTCGCGCTCGCGTTCACCGCCGTTCCCGCTCAGGCGGCCCCCGTAAGTCCGGCGGCCCTCGGCGCCACCCCGGTACGGATCGCGTCCCCCGCCGGGACGACCACGCTGCCCCGGGATGCGCGACGCGTAACGCCCGCGGCTACCACCTACGGGCCCTACCTCGTCAAGAACGTCGTCACCGGCAAATGCATCGACATCCCCGGCTACGGTGCCGGGACGGTCAACGGGCCGGTCAACGAGTACACGTGCAACGGGACGTCCGGCGACAACCAGCTGTTCTACTGGGACCGTGTCGGTTACAGCTCCAACGGCTACGCGCTCTACAACCTCCGCAACGTCAAGGACGACCTGTGCCTCGACGTGCCGAACTACGGCAGTGTGAACGCCGGCACCAAGGTCAGCGAGTTCTACTGCAACCAGACGACCGGCGACAACCAGCTCTATGCTCAAGTCGCTCGCTCCGACGGCTTCTGGCTCGTCAACCTTGCCAGCGGGCTGTGCCTCGACGTCGACGGCGTACGCACCGGCGGCGACAACGCCCGGCTCACGCTGTATTACTGCAGCGACAACGACGACCACCACTGGACGATCCCGTAAGCGGACGTCCTCGGCCTTGGTGCGGCGCCCACCCGCCGCACCAAGGCCATCCGCGTGCGCCCGGCCCGGTGCGTGTCGTTCCGCTCCGGCTGCCCGCTCAGTGCCGGTCGGACGGGTTCGGGTGCTGCTTGCCGGGAGCGCGCCAGCCGCCCGAGACCTCCTTGGTCGGTTTGTGGGGGAAGCGGCGTTCGGCGTATCGCTGTGCCGCCGAGCCCGGCAGGACGTACAGGGTCTCGGTCTTGTCCTGGAGGGGGCGCAGGACCGTGTCCAGGTAGGCTCTGCGGTCGTCGAGGTAGGGGCCGAGCACGTCCTCGCCGGCGGGGCAGACGGCCACGCAGTAGCCGGACTTGTAGCTGGGCTTGAAGGCGAGGCTCTGCCACATCGACGCGTTCTCCGGGTCGGTGACCCTGGAGCGGAAGTCGGCGGCGTCCTCGCTGTCGGCCACGGTCTGCGCCCAGTCGGTGAACCCGCTCATGAACTCCCGGTAGTTGTGGGTCGTACAGGCCAGGGCGTCGAACGAGCCGTCCTTGCCGATCGCGCCCACCGGGCAGGCGGCCACGCACAACTTGCAGTCCACACAGGGGCTGTAGTCCAGCTCCTGTCCGTACGCACTGACCGGAGCGTCCACGAGCACCGTGGCCAGCAGCACGAAGTTGCCGAACCGGGGGTGGATGACGTTGCGGTGCAGCCCCATCACACCCAGGCCGGCCGCCACGGCGACCGTCTTGTGGGCCACCACCCAGATACGACCGGGAAAGCGCTCCATCTCCTGGGGAAACCCGGCCGACGGGTTGAGCGCGCGATGGCCGGCGTCCTCCAGCGCCCGGGTCACCGTACGGGCCGCCGCGTTGACCTGTTCGTCGGTCTGGTGGAACTCCTGGTTGGCCACACTGCGCGCGGCTGAGCGCGTGTTGTCGCGGTTCATGCGGACCATGAGCGAGACCAGCGAGCGCGTTCCCGGCAGCGCGGCCAGCACGTGTTCGCGTTCTCCGGCGAGGCCGGGATGGTCCAGGCTCACCGCCGCCGCGTCGTCCGCGCCGGCCGCCAGGCACAGTGCGCGCAGCCACGCCGCGTCGATCTCCGGCGGCGGCCCGGGCCGGCCGCCGGAGGGCCGAGCGGCCAGCACGGCCCGCACGGACGGGTGGGCGGCGAGCTTCGCGGGCAACCTGTGCTCTTCCGCCTCCCCGGCGCCGTCCTGCTCGCTCATCCTGCCCCTCCCGGTAAGTTGGAATTTCAAACTCACTATGCCGGTCGGCTGGGTGATCAGGCAAGGGGCGGAGTCGCCAAGGGGTACGTACGGCTCGCGACCCGCGTCCCCGCAGAACCTCATCCGTCACGGCCGTCACCAGCACCGGCGTTTCGGCCGGCCACGACCACCGGGGAAGCCCTGCATCCCGGCGACCGCGCGTTCGGCGCCCCTGGATTGACGGCTCCGCTCTTCGTCCGGAAACGCGTGCGTTCGATTCGCCCGCGCCCTCGTTGAGCCTGGCACCGCCGGACCACCCGGGTGCGGTGCCGGCCCGAAGGAGGGACGCAGGTGACCGTGACCGACGCCTCGACAGAAGATGCCCCGCCGCCCCCTCCACCGCCGGCCGCGATCAGTTACGCGGGCAAGTCCGGCAAGAACCCCCTGGAAGAAGCCAGTTTCCGGAGCATGTGCGGGCGTCTGCCGTCCGTGCTGCGCCGCACCGCGGGCATGGCCTGGTCCGTCGACCGGACCGGGGTCGTGCTGCTCCTCGGCTGCCAGTTCCTCACCGGCGTCGCGGCCGCCGTGGTCCTCGGCTGCACCGCACAGGCCATGACCCACATCCTCGGCGCGGGCCCCGTGTCCGGACGTCTGCACGGCGCCCTGCCCGCCCTCGCGGTGGTCACCGCCGCGGCGGCGGTGGGCCGGATCGGCAGGGCCCTGGCCTCCTACGCCGACGGGCGGATCACCCCGCGGCTGGTGACCGAGGCGGACGTCGCCCTCGTCTCCGCCGTCTGCCGGGTGGAGGCCTCCGCCCAGGCCGAGGACGGGTTCGCCGACCGGCAGGAGGCCGCCGAGGTCGGGGTCACCCGCACCACCACGATGGTCAAGGACGCCCAGCAGTTCCTGGCCTCACTCATCCGCATGATCGCCGCCGGCGGGGTCATCACCGCACTGCACTGGCTGATGCTCCCGCTGTTGCTGCTGGCCGTCCTGCCCGCGGGTCTCGGGGCCGTGCTGTCCGCCCGCGTCGACTACGAGACGCACTACGCCAACGTCGGCGACCGCAACGTACGCGGCATGATGCGCTGGTGGGCCACCTTTTCGCGGCACGGCGACGAGGTCCGCGCGAACGGCATGACCGACTACCTCGTCTACTGGTACCGCGCGTTGTCCGAGCGCATCGACCGGCGCACCCTGACCGCCGCGCCCCGCATGCTCCGGATCGTCCTCGCGACCTCCGCCCTCGGCGGTGCGTTCCTGCTCCTCACCTGGGCCGCGCTCGCCTGGCTCGCGATGACGGGGCGGGTCGCTCTGCCCGTCGCCGCGACCGCGGTGGTCGCCGTGCAGACCACGCTCGCCGCGCTGTCCCAGTTCGTGCAGTACGGCGCCGCGATGTTCCACACCTCCCTCTACCTCGCCGACATGCGCTCCTTTCTCGACATGGCCGCCGAACGCGCTCCGAATCGCGGGGAGTCGGCCATCCCGGAACATGTCGAGGAGATCCGGCTCGAGGAGGTCGTCCACCGGTACCCCGGCAAGGACGAGCCCGCCGTGGACGGGGTCTCCCTCACCCTGCGACGCGGGGAGATCCTCGCGATCGTCGGTGAGAACGGCTCCGGCAAATCCACGCTGACCAAGCTCATCACCGGCATCCTCCTGGCGGACAAGGGCCGTGTCCTCTGGGACGGCGTCGACCTCGCGCGCGCCCGGCCCGACTCCGTCTGGAGCCGGACCGCGCTCGTCCCGCAGAACTTCGCCTGCTGGCCGTTGCGCGTCCGGGAGAACATCACGCTGGGCCAGCCGCGCACCCAGGAGGACGGGCCGGTGTGGGAGGCCGTCGACGCCGTCGGCATGCGCGAGGCGGTCGAGCGGCTTCCGCACGGGCTCGACACCCTGCTCGCACGCGAGATCTTCGGTGGCGCCGAGCTGTCCGGCGGACAGTGGCAGCGGCTGGCGTGCGGCCGTGCGCTGTACCGCCGTACCCCGCTGCTCATCCTGGACGAGCCGACATCTCAGATGGACCCGCGTGGCGAGCACCAGATCTTCCTGGAGATCAAACGCATCGCCGCCCGGCGCATCACCATCGTGGTCACCCACCAGCTGGAGAACACCCGCCTCGCGGACAGGATCGTCGTCCTGCAGGGCGGCCGCGTCATCGAGCAGGGACGCTACGACGACCTCGTCCACGCCGACGGCCTTTTCGCCGAGCTCGTGGCCCTGGCCAAGGACCGGTGAGGAGGCGGGCCGAGCCGACGGGAGCGGGCCGGCCCGGGGGAGGTGCCGCGGCAGCGGAGGGAGGGCAGGCTGAGGAAGGGGGCCGGAGGAGTTGAGTGGGGCGGGCCGACGGGAATGGGGCCTGACTGAGAGAAGCGGTCCTGGGGCGACGGGAGAGCGTTCTCCGGACGCAAACAGAACCCGGACCAACGGCTGCCGCCGGGGCGGACGGAAGGAAACGGGGTCGGGCGACGGAAACACGGCCGGGACCGAAGCCGGCGCGGCCCAAGCCGCAGGAAGCCAGGCGGAAGCGAAGTCCGGGAACCCGATGCAACGCGGTCGGCCCGGGGTCGGAGGAAGTCGGGCCGGGAGCCGAAGTCCGGGAAGCTGACTCAACGCGGCGAGCCCGGGGCGGAGGAGCGAGGGCAGCGTGGCCGGCCTGGTCGGAGGGAGGTGGGTCGGAAAGCGAATTCCGCGAACCGAAGGCAGTGCGGCCGGGCCCGGGGCGAAGGAAGCCGGACCGGGAGCCGAGGGCCGCGAACCCGAGGCAGCCGTGGCGAAGCGGAGGCACCCGGGCCGGCTGACGGAGGTCGGGGTCGGGGCGGAAGCGTGGCCCGAAGTTGTGGAAGCGTGGCCCGGACCGACACGGCGTCGGCCGGGCGCGCGTCGATACGATCATGATCACGCAGACGGAGAAGTCCGGTCCGGCCCCCGGCCCGCGCCGAGGTGCACTCGGCGGGACACACCGACGAGGGGAACCGCACCATGGAGTACGTCAAGCTCGGCACGAGCGGCCTGGAGGTCTCCCGGCTGGCGCTCGGTTGTATGAGCTACGGCGTTCCCGACCGGGGTCCGCACCCGTGGACCCTGGACGAGGACGCCGCCCGCCCGCTCATCCGCCAGGCCCTGGACGCGGGGATCACGTTCTTCGACACGGCCAACAGCTACTCCGCCGGCACCAGCGAGGAGATCGTCGGCAGGGCGCTCGGGGAGATGACCCGGCGCGAGGACGTCGTGATCGCCACCAAGGTCTACTTCGCGGTGGAGGACGGCGCGGCCCGCAGCGACCGCCCCAACCGGTCGGGCCTGTCCCGCAAGGCGATCATGACCGGGATCGACCACAGCCTGCGCCGCCTCGGCACGGACTACGTCGACCTCTACCAGATCCACCGCTTCGACCCGCACACCCCGGTCGAGGAGACCATGGAGGCGCTGCACGACGTGGTCAGGGCGGGCAAGGTCCGCTACATCGGCGCGAGTTCGATGTACGCCTGGCAGTTCGCCAAGCTGCAGCACACCGCCGAGCGGCACGGCTGGACGAAGTTCGTGTCCATGCAGAACCACTACAACCTCCTCTACCGCGAGGAGGAACGCGAGATGCTGCCGCTCTGCGCCGACCAGGGCGTCGGCGTGATCCCGTGGAGCCCGCTCGCCCGCGGCCGCCTCACCCGCGACTGGGACGCCGCCAGCGTCCGCAGCGAGTCGGACGCCTTCGGCCGGACCCTGTACCAGCCGGACGACAAGCGGATCGTCGACGCCGTCGCCGCGATCGCCGCCCGGCGTGGTGTGCCGCGCGCCCAGGTGGCCCTGGCCTGGGTCGCCGCCCGCCCGGGCATCACCGCACCCATCGTCGGCGCCACCAAGGCCCATCACATCCCGGACGCGCTCGCCGCGCTCGACCTCCGGCTCACCGACGACGAGATGAGGGAACTTCAGGAGCCCTACACGGCCAGGGGAATCAGCGGGCATTGAGTCCGACCGCACGTCACGCCGCCACCCCACGCCCGTCCGGCCGTTCCCTGGACAGACGGGCGTGCGCCTATCTAGAGTTCCTGTCCAGGAATGGAAAATCAGTCTAAGGATGCACAGTCCCAGCAGTAGGCCCGCAAGCGTGCGGGTGCCGGGACGGAAATGAGGAGACCGCCATGGCCGCCGCCGCTTCACGCGTAACGTTCGACGATGTCCGTGCGGCCGCCGCGCGTATCGAAGGCGTCGCCCACCGCACTCCTGTCCTCACCTCGCGCACCCTGAATGCCCTCGTCGGCGCCGAGGTGTTCATCAAGAGCGAGAACTTCCAGCGCGCCGGCGCCTTCAAGATCCGCGGTGCCTACAACGCGGCCGCCCGGCTCTCCCCGGAACAGCTGGCCAAGGGCATCGCCGCCTACTCCTCCGGCAACCACGCCCAGGCCACCGCCCTGGCCGCCCGTGAACTCGGCACCAGCGCCGTCATCCTGATGCCCGAGGACGCCCCGCGCTCCAAGCGTGAGGCAACCGCAGGATACGGCGCCGAGATCGTCACCTACGACCGCTATACAGAGGACCGCACCGCGCTCGGTGCCGCACTGGCCGAGGACCGCGGCCTCGTCCTCATCCCGCCCTACGACCACCCCGACGTCATCGCCGGACAGGGCACCGCGGCGCTCGAACTCCTCGACGAGACCGGACCGCTCGACGCCCTGGTCGTACCCGTCGGGGGCGGCGGCCTGATCGCCGGGAGCGCCACCGCCGCCAAGGCTCTGCACCCCGGCATCCGGGTCATCGGTGTGGAGCCGGAAGAGGGGGACGACACCCGGCGCTCCCTGGAGAGCGGCGCCCGTGTCACCCTGCCCGTCCCCCGGACCATCGCCGACGGGCAGGCCCTGCCCACGCCCGGCGAGATCACCTTCGAGATCAACCGGCGCCTCGTCGACGCCATCGCGCTGGTCAGCGACGAGGAGATCGTGAGCGCCATGCGCTTCGCCTTCGAACGCCTGAAGATCGTCCTGGAACCCAGCGGCGCCACCGGCCTGGCCGCACTCCTGGCCGGCCGCGTCGAAAACGTCCCGCCCCGCATCGGCATCATCGCCTCCGGCGGCAACATCGACACCCGGCGGTTCACCGAACTGGTCGGCGGATGACGGCCGTTGTGGCGTCGCACGAGCCGAGCCGCTCAACAGCCGGGCCGTGCGGGGCGTGCCGACGTCCAGGGGGTCGAAGGTGCCGTCGCCGCCGGCCGTCCACGGCGCGGCGGGAGACATCCGCCCGCCGACTGGGTCACGGAGTCCGACATAACCGATGAGTACGCCGCATTTCCCCCTATCGCGCCGCAAATTGTGTCTTATTACAGCCATGCACACACCTTCGCGGCGTACTCTGCTCCGTGCCCCGCTCGCTGCTGCCGGCGCGGGACTCCTGCCTGTCCGTCCCGACTTCGTTCTCCGCCCCCACCGCGGCCCCGAGGGCACCGCGCTCGGCGAGTCCGCCTCCGGCCCGCCGCGGTCCGGGACCTATGTCGACCCGTCGGGTCCGGAGGTCCTGGCCGCCGAGCGGAGACGCGGTTCCGGCCCCCTGCGCAGCTTCGCGCTCACCGCCGGCCCGGCCACGCTGGACCTGGGCGGGCGGACCGTCAGGAGCTGGGCGTACGACGGCACGCTGCCCGGCCGGGTGGTGCGCGTCACCGCCGGTGACGTCCTGAACCTCACCCTCGCCAACCGGCTGCCGGCCGCCACCACGCTCCACGCCCACGGCGTGCGCCTGCGCAACGACATGGACGGCGTCCCCGCCGTGACGCAGAACGCCATCCGTCCGGGGACCGACTTCACCTACCGCTTCGCCGTCTCCCACCCGGGCACCTATCTCCTGCACTCCCACGTCGGGGTCCAGCCCGACCGGGCGCTGTACGCCCCGCTCATCGTCGACGACCCCAGGGAACCCCTCTCCTACGACAAGGAGTGGGTCGTCGTCCTGGACGACTGGGTCGACGGCGTGAACGGCTCCACCCCGGACCGTGTACTCGACCAGCTCCAGCCCGGCACAGGCATGTCCATGGGGCGCGCAGGCATGGCCATGGCTCCCGCACGCGGTGGTCTGCCGACCGGTCCCTCCCGGGTGTTGCGCACCTCGTACAGCCGGATGCTCGACAGCCCCGGCGGGAGCGTGGCCTACCCGTACTACCTCGTCAACGGCCGGCTGCCGGCCAATCCCGCGGTGTTCCGGTGCAGCCCGGGCGACCGTGTCCGGCTGCGGATCATCAACGCGGGCTCCGAGACGGCCTTCCGGGTGGCGCTGGGCGGCCACACCATGACCGTCACGCACACCGACGGCTATCCCGTGGAACACGAGGAGACGGACGCGCTCCTCATCGGCATGGCCGAACGGTACGACGTCCTGATCACCGCCGAGGACGGCGTGTTCCCCCTGGTCGCACTCGCCGAGGGAAAACAGGGCCAGGCACTCGCCGTGCTGCGCACCGACGGGGGCAGAAGCATTCCCGGGCGGAACGTCCGCCCGGACGAGCTGGCCGGGAAGATCGTACCCGCACGTCGTCTCGTACCGGACGAGTCCGTGGCGCTGGACGACCGTGAACCCGACCGTGAGGTGCGCATCCGGCTCACCGGCGGCATGCGCCGGTTCGACTGGGGCTTCGACCACCAGCCCTACGACCCTCGCAGACGCCACCCGGTGCGCGCCGGCGAACGGGTACGGCTCACCCTCGTCAACGCCACCGACATGTGGCACCCCCTGCACCTGCACGGCCACACCTTCGCGGTCACCGGCCTCGACGGCGTGGGGACGCGCAAGGACACCGCGCTGGTGCTGCCCCACCGCAAACTCGTCGTCGACTTCGACGCCGACAACCCGGGCCTGTGGATGCTCCACTGCCACAACCAGTACCACTCGGAGAGCGGCATGATGACCCTTCTCGGATACCTCAAGTGACCGGCTGATCCAGGCACTTGGTCCAACCTCGGGAACGGATGGTTCCCGTGCCCGGCGCGGGCGCGCCTTCCCGCGCCGGGCACGGGCCGGACCCGGACCCCGGCCCGGAAAAACGGATGCGCCGCCCGGAGCGCGTCGGTTACCGTGACCGCATGTCCACGCCCCGAATCTCCTAGCTGAGGACCCGCTTCCACGCCAGAAGTGTGTCCTCCTGCTATGTCGGAGCGTTACCCATGATCACCGCTCGTGATGTCGAGCTGCGCGCCGGTGCGCGCCTGCTTCTTTCCGGTGTCTCCTTCACCGTCTCCCCCGGGGACCGGATCGGCCTCGTCGGCCGCAACGGCGCCGGCAAGACCACCCTGATGACCGCGCTCGCCGGACGGTCCCGGCCCGCCGCCGGCACGATCACCCACACCGGTCCGGTCGGCTTCCTCGCCCAGGACTCCCGTGCCGCCGACCCCGCCGTCACGGTCACCGACCGGATCCTGTCCGCCCGCGGCCTCGACACCGCCCTGCGCGAACTGCGCACGGCCGAGGCGGCGATGGCCGACGCCACCCGTCCGGCGGCGCTGGAGCGGGCGATGAACGCCTACGCCCGCGCCGAAGCCGCCTTCCAGGCGGGCGGTGGCTATGCGGCCGAAGCCGAGGCCGCCCGGGTGGCAGCCGGACTCGGGCTGCCCGAACGGGTCATGGGCGAGCCGGTCGGCACCCTGTCCGGCGGACAGAAGCGGCGCGTGGAACTCGCCCGCATCCTGTTCGCCGGAAGCCGCGGCACCCTGCTGCTGGACGAGCCCACCAACCACCTCGACGCCGACTCGCTCGGGTGGCTGCGCGGCTTCCTGAAAGGCCATCAGGGCGGACTGGTGGTCGTCAGCCATGACACCGCTCTGCTCGCCGACGTCGTCAACCGTGTCTTCCATCTGGACCCCGGACGAGCCGCGATCGACGTCCACAACACCGGCTGGACCACGTACACGACCCGACGCGAGACGGACGAGCGGCGCCGTACCAGGGAGCGGGCCGGCGTCGAACGCAAGGCCGCCGCCCTGCACGCACAGGCGGACCGCATGAAGGCCCGGTCCGCCACCGCCGCCACGGCACGGAGCATGGCCCGCCGCGCCGACCGGATGCTGGCCGGCCTGGAACCGGCCCGGCGCACCGAGAAGACGGCCAGGATCCGGCTGCCCGAGCCCGCCCCGTGCGGGCGGACGCCGCTCGCCGCGATCAGCCTGGCCAAGTCCTACGGCGACCTCCACGTCCTGGACGGGGTCGACCTGGCGGTGGACCGGGGCAGCCGTATGGTCGTGCTCGGATTCAACGGCGCCGGCAAGACCACCCTGCTGCGGATCCTCGCAGGTGCCGAACAGCCGGACAGCGGACGCGTGGTGCACGGGCACGGACTGCGCCTCGGCTACTTCGCCCAGGAGCACGACACACTCGACACCGGCCGCACGGTCCTGGAGAACCTGCACGCAGCCGCACCGCACCTGGACACCGGCGAGGCGCGGCGGGTGCTCGGCGCGTTCCTGTTCGGCGGTGACGACGCCGACAAGCCCGCGGGTGTCCTGTCGGGCGGCGAGCGAACCCGGCTGGCGCTGGCCGCACTCGTCCACTCCGGGGCGAACGTCCTGCTGCTGGACGAGCCGACCAACAACCTCGACCCGGTCTCCCGCGACGAGGTCCTGGCCGCGGTCGGCTCCTATCCCGGCGCGATCGTGATGGTCACCCACGACGAGGGCGCCCTCGACGCCCTCCGCCCCGACCGCGTACTGCTCCTGCCGGACGCGGACGACGACCTGTGGAGCGAGGACTACCGAGCCCTGGTCGCCCTCGCGTGACGATTCGCCGTATGCGTCAACCGGCGGACCGCACAGGTGCGTTGAGGTCGAACCGTGAGAGCGCGGGGCAGCCGGCGGATGCCTGCCGGGGGCCGGGAGCGGCACCGTGGTCCGGCGACGGCGGCCCGTTGTCAGTGGTCGCCCTTACGGTCTCATCAGTGAGGACCTGCCGGAACGGCCGCGGGTCCGTCCTGGGGAGGGGTCTGCCATGATCACGGCGTCCGCGGTGTCGACGACGTATCTCGAACTGTCGCAGGAGGGCGGCGGCGCCCACAAGTTCTACGAGGTGACCGTCGACGGTTCGGTGGTGACGGTGCGGTACGGAAGGATCGGCGCAGCAGGACAGACCCAGACGACGACCTTCCCCACCGCCGAGAAGGCCAGGGCGGCCGCCGTGAAGAAGGTGGGGGAGAAGGTCCGCAAGGGCTATGCCCCGGCTGTCCAGGGGCAGCGCGCCCCGCGCGCGGTGACCCGGCGTCAGGTCAGCTCGGCCCCCTCCACGGCCCGGGCGGTGGCGCCCGTGCTGTGGCGGTTCCGCACCGGCTCTGCCGCGTTCGGCATCCATGTCGACGACGAGCACTGCTGGGTGGGCAATCAGGCGGGTGACGTCTACACCCTCGGACACGACGGTGCCGTCCTCGCCCGGTTCAGCCTGCCCGACGGAGTCAAGTGCCTGGTCGCCGACGACTTCTGGATCTACGCCGGCTGCGACGACGGCAAGGTCTACGACCTCTCCTCCAAACTGCCCTTCGCCGCGTACGACATCGCCGCCGACGTCGACATCTTCTGGCTGGACATCCACGAGGGCGTCCTGAACGTGTCGGACCGTGACGGCCGGCTCACCGTCATCGACCACGAGGACGAACACCAGTGGGCCCGCCGCAGCCAGGGCGGACACGCCTGGATGGTCCGCGCCGACGACCAGGCCGTCTACCACGGCCACCAAAGGGGCGTCACCGCCTACGCGCCCGACGGCGGCGGCGAGTTGTGGCACACGGCCACCAACGGCAGCGTGCTGTTCGGCTGGCAGGAGGACGACGCCGTCTACGCGGGCACCGGGCACCACGTGGTCCAGCGGCTGGCGAAGGCGACCGGCGCGATCGAGGCGACGTACGCCTGCGACAGCGCGGTCTACTCGTGCGCCACCTCCCCGGGCGGGCGGTTCGTCTTCGCCGGGGACGCCGCGTCGTCCGTCTACTGCTTCGACCAGGACGGCACGCGCCTGTGGAAGCTCGGCACGGGCGGTGGCTCGGCGCTGTCCATGCAGTACCGCGACGAACGGCTGTACCTGGTGACCACCGACGGATCGCTGGTGTGCGTCGACGCGAGCGAGACGGCCATCACCGCGGCCCAGCAGGGCACGGTGCCGGTGGCACGGGACGTCAAACTCGCCGCCGCCCTGCCGACCTACGCACCCGCCACCGCCGTGGCCGCGGTGGCCACCGTCTCCCGGGCTCCCTCCGGAACCGTCGTGGTCGAGTGCGTGCAGGAGGGCGGCCGGCTTCGGGTGCACGTGGTGTCCGAGGGCTACGACCCTTCCTGGAAGGTCCAGTTCCCGCGCGCGATACGCGAGCCGGGCGCCCGCTACGTCGTGGACGCCCTGCACCCGGCGGCCGGCGGCTTCTACCGCGTCCGCGGCGACATCCGCCGCCTGCTGTGAGGCTCCGCCCCTTTGGCGAAGTGCCCCGGCCGGCCGGGGCCGCCGGCCTGTGGGCCCCGGCCTGCGGCCGTGCGGTTCAGGGGCGCGCCGCCTCCGTCTCCGCCAGCAGCTCCCGCGCCACGGAGAGCGCCTGGGCGCGGTCCTGCGGCACCAGACCGATGCGGGTACGGCGGTCCAGGAGGTCCGAGGCGTCCAGCGCGCCCTCGTGCAGGACCGCCCACAGCAGTTCCGCGCGGGTGACCGGGTGGCCCGGCAGCACCGGCTCGGCCAGGGCGGGGTCCTCCGCCGCGAGCGCGTGGACGGCCTCGGCCTCGATGCCGTAACGGCGGACCAGGCGCCCGGGTGCCGACAGGGAACGCAGCCGGGCGGGTGCGGCGGCGCCGACCAGCGGCAGTGCGGCGGTGGGGGAGGACGCGGCGGGAAGGCCCCGGGCGGCGGTCGCGGCGTCCACGGCGTCCTGTGCCATCCGCCGGTAGGTGGTGAGCTTGCCGCCGACGATCGTCGTGACACCGCCGGGGGAGGTCAGCACCGCGTGCCGGCGGGAGATGTCGGAGGTGCGCGCGGGTGCGCCGTCGCGGCCGTCGTGCGCGGACATGTCCAGCAGGGGGCGCAGTCCGGCGAAGGCGCCGACGACCTCCTCCCGGCCGACCGGTGTGTCAAGGGCCGAGCCGAGCACGTCCAGCAGGAAGCCGATGTCCGTCTCGGGCACCTCCGGCACGTCCGGGATCCCGCCCTCGACCGGCTCGTCGGTGAGGCCGACGTACACCCGGCCGTCGCCCTGGGGCAGGACCAGGACGAAGCGGTTGGTCTCGCCGGGGATCGGGATGTGCAGCCCGGCCGGCAGGGCGCCGAGCCGTTCCGAGCGCAGGACCAGGTGGGTGCCGCGGGACGGCCGGATCCGGATGCCCTCGACGAGATCACCCGCCCACACCCCGGTGGCGTTGATGACGGCGCGGGCGCTGATCTCGCCCTCCTCACCGGTGAGTTCGTCGCGGATGCGGGCGCCCGTGCCGGTCAGCTCCAGCACCCTGACCCGGGTCAGCACCCGTGCGCCCTGCGCGGCGGCGGTCCTCGCCAGGGCGGTGACCAGCCGGGCGTCGTCGGTCACCCTGCCGTCCCAGGACAGCAGTCCGCCGCGCAGCCCGGCCGCGCGTACCGAGGGCGCCAGGTGCCGGGCCTCCGTCGCCGACAGCCGGCGGGGCGCGGGCAGCACCTGGCGCGGAGTGCGGGCGGCCAGGCGCAGCATGTCCCCGGCCCGGAACCCGGCCCAGGCCAGCGAGGCCTGGGCCTTGGACACCAGCGGGGTCAGCGGCAGGACGAACGGCTGGGCGGCCACCAGGTGCGGGGCGGTCCTGGTCATCAGCACCCCGCGTTCCACCGCGCTCTCATGTGCGACGTCGAACTGCGCGGAGGCCAGATAGCGCAGCCCGCCGTGGATGAGCTTCGAGCTCCAGCGGGAGGTGCCGAAGGCCAGGTCGTGGGCGTCGACCGCGACGACGTCCAGCCCGCGTGCCGCCGCGTCCAGTGCGGCTCCGGCTCCCGTGGCGCCGAGGCCGACGACCAGGACGTCGGCGACCCTGCCGTCCGCGGCCTCGGTCAGCTCCCGCCTGCGGCGGCGGGCACTGAGGGACGAGCCGGCGTGGGCCCTGGTGTGGCTCATGGCGTGAGGGTCCTCTCCAGGAGGGTGCGCAACTCGGCGAGGAAGGCGGGGGAGTCGAGCTCCGGATCGTCCTCGTCGGTCATCGTGCGCAGGGACAGGGTGAAGGACTGCACGGTCAACAGCAGGGCGCGGGACTGCCGTTCGACATGGCCGGGACGTACCGACCCGTCCGCGTGGCCCGCGCGCACGGCGTCGGCCAGCAGGTTCAGCAGCGCCTCCTGGCTGGCTCCGCGCCGGTCGAGCACATACGGCAGCAGCAGCTCCGGATCGACGTCGATGATCTTGCAGAAGAGCGGGTGCGCCCGGAACGCCTCGACCCCCGCCACCAGTCCGTCCACGATCCGCGTGCGCGTGTCGATGGCGTCGGCGGGGTCGGGGATCGCCCGGGTGGCCACGTCGATCCACTCACGGGTCATCAGATCGCCGACCAGGGTCCGCAGGTCCGGCCAGCGCCGGTACAGCGTCATCCGGGACACACCGGCACGGCGGGCCACGTCGGCGAGGGTGGTGCGGCGGACGCCGACGGCCAGCACGCAGTCGCGCACCGCGTCGAGCACATGATCGTTGTCCGAACCGTTGTGACGAATAGGCGTCATGTGTCACAGTGTAACGCCCCGGGGGCCGGACGGAGCAGCCACCGTCGCCCCGGACACGGCCGCCGGCCGTCGCGCGAACCGAGCGCACCGAGCACACCGACCTGTGAGGACGACCGTTCAATGGACATGCTGTGGAACGGCTGGGGCGACCCGGCCAAGGCGGCACCGCTGCCCGACTCGGTGACCGGACTGCTGCGCGACCTGCTCGGCGTCAAGCCCCGCACCACGCCCGCCCTCGCCCTCGACGACATCCGCCTGCCGGGCACCACGGCCGCCCCGGCCGCGCTGAAGGCGCTCGCCGAGGCCGTCGGCGGCGACGACCACGTCCGCACCGACAGCGAGAGCCGCATCCGCCACACCCGCGGCAAGTCCACGCCGGACCTGCTGCGCATCCGCACCGGGGACTTCGCGGACGTCCCGCAGGCCGTCGTCCTGCCCGCCTCCCACGACGAGGTCATCGCCGTGCTGCGCGCCTGCGCCGCGCACGGCCTCGCCGTCGTCCCCTTCGGCGGCGGCACCTCGGTCGTCGGCGGACTCGCCCCGCAGCGCACCGCGTTCATCGCCCTGGACCTGCGCCGGATGAACGCTCTGCTCGACCTGGACCCCGTCTCGCGCACCGCCGTACTCCAGCCCGGCCTGCGCGCCCCCGAGGCCGAAGCACTGCTCGCCGGACACGGCTTCACTCTCGGCCACTTCCCGCAGTCCTTCGAGTGGGCCACCATCGGCGGTTTCGCGGCGGCCCGCTCCAGCGGACAGGCCTCCGCCGGCTACGGCCGCTTCGACGAGATGGTCCTCGGCCTGACCCTCGCCACGCCCGAGGGCACGATCGAGACCGGCCGCGCCCCGCGCTCCGCCGCCGGCCCCGACCTGCGCCAGCTGATCCTCGGCTCGGAGGGCGCCTTCGGCGTCATCACCTCCGTCACCGTACGCATCCGGCCGCTGCCACAGAAGCGGATCTACGAGGGCTGGCGGTTCGCCTCGTTCGAGGAAGGCGCCGCCGCGCTGCGCAGGCTCGTCCAGGACGGACCCCGGCCCACCGTGCTGCGGCTGTCCGACGAGACCGAGACCCTCATCGGCCTGGCCCAGCCCGACGCCATCGGCGGTGACCTGGCGCAGAGCGCGGCCGGCTGCCTGGCCATCACCGGCTACGAGGGCACGGCCGAGGACACCGCGCTGCGCCGGGAACAGGCGGCCGCAGTCCTCACCGCCTGCGGCGGCACCCTCGTCGGAGCGGAACCGGGCGAACGCTGGGCCCACGGCCGCTACTCGGCGCCGTACCTCCGCGACGCCCTCCTCGACGTCGGCGCCTTCGCCGAGACCCTGGAGACCGCGGCCTTCTGGTCCCGCATCCCCCGTCTCTACACGGCCGTACGCACCGCACTCACCGACACCCTCACCGAGGCCGGCACCCCGCCCCTGGTCATGTGCCACATCTCCCACGTCTACGAGAACGGCGCCTCCCTGTACTTCACCGTCGTCAGCGCTCAGGGCGAGGACCCGGTGGCCCACTGGACGCCCGCCAAACACGCCGCCAACGAAGCCGTACTGGCCGCCGGTGGCACCATCTCCCACCACCACGGGGTCGGCACCGACCACCGCGACTGGTATGTCCGCGAGGCCGGACCGCTCGGCATCTCGGCCCTGCGCGCCGTGAAGCGCCGTCTGGACCCCGAGGGCCTGCTCAACCCCGGCGTCCTGCTCCCCACCGACTGACCCCTGATACGACTCATCCACCCGACCGGCCGACCCATCAGACCCGCCTGCTTCGGAGGCACACCGATGCGACAGTTCACCGCCGTCGTCAACCCCACCGCGGGCGGCTCCACCGGGGCGGCGACACTGCTGCACCTGGCCCGGCTGCTGCGTGAGGCAGGAGCCGAGCTGGAGACGGAGTACAGCCACAGCCTCGCCCACGCCCAGGACATCGCCCGCCGCGCCGGCGAGCGCGGCCGGATCGTGCTGGCCGTCGGCGGCGACGGGATCGCCGGCGGCATCGGCGGCGCGCTGAGCGGCACCGGCACCGTCCTGGGCCTGGTACCCGCGGGACGCGGCAACGACTTCGCCCGCGCCCTGAAACTGCCCGCCGACCCCGCCGACCCCGCCGCACTCGCCGACCTGCTGCTGCACGCCGAGCCCCGGCCGGTCGACACCATCGAGGTGGAGTCGGCCGTCCACCCGCGCACCGTGGTCCTGGGCAGCGTGTACGCCGGCGTGGACGCCGTGGCCAACCGGCACGCCAACCACGCCCGGCTGCTGCGCGGCGCCGCCTCGTACTACGCGGGCGGCCTGCGCGCCGTCACCACCTGGCGGGCGGCCGACTACCGCGTCACCGTCGACGGCACGGAGCACACCCACCGCGGCTACACGGTCGTCGCCGCCAACTCCCCCTACTACGGCTCCGGTCGGCTCATCGCCCCCGACGCGCGCGTCGACGACGGACTGCTCGACGTGGTGATGATCCGCGAGGCACCGCGCAGGCTGTTCTTCGCCCTCATGAACGAGCTGAGGACAGGAGCCCACATCCACCGCCCCGAAGTGCGCGTCCTGCGCGGCAGGGAGCTGCGCATCGAGGCGAACCGGCCCGTCCCCTACGGAGCCGACGGCGAGGTCGACGCCACCCTCCCGGTCACGCTGCGGGTACGTCCCGGAGACCTGCCGGTGCTCTACTGACCACTCACTCACGGGAGATGACACGGCGTCGGTGCAGGACGGGCCGGCCATGGGTAAGGGAGGAGAACCCGGCCGGGCGCGCCGGGGGAAGGTGGTCGGTCATGAGGCTGGATCCTGCCGAGGGCCTGGTGCAGGCGGTCGTCCTGTACGACGGACGGCTGCTGCTGGTGGCGGACGGCGACGGATGGACGCTGCCGTCGGGCACGCCTCAGCCTGCCGAACCGGCCGAGGCCACCGCGGCACGCGTCGTCTACGAACTCACCGGCTACCTCGTCGACGGCACCGAGTCCCTGGCCCCGCACGACACGATCCCGGCGGCCGAGACCTCGGCGGTGGTGTGTCAGCTGCTGAGCGAGTCCCCGTCGGACGGAGCCGGCCTCGCGCCGGAGCACGTGCGCTGGGCGCCGATCCCCGAGACCGCCGACGCCGTGCTCCCGGCAGCCGTACGCGCATACCTTCGGGGTCACACGCCCGCATGAGCCCAGCCGGGCCCGGGGTCAGCGATCCGCCGCAGGATCGGGCACGCGGGCCAGGAACCGCTCCCGGTCGACGATCGCCCGGTCGATCTCGCCCGTCGCGACCAGCCGCCCCGAAGCGTCGACGGCCCGCACCGCGAACGTCAGCCGCCCGCCCGCACCGGAGTCCGCGGTCTCGGCACTCACCTCCACCTGCCCCCCGACGGGTGTGGCCCGCAGATGCCGGATCCGCACCTGCGTCCCGACGGTGGTCCGACCGGACCCGGTGAACGGGGCGGCGGCCCGCACGGTGGCCGCTTCCATCCACGCGATCAGCCGCGGGGTGGCGAGGACAGGCACATCACCGCTGCCGACCGCCACCGCCGTGTCGGCCTCGGTCACCTTGTGACGCATGCCCCCACGCTACAAAGGTGTGTCTTCCGTTTGCGGTGCCGTGCACGGCGCGATTGAGTGATGACATGTCGATGTCCTTCGGTGCACCGTTCGGTTCGTCGGACCCCTTCAGTGAACTGTTCAACCGCTTCTTCGGGATGTCGCCGGCGTCGTCGCCTCCCGCGGTGCAGCGCGTGCCGATCGGCCGGCTGCTGACGGAGTCGTCGCAGGAACTGCTGAACCTGGCCGCGCAGCGGGCGGTCGAGGACGGGACGCCCGACCTGGACACGGAACACCTGCTCTGGGCGGCCACCAAGGTCGAGCCGTCCCGCAGACTCCTCTCCCAGGTGGGCGTCGACCCCGACGCGCTGGCGGCGGAGATCG
Source organism: Streptomyces sp. NPDC053069 (assembly GCF_044546895.1). NCBI lineage: Bacteria > Bacillati > Actinomycetota > Actinomycetes > Kitasatosporales > Streptomycetaceae > Streptomyces > Streptomyces sp. NPDC053069. Next base: position 279,199 of record NZ_JBITZN010000007.1, on the reverse strand, counting down.
CCGAGATCCTGCCCCGGGAGTCCGGCGAGCCGTCCTCGCAACCCGGCCTCACCCCCGCGGCCAAGCGCACGCTCGGCGCCGCCTACGCCCGGTCGCAGGCGGCCGGTGTGTCCTACATCGGCCCCGAGCACCTCCTCGGCGCTCTGCTGGGCGACAGCGACACGGGCGCCGCCAAGCTGCTGCGCGCCGAGGGCAGGGACACCAGGAAACTGACGGACCTGACCGACCAGGCCGCCCGCGGCGAGGGACCGTCCGCGGAACGGAAGAAGACGCCGGCGACCACGCTGGACGAGTTCGGCCGGGACCTGACCGAGGAGGCCCGGGCCGGGAAGCTGGACCCGGTGGTGGGGCGCGCGGAGGAGATCGAGCAGACGGTCGAGATCCTCTCGCGGCGGTCGAAGAACAACCCCGTGCTGATCGGTGAGCCCGGGGTGGGCAAGACCGCGATCGTGGAGGGGCTGGCGCAGCGGATCGTGGCCGGTGAGGTGCCCGACACCCTCAAGGACAAGAGGGTCGTGGCGCTCGATCTGTCGGGGCTGGTGGCGGGGACGCAGTACCGGGGCCAGTTCGAGGAGCGGTTGAAGAAGGTCATCGAGGACGTCCAGGCGGCCAAGGGCCGGATCATCCTGTTCATCGACGAGGTGCACACCGTCGTCGGCGCCGGCGCGACCGGCGAGGGCTCGATGGACGCGGGCAACATGCTCAAGCCCGCGCTCGCGCGCGGGGAACTCCATGTCGTGGGGGCCACGACGATCGACGAGTACCGCAAGCACATCGAGAAGGACGCGGCGTTGGAGCGCCGGTTCCAGCCGGTGATGGTGCCGGAGCCGACCGTGGAGGAGACCGTGCAGATCCTGGAGGGGCTGCGGGACTCCTACGAGGCGCACCACCAGGTCCGGTTCGACGACGCGGCGCTGGTCGCGGCCGCGGAGCTGTCCGACCGCTATGTCACCGACCGCTTCCTGCCCGACAAGGCCATCGACGTGATGGATCAGGCCGGTGCGCGGGTGCGGCTGCGCAGCGTGGGGCGCTCCACGGAGGTGGTCAGCCGTGAGGACCGTATCGCCAGACTCCGGCGTGAACTCGAACAGGCCGTCTCGGTCGAGGACTTCGAGAAGGCATCGCAGCTGAAGCGGGAGATCGCCGAGGTGGAGGGCGAACTCGCCGGCATCGAGGAACGCCGTGAGGGCGTCGTCTCCGTCACGGCCGCGGACATCGCCGACGTCGTCTCGCGCCGCACGGGCATCCCGGTGTCACAGTTGACGGCGAGCGAGAGGGAGAAGCTGCTCAGGCTCGAGGAGGAGATGCACGCCCGGATCGTCGGCCAGGACGAGGCGGTCACGGCCGTGTCCCAGGCGGTGCGCCGCAACCGCGCCGGCATGGGGGACCCGAACCGGCCGGTGGGTTCCTTCCTCTTCCTCGGTCCCACGGGCGTGGGAAAGACCGAACTCGCCAAGACACTCGCGGCGTTGCTGTTCGGGGACGAGGCCCGGATGATCCGCTTCGACATGAGCGAGTTCCAGGAGAAGCACACGGTCGCCAGGCTCGTCGGCGCCCCTCCCGGATACGTGGGATACGAAGAGGCGGGCCAGCTGACGGAGAAGGTGCGCCGCCAGCCGTACAGCGTGGTGTTGTTCGACGAGGTGGAAAAGGCACACCCGGACGTCTTCAACACGCTGTTGCAGATCCTGGACGACGGTCGGCTGACCGACGCCCAGGGCCGCACCGTCGACTTCCGGCACTGCGTCGTCATCATGACGTCCAACATCGGCGCCCGTCGGATTCTGGACCACAAGGGTGATGTGTCGCAGCTGAAGGACGAGTTGATGGAGGATCTGCGGGGCAGGTTCCTGCCGGAGTTCCTCAACCGGATCGACGACATCATCGTCTTCCACGGTCTGACCGAGGACGACCTGGGGAAGATCGTGGACCATCTGCTGGACCAGAGCAAGCGCCGCGTCCGCGCGCAGGGCATGGCGCTGCAGGTCACAGAGGCGGCGAAGAAGCTGCTCATCGCGCACGGCCATCAGCCGGAGTTCGGCGCCCGGCCGCTGCGCCGCACGATCCAGGCGGAACTGGACAACCGCATCGCCAGCCTGCTGCTCAGCGGTGAGGCTGGGCCCGGCGACACCATCGTCGCCGACGTACAACACGACTCACTGCACTGCACGGTGCGCAAGGGCAGCGGCTCCGGCGAGCCTGCCGTCTAGGGGGACTGGCCGTCCCCGATCGACACCACCACCGCGCTCGACGGGCCGTCCGGTGTGTCGAAGTGCACCGAGTCACCGGCGCGACGCCCGATCAGCGCAAGGCCCAGTGGGCTGTCCGAGGTGACCAGGGTCTGGTCGAAGGCCTCGGCGACCTCGCCGATCTGGAGCGTCTCCTGCGAGCCGTCCGCGAAGCGGACCGTGACCGTGCTGCCCACGCCGACCTCGTCCGTAGGGGGAGGCCCGGCCACGTCCGCTTGGCGCAGCCGCTCGGTGATGTCCTCGATACGGCGGTCCAGACGGTCGAGCTGATCGACGCGCCGCAACTCGTCGGCCTGGTCGGCCTGGTCGCCCACATCGGCGCTGTCGTGCAGCGTCCCGGCCACGAGGCGGCGCTCGTCGCGCAGATCGGCCAGTTCCTGCTCCAGCGCGTGACGGGCCGTGGCACTGATCGGCTTCGGGTCACCGGCCATTCCGGCTCCTCTGGTCCAGGGGAGGATATTCACCAGTGGCGCATTTTTCGCATCGTATCAACGGGGACGGACAGTGGAGAGGTGATTGGTCCGGATATAGCGTATTTATGGATAGCCTGTCCGTATCGTCTTGCTCTCCCTCAGGAGGTTCCCATGTCCTCGAAGCGACGCCGGAAGAAGAAGTCACGTCGCGGCCATGCCGCCAATCACGGGAAACGCCCCCAGTGCTGATCCCGAGTGCCGCGCTTCAGGGGTGGATCTTCTGCTGCGCGGCGAGCATGGCGACGAACTTCTCGATGCGCGCCGCCCGGGTCTCCGGCTTCTTGGCGTCCTGGATCCGGTAGAGGATCGCGTACCGGTTCCGGCTGTCGAGGGCGGCGAAGAAGTCCCGCGCCTCCGGGGTGGCGGCCTCCAGGGCAGCCCGGAGGTCGTCGGGCACCGTGGCAGCGCTCTGGTTCGCGTACGCCGCCTCCCAGCGGCCGTCCGCCTTGGCCTTCTCCACCTCCCGCAGGCCGGCCGGTCGCATCCGGCCCTGCTCCGCGAGTTCGGTGGCCTTCTGCCGGTTCACCCGCGACCACTTGCTGCCCTGCCGGCGCGGGGTGAAGCGCTGCAGCCAGTACCGCTCGTCCAGCTTCTTCTTCTGCCCGTCGATCCAGCCGAAGCAGAGAGCCGACTCAAGTGCTCCCGCGTAGTCGACGCCGGCGATCCCGGAGTCCTTCTTCGGGATCTTCAGCCAGACGCCCCGCACGTCGGCGTGATGCTCCTCCAGCCACTTCTCCCACGCCTCCTGCGAGGCGAAGGCGAGGACCGGATCGGCGGCATTCCGTGCCCCACCTGCCTGCGCTGCACCCGACATGCGCCACATCCAAACCCACCCCGGCGGTGTGGTCAATCGGGTGCCATGGCCGATTCCGGCGGGTCCCCGGGCTTGAGGCCGCGCGGCCGGGTTACCCGACCGGCATGGCGAAGCTGCATCTTCCCCGGCGCCACCGCCTCGGTGGCGACACCACTACGACGCCCCGGGTACCGGCACCGGAGGAGGCCGGGCCCGGCCGGCAGGTCGAGCGGGCCGCCCCCGACACCCCCGCGAAGCTCCCCAGACGCGCCTGGGGAGCCGTGCTCAAGGGCTCGCTGCGCGAGTTCCGGGACGACGAGCTGACCGACCGGGCCGCGGCCCTGACGTACTACGGGGTCCTCGCCCTGTTCCCCGCGCTGCTGGTGCTGGTGTCACTGCTGTCCGTCGCCGGCAGGTCGGTCACCGACAAGGTGCTGGCCGACCTCAGGCACCTGGCGCCCGGTTCCGCCCGGGACATCCTCACCCGGGCCGTGGAGCAGCTGCAGAACAACGCCGGCATAGGCTCCGTCATGGCCGTCGCCGGCCTCGTACTGGCGGTGTGGTCGGCCTCCGGCTACGTGGCCGCCTTCATCCGTGCCGCCAACGCCGTCTACGACATGCCGGAGGGCCGCCCGCTGTGGAAGATCCTGCCGGTGCGGATCGGCGTCACGGTCGTCCTGATGGTCCTCGCGGTGGCCAGCGCGCTGATCGTCGTCTTCACCGGCGGCCTGGCCCGCCACGCCGGCCAGGCCCTGGGCGTCGGGGACATGGCCCTGACGGTGTGGTCGATCGCGAAGTGGCCGGTGCTGGTCCTGCTGGTCACGGTGATGATCGCGATCCTGTACTGGGCGACGCCGAACGCCAGGGTCAAGGGCTTCAAGTGGATCACCCCCGGCAGCGTCCTCGCGCTGGCGATCTGGATGATCGCCTCCGCCGGATTCGCCTTCTACGTCGGCAACTTCGCCTCCTACAACAAGGCCTACGGCACCATGGCCGGCGTCATCGTCTTCCTGGTCTGGCTGTGGATCAGCAACCTCGCGATCCTGCTGGGCCTGGAGTTCGACGCGGAGACGGTGCGGCAGCGGGCCGTCGCCGGAGGCCATCCGCCCCGGGCCGAGCCCTACACCCAGCCTCGCGACACCAGGAAGTGGGACGAGGAGGACGTACGCAGGCTGCACGAGACGTGACTCCGGCGCGCCGCCTCCTGTCCCTCGCGCTCAGGCTGCGTACCCGCCGTCCACCGAGAGCTCCGCGCCCGTCACGTACACCGCCTCCGGTCCCGCCAGGTACGCCACCGCCGACGCCACCTCCTCGGCCGTGCCGAAGCGGCCGAGGGCGGTCATCGCGGCCTGGCCGGAGGCGAACGGCCCGTCCGCGGGGTTCATGTCGGTGTCGGTCGGACCGGGATGCACGATGTTCGCCGTGATCCCGCGCCCGCCCAGCTCACGGGCCAACGCCCTCGTCAGCCCGACGACGGCCGACTTGCTCATCGCGTACAGCGTGGCACCCGGGCCCGGCGTGCGCCGGGCGATGCAACTGCCCACGGTGATGATCCGTCCCCCCGATGCCATCAGTGCGGCGGCTGCCTGGGCGGCCAGGTACACCCCGCGCACGTTCACGGCGATCAGGCGGTCCACGTCGGCGAGCGACATGCTCTCCAGCGGCTGCATCAGTCCTACGGCCGCGTTGTTCACGAGGACGTCCAGGCCCCCGAGTGCCTCGGCCGCACGGCCCACCGCGCCCGCTGCCTCCTGTGCGTCCGCGGCGTCGGCACGCAATGCCACCGCCCGCCGCCCGAGTGCCTGGACCTCCCGCACCAGGCCCTCAGCCGCCTCCTTCCCCTGCACAAAGGTCACGGCCACGTCCGCGCCCTCCCGCGCCAGTCGCAGTGCCGTCGCCGCGCCGATGCCCCGGCTGCCGCCGGTGACCAGGGCCTTCCTGCCGTTCAGAGCTCCCTGTGAAGTCATGCCTCCATCTCACCGGGGGGACATGCGCAAGTCTGGCGGCGAACGGACCTCGACCTACTGCCAGCCAGAGGCATGCGTGAGTGGCGTCCGCGCGGGCGTTGTCAGTGCTGGGTCGTAGGGTGCGGAGCACGGCACGGTTCCGAAGGCGATGGGGGTCATGATGCGCAGGCCGGTCGAGGGAGAGGTCCACGTCCACTACGGTCAGCTCTACGTCGAGAGCGATCCGGACAGCTACGGCCCGGACCTCGCCGAGGCGTTCGCCGGCCAGTCCTCCGGGCTGTGCGGCGCGGCGATCCCGGGAACCCTGTGGCTGACGACCGGACTGCACACGGGCGACGTCGGCTTCACGGTCGAAGTGCACGACCACGCCCCGCCGTTGGACCCGAGCTGGGAGGACGTGGTGGAGGTGTCCTTCCGCCCCGTCTCGGACAGTACCGCGCTCGTGCTGTGGGGAGGCGAGGGCTCCTGGGAGCTGGGCCTGGAAGAGACCGACTACCGCGTCCGCTACTGCGCCCAGGGCATGGACGCGGCACACGAGGAGGACACCCGACTGCGCGACGAGCCGCAACTCGACCGCTACCTCCTGCAGTTCTGGCCCGCCCCGCCCCTGCCGGACCGTGTCGTGAAGCAGACCTCGGGCATGGCGGCGTACTGGCACGACTACGCCCGCACGCTGCCGGCCCCGCCCACCCCGGCCGAACGCGCCGAGGCCGAACGCCAGGCCCGCCTCGCACAGGAACAGGCCGAAAGAGAACGCGAACTGGCCTACGAACGCTGGGAGTGGGGCGGGCGGTCGCCGAGCCCGGCACTGCGCGACGTCGACGGCAACGTACGCGGCCTGCTCGACTTCGACGCGGCGCTCGTGCACGCCATCGACGCCGCCGGACCCGCCGCACAGCGCGCGGTGGCCCTGCTGGCCGCGCGCCGTGCGTGCGAGGCGGCGGGTCTCGCGGAGCTGGACTGGATCGCCGCCGGACTCACCGCCGTCACCGAGGGACGACCCCTTCCGCCGCCGCTCGACGACGAGGCCCGGGCGTGGCAGACCCTCGACACCGACCCGAGGGTCCCGGACCGGACCGTCGGCTGGGCCGTGCCACCCGAGCGTCCGCCCTTCGACGCGCCGTCCGGCGCGGACGAGGTGTCCCTGCCGATTGCCGTGGCCGATTCGACGGCGCTGATCGCGGGGCCCGCGGCGGACTGGGCACCGGCGCCGGAGCCGCCCGAGTCGCCGGCGGCCCAGGGCGCCGATGCACCGAAGCACACCTTGCGGGTCACCATCGGCGCGCCGGACCCCTCCCTGCGCTTCTCCCAGCCGCACATGGCCGTACCCGCGCTGCTCGCCGCCGCCGAACCCGACCCGCTGCGGGCGGCCCTCGACGCGGTGTACGCGGGCATCGCCACGTACGGCGAGGACTATCCGGCCCTGCTGCGAGAGGTCTGGTCGCGGTGCGACGGCAACCGCGCATAGCGGACGGACCGCGCCTGCCGAAGGTGCACGGCGGTGACCGGGACGCCGGCCTCACCGGTGACGGCCGGCGCCGGCTGCCGCGGGTTCTCGGCTCCCGGCGTGACACCACATCCACGGACGACCGCCGTGCGCTGGTGCGGCTCATCCGCGCGCTCCCGTGAGGAACCGGCGCCGCGCGGCCGGGCCCCGGTCACCCGGGTGAGGGTGCGGAGCGGGCGCGCCGGTGTGCCGCGACCCGCTCGCGGGTCGCGCAGCGCCGGGAGCAGTAGCGGCGTTGGGGGCCCGGCCCCTGGGTGATGAACACGTTCCGGCAGGCATCCGACGCGCAGATCCGGCCGGGCGGGAGCTGCCGGTCCCACACGAGAACGGTCAGGGCCAGGCAGGACGACGCGAGGAACCACTCGTCCCAGGAGGCGTCGTCGTCGCGGTCGAGGTGGGGATGCCAGGGCGTGCCGCCCCCGTGGGAGGTCAGACGGAGCGGCCCGGTGTGTTCGCGCAGCAGTCGGTTGAGGGCGTCGGCGGCCTCGTCGGCGTGCTCGGCGGCGAAGACCTCCCGCAGCCGGTCGGCGGCGTCCCGCATCCGCGCGACCTCACGGGCCGTGAGGTCGACGGGGCCCGTCTCGCCGTACGCGCGCAGCACCTCCGCCACGTCGCCGGGGTCGGCGCGGTCGTCGGCCAGGGCATTGACGAGGGCGGCGGTGCGGCGCGCCATCCTCAGGACGGAGTGCCGGGTGGACCAGTCACCGCCGTCGGCGTTGCGGGAGGACACCAGCGCAATGTAACGCATATTGCGAGGTTTTGAGTTACCTCCGTAACGTCGTGCGAGTGACACGGCGTTACGCGATGGCCTCCTATGTCGTGGGGGCAGGGATGGCCCGGACCGGGGACGAGATGTCAGGACCGGCGCTGATGCTGGCGGGATTCGCCGTCGCCGGGTCGGCCTCCGAAGCGTCGGTGCTGCTCGCGGGCATCACGGCCGCGGCGGCAGCAGGGGGACCGGTACTCGGGGCTGTGCTCGACCGGCAGCAGCGGCCGGGACGGCTGCTCGGCGCAGCACTCCTCCTGTACGCGACCGGGCTGGTGGCGATCCTCGTGGGCCTCGGCCGGCTTCCGTTCACGGTCACTGTCATGATCGCCGTACTGACCGGATCGCTGGGGCCCGCGCTGTCGGGCGGCTGGACGGGCCAGCTGCCGCGCGTGGCGGCGGGCGACCGGCTGCCACGCGCGAACGCCCTCGATGCCATGACCTTCGGCATGGCGAGCCTGGCCGGCCCGAGCCTTGCCGGCGGCCTGGCCGAGGCCCTGGGCGCGTCGGGGGCCGTCGTGGTCTCGGCCGCGCTCATCGGCTCGGCGGCACCCGCCGCGTGGACCCTGCCGGGGCGCCCTGTGCGGGTGCGGGGAGGGCAGCGGGAGTCGCTGATCGGCGAGCTGGCCGCCGGAATGCGGGTCATCGTCACGAAACGCCGGCTGGCGCGGGCGACCCTGCTCTCGGTCCTGTGCTGTGCGGCGCAGGGCATGCTGACGGCCTGCGTCCCGATGCTGGGTGTACGGGTCCTCGGCGGAGCGGGCCGAGGTGCGCTGCTGCTCTCCTGTGCGGCCGTCTCGGCTCTGGCGGCCAACGCGGTGCTGGCCCGGTTCCCCCAGTCCATGGCTCCCGACTCGATCGTCTGGGCCGGCGCCCTGGTCCAGGCCGGCGCGCTCGCTCTGGCGGCGACGGTCCGCCCCACCGCGCTCGTCCTGGCCCTGCTGCTGACCGGAATCGGCGAAGGACCGCAGCTCACCGCCCTTTTCGCGGTACGCCACCGGGAGGCTCCCGACCGTCTGCGCGGCCAGATCTTCACCACCGGTGCAAGCCTGAAGATCACCGGCTTCGCATCCGGCGCGGCGATCGCCGGTCCGCTGGCGGCCTGGTCCCTCCCGGGCACCCTGGCAACGGCAGCGGGCGTGGCGGCCGCAGCGGCGCTGGTCTTTTGCGCCGTACCGCTGGACACCGCCGGATCGCAGTCACCCGGGTCCTGCCCGGCACCCGGAATACCGGCAACCCGACCGTCCCCCGGACAGATGTCGGATGATACGTGTAAACCATAACGATCTCGGCCCAGCCCTTGTGTCCTCGCCGATCCGTCCTAGCCTCCGGCCATGGCATTTCTTTCAAGTCGCCGCAGAAGGGCCCGCCTCGCTCCGGAACTGGACGACCAGGAGCTGGGCAAGCTGCTGAAGTCTCTCGTGGCGACCTCCAGGACCGGCACCTTCGGGACCACCGAGCTGTGTGTGGCGCAGATGTCCCGGCTCCTGGAGCAGGACCCGGGCGACTGGGACCGCCGGGCGCATCGCATGGATGTCCTGGCGGGATACCTCACCGGATCCCATCTGCCGCGGTCCTGGGTCGCTCGGGAGCCCCGCAGTGCGAACGCGCTCGTCCTGCACGCCTGGACCCAGGTGGCGCAGGCCCGCACCCAGGGGCGCCTGGAAGACCCCGCCGACGCCGTTGACGCCTGTCTGCGGGCTGCCGAGCTCGCTCCGGACGACCCCACTCCCTGGGTGGTCCTGCTCGCGGTGGCACGCCTGGAACGCCGTGAGCAGTCCCAGGTATTCGGGGTGTGGAACGAGGTGCTCGCCCGCGATCGCTGGAACCGCGAGGCGTATCTGAGCATGCTGGCCTACCTCAGCCCGCAGGAGGCGGGATCGCGTATCCAGGTCCTGGAGTTCGTGGACAGCCTGGGCGCCCGCATGCCCGCCAACGCGCCGTGCGCCGCGACCGAACTCACCGCCCAGGTCCTCCAGTACCACTCGATCCTCGACCGCGGCGGATTCGAGGCACTGGTCGCACGCAACCACTGGTCCCAGGCGATGGCCGCGCAGGCCCTCGACCGCGTGGCCCACACATGGGGCCAGCCCGGGTTCCTCCGCCACGCCAAGGCACTGGCCGACCTCAACCTCCTCGCCTATGCGCTGATGGCCGCGGACCGGCGCGCCGAGGCGCGTTCCGTCTTCGAGGCGATCGGTGGTGTCGTCACCCCATGGCCCTGGCAGACCGGAGGCGACCCGGTGGCCGAGTTCGACCAGACACGACAGAGGGCCGGCGCCGCCCTGTGAAGCCCTGGGCAGCTGCGCCCGTGTCTGACGTCGTGTCGGTTCAGGCGGCTTCAGGCGGGGCGCGAGGAGTACGGCCGCGCCGGACCGGCCCCGTCCCCCGGCTCGGCGGCAGTCTTGGGTGCCGACCGGAAGCCGTCCCGAGCGGGCTGAGGGCCGAAGCACCTCAACGGCGCTCAGGTACGGTCACGACGGGGCGAGGGGAACACGGTCACTGGGCGGCGTCGGGCTGGGGCTCCTCCGCGTTCGCCGCCGCCGGCTCCGAGCCGGTGGGAAGGGTGTAGAAGACGGACGAGCCCTGCTTGGTGCGCTGGGCGCTGTTGCGGGCCACGAGGTTCTCCAGAGTGGTGCGGATGACCTTGGTCTGGATCGACCGGTCGGGATGTGCTTTCTCGAGGGCCTCGGTGACCTCCGCGGCGGAGCGCGGCTCCTGCTGGTCCGCGAGGTGGCGGCGGACGAGCTCGACGAGCGTGGGCTGAGCCGCCTGAGCGGCCGCCTTCTTCGCCGCGGGCTTGGCGGCCGTGGTCTTCGTCGTCGCGGGCCTGGACGCCGCGGGCTTCTTGGCGGACCGCTTCCGGGGCTCGGACTGCTCCTTCCCGGACTCGGGCTGTTCCGCGGTCGCCTTCTTCGCCGCCCGGCGTGTGCCGGAGGTGGCGGTGGTCTTCTTCCGCGGGCCGGGCACCACGGCGCCGTCCGTGGTGGCGGATGCGCCCACCGAGGTCACACCGAGTGCCTGCTGCATGCTCGTCAGAATGGTGTGATCATGCTGCAGGGACGTCAACTGCTCCTGCAGCGCCACGATTTCGGCGGAGATGCGCTCCTGTTCCTTGACGTTGCGCTCGAGGTCGCTGGTCACCTGGCTGACATACTGCGAGGTCAACTCGGTGACGGGGGTGGTGGGCTCAGGCATCTGTCGCTCCGAGGGTGTGAGTGGGGGTGCGCTCCTTTGCCTCCGGTGCGGCAAGCGGGGAGCGGGAGTTGTACTGCGGGTTCCCCGGCAGAGCGGGGAGGTTTCCTGCGGGGGTGTCCCGACACATGGATGATACGGCTGGGCCAACGTGTTTCTACTGAGTGAACCCTGTGCGTTGCGCGGAGGTACGGGTCGCGTCGATCCGGTGCAGCCGCAACTCGCCGCCAGAACCGCGGCTTCGACGAACTTCCGTCTCTCCGGTGCGGGCGAGCGCGCGGCACAGCCGATCGATGGCCGACGGCGGCCGACACCCGCAGAATGCCGCCATGGGATCCTTCATCTCGTACGACGGCGCCGAACTCGCCTACCGCGTCTCCGGGACCGGCAAGCCCCTGGTGTGTCTGCCCGGCGGACCGCAGCAGTCGACGTACCTGGGCGACCTGGGCGGGCTGTCCGCGCACCGCAAGCTGATCAGGCTGGACCTGCGGGGTACCGGGCTGTCCGCCGTGCCACAGGACCTGGTTTCCTGCCGCTGTGACCGGCTCGTCGACGACGTGGAAGCCCTGCGCCGGCACCTGGGCCTGGAACGGATGGACCTCCTCGCGCACAGCGCCGGGGCCAATCTGGCCGTGCGGTACCTCGGCCGCCACCCCGAACGCATCGGCCGGCTCGCTCTCATCACACCGAGCGTCAGGGCCGTCGGCCTGGTCATCCCCGACCGGCTCCGGCGCGAGACCGTACGGCCACGCCGGGACGAGCCGTGGTTCCCGGGGGCGTTCGCGGCGCTGGAGGCGATCGGGGCGGGTGCGGTCACGGCCGAGAACTTCCGGGCCATCGCACCTTTCTCCTACGGTCGTTGGGACGATGCGGCCCGGGCCCACAAGGCGGCCGAGGAGGAACAGCTGGACCCGGGCATCGTGGCCGCGTTCGGCGCCGAGGGCGCGTTCGACCCGGACGCCGCCCGCGCCGCGCTCGCCCGATTCGATGCACCGGCGTTGCTGCTCGCCGGTGAGGTCGACCCGGGCGCCCCGCCGCCCGCGGTGGCCGAGTTCGCCGCCCTGTTCCCGAACGCCGAACTCGTCGTACAGCCCGGAGCGGGACACTTCCCATGGCTGGACGATGCCGAGCGGTTCGTGGCGGCGACCGCCGGGTTCCTGCGCGAAGCGCCGACCCGCTAGCCTCACGATCATGGCGGACTGGGAGATACGTCCCGCGTCGGCGGCGGACGTCGAGGCGGTGGCCGAACTGCGGGCCGTGGTGCTGAGGGCGGATCTGGAGCGTCTCGGGCGGTACGACGCACACCGGGTGCGCCAGCGGCTGCGGGACCGGTTCGTGCCGGCCCACACCCAGGTGATCGAGGTGGGCGGAGTCTTCGCCGGATGTGTGGCGCTGCGGCCGGCGCACGACGCACACTGGCTGGAGCACTTCTACCTGGACCCGGACCTGCAGGGCAGGGGCATCGGATCGGCCGTGCTGCGGATGCTGGCGGAGCGGTGCGACCGGGAGGCCACCCGGCTCCGGTTGAGCGTGCTCCGGGGCAGCAACGCCCGCCGGCTGTACGAGCGCCACGGCTTCACCGTGGAGAGCGAGGACCCGGTGGATGTGTTCATGCTCCGCGAACCGGTCTCCACCCCGCGCTGATGCCCCGTCATGAGTGCGCCGGGCGCGGCAACGCGCCCGGCGCCGGATTCCTCCCCGGAGGACAATGCCGTGCGCCGGCACAGTCCTGCGGTGCGACTCAGGCAGAGGTGCGCGACAGCCGCTGGAGGACGTCCACTGCCTGCTCGGCGTCGTCGTAGGGCACGAAGAGGTGGTCGTGGTGGAAACCGGCGACCACATTGCAGCTCAGGCCCGCGTCGGCGAGGGCGCGGGACACGGCCGCGGTCAGTCCCACCGCGGCCGGCGCGGAGTGCACCCGCAAGGTGATCCATCCGGCCACGTAGTCGTACGCCATCCCGGCCGCGTCCGCCTCCGCCTGCGGAACGACGAGAGTCAGGCCCTCCTGCTCGGCGACCGTCACCACAGGGGTGACACCGGACGGCACGCCTCCCTCGGCCATGGTGAAGACATAGCGGCCCGGATTCAGCTCGGGACGCATGCCGCTGAGCAGTGTCTGCAGATCAGTCTCGCCGGTCACGGACCCAGCCTACGGCGCGACCGGCCACACTCCGGGCAGGCGAGCCGTCGGGGCGTGGGGTTTCGGCGGGTGTGCATCCGCATCGTCATGCCCCATGTGTGGCCCGGCGGCGTGGTCTTCGGTCCTCCTGCCGCGTCAGATGTGCGGGGGTGCGCCGGCGGTCGTGCCGTCGCTGATGTGCAGGACCGCGTCCACCGCGCCGAGCGTCGCCCGGTCGAGCGGGAAGTAGCCCTGCCTCGGGTGTGTGTCCGTCCGCGTGCGGGCCGACGGGTCCGCGGCGGCCGGTTCCAGGCTCCATGTGGTGATACGGCTCTGCAGGCGGCCCTCGTAGGTGTCCGGAGCGGGGTCCTGGAGTCCCAGAGTCGCACTGCGGCCCAGGCTGCCGGCCACGCAGACGTACCGGTCGCCCAGCAGAGCGGCCACGATGGCGCCGGCACCGGACCACTGCGCGCCGAGGTCCCCCGGGCGCCAGGCACTCGCGTTGCGCTGCAGGTGGAAATTGTGCGTGAACACCAGCGTCGAGCCCCGGTCCTCCTCGATGGCTCGTATCTCCAGGAGGTTCTGGGCCATGAGCGCGTCACGGGTGGCGAGCAGGCAGGCTTCCCGGGAACCCGGTTCGAGGGGCTGGGCCGACTGCTTGTGGTAGCGCAGCAGGCCCAGAGCGGCAGTGAGATGTGTCCTGGTCCTGAACCAGTCCTCGCGGGACGTCGCCGCCATCAGCTCCGGAGCGCGTCCGTGGAGCGCGAGGTGCATGTCGTCCGCGATCAACCGCAGCCGCTCGGCCTCGGCTGTGGCGCCGGGTGACATGGTGTGGTCCAGGACCGCCTCCGGCCGGCTCCACCGTGTGTCCTCGCCGGTGAGTGCCGCGAGATCGAGGTCGAGTCCCAGGTAGTCACGGGTGTGTTCCAGATAGGTCCGGGGGCTGGGTGCGCTGAAGTTCTCCAGCGGCGCGTCGAAACCGTGGAAGGCCAGGCGTTCCTCGGGCGGCCGGTTCCGGTTGTAGTCGCGCATCCAGCTGACCAGCCGCCTGTTGGGATCCTGGTCTCCGAAGCCGTGGGAGAAACCTTCACGCATGACCGCGTCGAGGTTTCCGGTTCCCTCCTGGACGTAGTCGTTCACGGTGAGGGCTGCCACGCGGTCGGTCTCCAGGGCGATCGACCGGAAGCCACGGTCGGCCAGCTGGGCGAACAGTTCGTTGCGGATCCGTCCGAAGGCCGGTTCCTGGTGGGTGGGCTCCCCGAGCGCCAGAAGGTCGCATGCGGAGGTCACGAAGTCTCGGATGTCCTGACTCATGAGCCTCAATCGTATCCTTGAAAGAACGGTTGAGACTTCGGAGAGCTGTTGCGCTCACGGAGGTCTTTTTCAAGGGTGAGGCCTGGGATAAAGTCTCAACCGGTGAGCACCTTGCGACCGACCGACCTCGCACGCGAGCACGGCATCTCGACCCAGGCCGTACGCAACTACGAGCGGCACGGATTCATCCCGGCCGCCGAGCGCACCCCCAGCGGCTACCGGATCTACACCGAGGTGCACGCGGCAGCACTGCGTGCCTACCTCTCTCTGGTCCCCGCGTACGGGTACGCCGCCGCCGGCCAGATCATGAACGCCGTCCACCGGGACCGACGCGACGACGCGCTGACGATCATCGACCGCGGCCACGCCCAGCTGCTCCGCGACCGGGACACGCTGGAAGCCGTGCGCACAGCGGTGAATCACCTGACAGCGGAGTCCCCGGCCGCCCCGGGTCCGGCCCCGGACGACCGAACCCGAACCGTCGGCGAACTGGCGCACCAACTCGACGTCACCCCGGCGACCTTGCGCAACTGGGAGAGCGCCGGAATCCTCCGCCCCGCCCGGGACCAGGCGACCGGATACCGCGTCTTCCACGCCGAGGACATCCGTGACGCCGAACTGGCGCACCTCCTGCGGCGCGGGGGTCATCTCCTCGACCACATCGCCACCGTGGTCCAGCAGATCCGCACGGCCGGCGGCACGGACGCGCTGGCCGCCTCCCTGGACACCTGGCAACGAAAACTCACCGACCAGGGCCTCGCCATGCTGCACGCCGCCACACGTCTCAGCGCCTATCTGACCCACCTCGACAGCGCCGACGCGGTACCCGACTCGCCGGCTCCGGCTGGACCGACGCGGCCGTGATCAACGCCGGGGACGGCACCCCAGTACCCCGCCCAGGGCGACGGGGCGGCCCGCGGGTGCCCGCTTCTCTTCCGGGCCGTCAGCCGGAGGTCCTGTCAGGCAGCGGCGGCAGAGGCCTGGAAATAGTGGCCCTTGTCGAGGTCCGCGAGGAGGCCCGGCTGCGTCGGCTCCCAGTCCAGCAGTTCGCGGGTCAGGGTGCTCGACACCGGGACGTCGAAGCCGAGGAATCCTGCCAGCCAGGTGAAGTGCTCGGCCGCGGCCTCGGGAGCGAGGGAGGCCACCGGTACGTCGAGGTGCCGGCCGATCACCTCGGCGACGGCACGGATCGTGACGCCCTCCTCCGCGGCACCGTGCAACACCGATCCGGCCGGGGCCCGTTCGACCGCCAGGCGGAAGAGATGCGCGGCATCCAGACGGTGGACGGCCGGCCAGCGGTTGGCGCCGTCGCCGATGTAACCGGAGACCCCCTTCTGGCGGGCGAGGGCGACCAGCATGGCCATGAAGCCGTTGTCTCCCTCGCCGTGACAGGTCGGCGACAGCCGCACCACGGACGAGCGGATGCCGCGCGCGGCGAACCCGAGCACCTCCTGTGCGGTGACCGCCCGGATGGTGACCGGGGAGCCGTCGAACGCGGGCATGTCCCGCTCGGTCGCCACCCGCCCGGGCGCGAGGCCGGCCATGCCGGAGGCGAGCACGAAGGGCCGGCCGGTCCCGGCGAGCGCTTCACCGAAGGCGTCGACGGCGCGGCGGTCCGCCTCGGCGGCGCCCCGGAAATCGCCGCTGAAGGCGATGTCGTGCTGGAAGGCGAGGTGGATCACCCCGTCCGACGCGGCGGCCGCGTCCTGCAGCACAGCGAGGTCTTCGACGGTGCCGCGGACGACCTCGGCTCCCGCCGCGGTGAGCGCGGCGGCGGAGGCGTCGGAGCGGGCGAGCCCGACGACCTGGTGTCCCGCCTCGATGAGTTCGGGTACGACGGCGGATCCGATCCAGCCGGACGCGCCGGTGACGAAGATGCGCATGGGAAGGCCCCCACCACTCGATGTCAGTGACTGTCATAGACGCTACACCTCATGTCAGTCCCTGTCATCACGTAAGATCTCCCCATGGGGAGATGGCAGCCGGACGCGCGCGGACGCCTGGCGAAGGCCGCACTGGAGCTCTACGCCGAGCGCGGGTACGAACAGACCACCGTGGCGGAGATCGCCAAGCGTGCCGGGCTCACGGAGCGGACCTTCTTCCGGCACTACGCCGACAAGCGCGAGGTGCTGTTCGCCGGCGCCGGTGAGCTGGAGGATCTGTTCGTGCGGGCGGTCGCCGGGGCTCCCGGGTCCGCGGCGCCGCTCGACGCGCTGACGGTCGGACTGGACGCCGTCGCGGAGATGTTCGCCGACCGGCACGAGTTCGCCCGTCGGCGGCATGCCGTGATCGCGGCGAACGCGGAACTCCAGGAGCGTGAGCTGATCAAGCTCGCCTCGTTGGCGGCCGCGCTCGCCGGCGCCCTGCGCGGTCGCGGCGTCGCGGAGCCGACCGCGAGCCTCGCCGCCGAGGCGGCCGTAGCCGTCTTCAAGATCGCCTTCGAACGCTGGATCGCACCGGCCGAGGAACGCCCGATGCGACAGCTGATCCGGGAGTCGCTGACCGCACTCAAGGCTGTGACCGCGGGCGCGTAGGCGACGCGCGGCCACAACGGCGGTCTGGGCGGATTGACGTTCCGGTAACGATCTCCCGATTTTCGGCACGCGCTTTCATGGAACGTACATACGATCCTCCTCATGAACAGAGCTGTGAAGATCGGCCTCGCCGGTACGTGCACCGCGCTGCTCGCCCTCGGGGGAATCGCTACCTACAACATCGTGCATGGCCTGACCTCCGGTTCAGCGGGTGACGACACGACCAAGGAAGCACGCGGTTTCGACCCCTCGGCGGTGTCGAGTACGCCCCCGTCGGGTGCCGAGGCGGAGAAACTGACCCGAGCGTTCCTGGACAGCTGGTCCCAGCAGCACCTGGACGGCGCGGCAAGCGACACCGACATACCGGACACCGCCTCCCAGGCGCTGCGCGACTACGCCGACGGCCTGCACCTGAAGAAGCTGTCGTTCGATCACATCCTGGCCGCAGGACCCTCGTCCGTGACGCCGGGGGCCACCAAGGTCACCTTCGACGTCACCGCCGAGGTTGCGGGCGGCACCTGGAGCTATCCCAGCGCGGTGGCGGTAAGGAAGAGCACGAACGGCCAGCTGGCGGTCCACTGGAACAACTCGGTGCTCCTTCCGGGCCTGGGCGACGGCCAGTCGCTGACCGCGGGCAAGCTGCCGGCCGGCTCGACCAGCGCGAAGGTCGTCGCGAGCGACGGAAAGACCGACCTCTCCCACTTCCCGTCACTGCGGGACGTCGCGGCGACGATCGGCAAGAACGCGAAGCCCGCCGGCGGCACTCCCGGTACGGGCGTGGCCGTGGTCGACGGCGGCGGCGCGGGCGTGAAGACCCTGAAGGTCTTCAGCAAGGGCCGGCCGGCGACCGTCAGGACCACCATCGACGCCGGCCTCCAGACGGTGGCCGAACGCGCCGTGAAGGACGCCCACCTTCAGCAGAAGCCCGCCGGGACCGTGGCGCTCGACTGGCGCAACGGCCACATCCTCGCGCTGGCGCACACGGGTGACGACGGCGACATCGCCATCAACGGCATCAAGTCCCCCGGCTCCACGATGAAGATCATCACCTCGGCGGCCCTCTTCGACAAGGCGGGCCTCACCCCGAGCAGTGCCGCACCGTGCACGGACTCCCTGATGGCCAACAGCCAGCTCTTCCACAACGACTCGGGCGTGCGGCCCAACCCGGGCGCCTCCCTCGCGCAGGCGTTCACGGTGTCCTGCAACACCTCCTTCATCAAGGACGGTTTCCACCACCTCGTGCACGACGGCGACGCCTCCGCCCTGCACGACGAGGCCGTGAACGTCTTCGGCATGGGCAGCTGGTCCATCGGCGGCGGCGTCGCCACCACCGACCCGAGCATCCCGGCGGACGTCCAGGGCGGCGACCAGGCGGCCCAGTTCATCGGCCAGGGCAAGGTCACCGCCACGCCCCTGTTCATGGCGTCCGTGGCGGCCACCGTCCGCAACACCGGCTTCGAGCAGCCGGTCATCCTGCCGGGACAGCACCAGGACACCGCGCCCCGGCCCATCTCCGCTCGCACAGCCGGCTATCTGCAGTCGATGATGCGCAACGTGGCCACCAGCGGTACGGCGGCTCCGCGACTGGGCGGACTGGCGGGCGTCGGCGCCAAGACCGGCACCGCGGAGGAGGGGGACCACACCAACGGCTGGCTCACCGCGTACAACTCCCGTATTGCGGCGGCAGCGCTGGTCGAAGGCGGCAGCTCCGGTGTGGACTCTGCCGGATACGTGGTCCGGCGACTGCTGACCGGCAGCTGACGGCGCGCGTCGCCCGCACCGGGGCCGGGCCGGGGCTGTGTCCCGGTCCCTGTGAGCGCCGATGAGCGTGCACGCGGGCGCGCCGGATCGGGGGCGGCGGGTCGGGGGTGCCGGACTTCCGTCACCCCTCGGCGCCCTCACCCCTCACTCGGTCACGAGGGCGAGCGTGAAGCCGTCGTAGCCCTTGGAGCCCACCGTCTGGAGTGTGGTGGCGGTCAGCCGGGGGTGTCCCGCGATGAGTTCGGTGAAGCGGCGGACGCCCTGGACGCGGGGGTCGTCGCTGCCCGCGTCGGTGACGGCGCCGTCGCGCACGACGTTGTCGCCGACGATGACACTGCCGGGCCGGGTCAGCTTCAGGGACCACTCCAGGTACTCCGGGTTGGAGGGCTTGTCGGCGTCGATGAAGACCAGGTCGAACGGCCCCGCGTCTTCGGCTGCGAGCCGGGGCAGCGAGTCCTGGGCCTTGCCGACGCGGACGTCGACGACGTGCTCCAGCCCGGCGCGGGCGATGTTGGCGGTTGCGACGGCGGCGTAGTCCGGGTCGCTCTCCAGCGTGACCATGCGGCCGTCCTCCGGAAGGGCGCGCGCGAGCCAGATGGTGCTGTAGCCGCCGAGGGTGCCGATCTCCAGGATCCGGCGAGCGCCCTGGAGCCTGGCGAGCAGGTTCAGCAACTTGCCCTGGTTGGGAGCCACTTGTATCGCCGGGAGCCCGGCGGCGTCACTGTTCTCGGCTGCCGCGAGCAGGGCGTCGTCCTCCTCCACGAGCAGGCCGTTGAAGTAGTCGTCGACTGCGGTCCACGTCTGCTGAGACACGGTAGGTTCCCTTTCGGTACTCACTAAGTTCCGAAAGGGAACGTACTAGGGGAGTGCGTCGGCCTGTCAATGGCTTTCCTGGAGTCCCGGCAGTTGAGGCGCCGCGGGCCGCCTGGCTCGGCACGGCTCGTCCCGGCACCGGGCCCGGCCGCGGCGCGTGCCGTCCGGGCGGCCCGCCGGCCGGTCGGTGGCGAGCGCCACGAGAGCGCACTATGCATGGGCATGCGGAATGATGCATACTCTTCCTATGTCCAAGGTCCTCACTTCCCTTCCGGTCGGCGAGCGCGTCGGTATCGCCTTCTCCGGCGGCCTCGACACCTCGGTCGCCGTCGCGTGGATGCGCGACAAGGGTGCCGTCCCGTGCACCTACACCGCCGACATCGGCCAGTACGACGAGCCCGACATCGCCTCGGTGCCCGGCCGCGCGACGACCTACGGTGCCGAGATCGCGCGCCTGGTCGACTGCCGCGCGGCCCTGGTCGAGGAGGGGCTGGCCGCGCTCGCCTGCGGCGCGTTCCACATCCGCTCGGGCGGTCGTGCCTACTTCAACACCACGCCACTCGGCCGCGCCGTCACCGGGACCCTCCTGGTCCGGGCGATGCTCGAGGACGACGTGCAGATCTGGGGCGACGGCTCCACGTTCAAGGGCAACGACATCGAGCGGTTCTACCGCTACGGCCTGCTCGCCAACCCGCACCTGCGCATCTACAAGCCCTGGCTGGACTCCGACTTCGTGACCGAGCTGGGCGGCCGCAAGGAGATGTCCGAGTGGCTGCTCGCGCACGGCCTGCCGTACCGCGACAGCACGGAGAAGGCGTACTCGACCGACGCCAACATCTGGGGCGCCACCCACGAGGCCAAGACCCTGGAGCACCTGGACACCGGCGTGGAGACCGTTGAGCCGATCATGGGTGTCCGGTTCTGGGACCCCTCGGTCGAGATCGCCCCCGAGGACGTGACAGTCGGCTTCGACCAGGGCCGTCCGGTGACGATCAACGGCAAGGAGTTCGCCTCGCCGGTCGAGCTGGTCATGGAGGCCAACGCGATCGGAGGCCGGCATGGTCTCGGCATGTCGGACCAGATCGAGAACCGGATCATCGAGGCCAAGAGCCGTGGCATCTACGAGGCGCCCGGCATGGCGCTGCTG
Organism: Streptomyces sp. NPDC053069; assembly: GCF_044546895.1. Taxonomy (NCBI): domain Bacteria; kingdom Bacillati; phylum Actinomycetota; class Actinomycetes; order Kitasatosporales; family Streptomycetaceae; genus Streptomyces; species Streptomyces sp. NPDC053069. Next base: position 258,561 of record NZ_JBITZN010000007.1, on the reverse strand, counting down.
CACGCGGCGTACGAGCGGCTGGTCAACGCGATCCACAACGAGGACACCCTCGCCCAGTACCACAACGAGGGCCGCAAGCTCGGCCGCCTGATGTACGAGGGCCGCTGGCTGGACCCGCAGGCGCTGATGATCCGCGAGTCGCTGCAGCGCTGGGTCGGCGCGGCGGTCACCGGCGAGGTGACGCTGCGGCTGCGGCGCGGTGAGGACTACTCGATCCTCGACACCACGGGCCCGGCGTTCAGCTACCACCCGGACAAGCTGTCCATGGAGCGCACCGAGGACTCCGCGTTCGGCCCGTCGGACCGGATCGGTCAGCTCACCATGCGCAACCTCGACATCGCGGACTCCCGGGCGCGGCTCGAGCAGTACGCGGGCCTCGGCATGGTCGGCACCGAGCACCCGGCGCTGATCGGCGCGGCCCAGGCGGCCTCCACCGGTCTGATCGGCGCGATGCCCCAGGGCGGTGCCGAGGCGATCGCCTCCCGCGGGGAGGTCTCGGAGGAGGACGCGGTCCTGGACCGTGCCGCGATGGAGTCCGGCACGGACTGATACCGCCGACCGCCCCACACCCTTGGGCAGCGGGCCCCGTCGGATTCCCACCGGCGGGGCCCGCCGTCGTACGACGAGAGAGGCCCGCCGTCATACGGCCCCCGCCTCGTACTCTGTGTCCCGTGCCGTCTCCCCGTCTGCAACGCGTCGCCGTCCTCGTCCTCGAAGGCGCGAAGCCGCTCGACGTCGGGATCCCCGCGCAGGTGTTCACGACGCGGGCCAGCATGCCGTACGAGGTGCGGGTGTGCGGGGCGGCCCCCGGGCTGGTGGCGGGCGGTGACGGGCTGTCGTACCACGTCGCCCACGGCCTGGACGCGCTGACCTGGGCGGACATCGTCTTCATCCCCGGGTACCGGTTTCCCGACCGCGAGGATCCGCCGCGGTCCGTCGTCGACTCGCTGCTCGCCGCCCACGCACGGGGCACGCGGCTCGCCGCCATCTCGACAGGTGCCTTCGCGCTCGCGGCCACGGGTCTGCTCGACGGCAAGCGGGCGACGACGCACTGGCACTACGCGCGGGCCCTCGCGGCGAAGCACCCGCTCGTCCGGGTCGACGAGAATGTGCTCTTCGTCGACGAGGGCAGCGTCCTGACATCGGCCGGTGCCGCCTCCGGTATCGATCTGTGCCTGCACATCCTGCGCACGGACCTGGGGATCGCCGTGTCGAACCACGCGGCACGGCGCCTGGTCGCCGCCCCCTACCGCAGCGGAGGTCAGGCCCAGTACGTGCCGCGCAGTGTGCCGGAGCCGCTCGGTGAGCGGTTCGCCGCGACCCGTGAGTGGGCCCTGCACCGCCTCGGCGAGCCGCTCACCCTCACGGTGCTCGCCCGGCATGCCGCGGTCTCCCCGCGCACGCTCTCCCGGCGCTTCGTGGAGGACACCGGGTACACGCCGATGCAGTGGGTGATGCGCGCCCGTATCGACCTCGCCCGCGAGCTGCTCGAACGTTCGGAGCGCAGCATCGAGCAGATCGCCGCCGACGTCGGCCTCGGCACCGGCACGAATCTGCGGACGCACTTCCAGCGGATCCTCGGCACCACCCCGAGTGAGTACCGGCGCACCTTCACCCGGGGCGAGTAGCCGCCCGGCGGCCCGCTGGCGCGATCCTTGCGAACCATGGCGCTTGCGACACGGTCATGAGCGCGGGCGGCACGCGACGCTGGTGACGCACCGAAGGAACCAGCAGAAGCCGGCAGAAGCTCGCAGGAACTCAAGGGACACCACTCATGACTCGCATCGCCATCAACGGTTTCGGCCGCATCGGACGCAACGTGCTGCGCGCCCTGCTCGAACGCGGCAGCACCCTCGAGATCGTTGCCGTGAACGACCTCACGGAACCCGCCACCCTGGCACGGCTGCTCGCCTACGACACCACAGCCGGCCGGCTCGGCCGTCCCGTGACCGTCGACGGGGACACCCTCGTCGTCGACGGCCGTCGCATCACCGTGCTCGCCGAGCGGGAGCCCGCGCAGTTGCCGTGGGCCGAACTCGGAGTGGACATCGTCCTCGAGGCGACCGGCCGCTTCACTTCGGCGAAGGCCGCCCGCGCACACCTCGACGCCGGTGCGCGCAAGGTGCTGGTGAGCGCGCCGTCCGACGGAGCCGACGTCACCCTCGCGTACGGGGTCAACACCGACGCGTACGACCCGGCCCTGCACACGATCGTCTCGAACGCCTCCTGCACCACCAACGCGCTCGCGCCCCTGGCCGCCGTGCTGGACGAACTCGCCGGGATCGAGCACGGGTTCATGACGACGGTGCACGCCTATACGCAGGAGCAGAACCTGCAGGACGGTCCGCACCGGGATGCCCGCCGGGCCCGCGCCGCCGCCGTCAACATCGTGCCGACCACGACGGGCGCGGCGAAGGCGATCGGCCTGGTGCTGCCGAACCTCGACGGCAAGCTGTCGGGCGACTCGATCCGGGTGCCCGTACCGGTGGGCTCGATCGTCGAACTCAACACGACCGTCGCACGCGACGTCACCCGCGACGACGTGCTGGCGGCCTACCGCACCGCGGCCCAGGGAGCACTCGCCGGCATCCTGGAGTACTCGGAGGACCCGCTCGTGTCCTCCGACATCACGGGCAATCCGGCTTCCTCGGTCTTCGACTCCGCCCTCACCCGCGTCGACGGCCGTCATGTGAAGGTGGTCGCCTGGTACGACAACGAATGGGGCTTCTCCCACCGTGTGATCGACACGCTCGAACTCCTCGCCGGGCAGCCCTCCCGAGAAGGCTGAGGTCAGCTGCTGGACAGGGGGGCAGCCCCCGGGGCGTCCTGGGGAAAGCCCCCCATCCGGTCGGGGGCCTGACCGGCTGTTACGGTCGAAGGGGCGGGCCGAGACTCGACGGCATGACGATTTCCCCTCATACCTCGGTCGCGGCCGAGCTGCCGGCCGCCCGTTCCCGTCCGTCCGGATCCACGGCCGGCAGCGACTTCGCCCGGCTGTCCCGGCGTATCACCGAGGCGGGCCTGCTGAAGCGGCGCCCCGGTTACTACACGGCACGGCTCGCTCTGGTGATCGCGCTGACGGTGGCGGGCTGGGGAACCTTTCTCGCACTCGGCGACACCTGGTGGCAGTTGGCGGTGGCGGCCTTTCTGGCGTTCATGTTCGGTCAGATCGCCCTGGTGGCACATGATCTGGCGCACCGGCAGGTGTTCCGGCGCGGCCGGCCGAGCGAGACATGGGGCCGGCTCTTCGGCAATCTCGGGATCGGTATGAGCTACGGCTGGTGGATGAACAAGCACACCCGCCACCACGCCAACCCCAACCACGAGGAACTCGACCCGGATGTCGCCCCGGACATCCTCGTGTGGTCCACCGCCCAGGCCCGCGACAGCCGTGGTCCGGCCCGTCTCATCGGCGGCCACCAGGCGTGGCTGTTCTTCCCGCTGCTGACCCTGGAGGGCTTCAACCTGCACGTCGCGAGCGTGCGCGCGCTGCGCTCGCCGGCCATGAAGCACCGGCTGCTGGAAGGCGGTCTGCTCTTCCTCCACCTCGCCGCGTATGTGTCTGCGCTCTTCCTCGTGCTCCCGCCCGGCAAGGCGGTGGCGTTCCTCGCCGTGCACCAGTGCCTCTTCGGCGTCTACCTCGGCTGCACCTTCGCACCGAACCACAAGGGCATGCCCACCTTCAGCGGTGACGAACGGCCCGACTTCCTGCGCCGCCAGGTCCTCACCTCCCGCAACGTACGCGGCGGCCGGTTCACCGATGTGATGCTCGGCGGGCTCAACTACCAGATCGAGCATCACCTGTTCCCGAGCATGCCCACACCCCATCTGCGGCGGGCCCAGGTCATCGTGCGCGAGTACTGCGCGGCGATCGGCGTGCCGTACCACGAAACCGGCCTGATCCGGTCCTACCGCGAGGCCCTCACACACATGCACCGAGTGGGAGAACCGATCAGGCGGCGGCGCAAGGCATCCTGACGGCGACTCCGGAGCCGACATGTGCGCCGACGGCTCGCCGTCCGCCGTGAGGACCCGCGTCAGCCCGCGCACAGCATCGCGAACTCCACGACGCCGAGCAGCGCGAGATACGCCCAGGCATACGTGCGGTCCGGGATCCGGGGCGGCCGGCGTCGCAGCACAGCGATGACGGGCAAGGCGCCGACGAGCAGCGCCCCGGCGGCACGGAGATCGACGAGGCCGACCAGGTGCAGGGGGGTGTGTCCGGCGACCGAGCCGGTGTCCGTGCCCGTCAGCGACAGCGCGGTGGCGGGGAGGGCGATGGCGAGGGTGAGGGGGTTGGCCAGCGCGGTCGCCACCCGCATCGGGTGTCCGGCGCGTCGTAGCGCGGGGACCGTCATGACGCTGCCGCCCACGCCGAGGAAGGCCGCCACCGCGCCGATCGGTGCGCCGAGGACCGCGGGCAGGGCCCGAGGCACAGCGCGGACCGCCCCGGCCTGTCCCGTGCGGGTCTGCTCCGCCTGAGCCTCGCCGCTCTCCTCGGCCGGTCCGCGCCGTCGCAGGAAGCCGGGGCGCAGCAGCAGGTCGACGATGGTGACAGCGACGTACGCGACGAAGCCCCAGTGGGCCTGGCCGGCCGGGGCGTGGCGGGTGGCGAGCGCACCGGCCGTGGCCCCGGCCGCCAGCAGGAGCAGCAGCGTGCCGCTGCCGCGCAGGGCGGACAGCACGCGCCGGGGCGTGACGGCCGTGGCGAATCCCGCGTTCACCAGCATCACCAGCGCCGAGGTGGCGGTCGCCACCCGTATCGCGTCCGCGCCGAGTGCCGCGTTCGCCCACACCACGACGGGGACCGCGACGAAGCCGCCGCCGAATCCGAACAGGACCGTTGTGACCCCGGTGAGGAGTCCGATGCCAAGAAGCGCCAAGTCGTTCACAGGGCCACCTCACCAGCCGCGACGAGTGTCCCGCATGCGATGCCCGGCACCATTCCTTCGAGATTCGGCCCCTACAGTGGCCGCGTGAAGAACGTCTCCCTGGACGGCCTCGACCATGTGGACCGGGCCGTCCTTCCCATCGGCACCGACTACCCGTCCGGCCATGTGCTCGACTGGCACCAGCACCGGCGCGCGCAGTTCCTGTACGGCGCGACGGGCGTGATGGTCGTCGACACGCCCGAGGGCACCTGGACCGTTCCGCCGGAGCGAGCCGTGCTGATCCCGGCCGCCACCCGGCACCGGGTCCGCATGCTGGAGGTGAGCACCCGAAGCCTCTACATCGAGCCGGCCGCCGTGCCCTGGTGGCCGGCCACCTGCACGGTCGTGGACGTTCCGCCGCTGCTGCGTGAACTCCTGCTGGCTGCCGTCGAATTCGAGGCCGACTACAGCCTCTCCGGCCGGGAAGGCTGCGTCGTGGCGCTCCTCCTGCACGAGATCGCCGCGCGCACCCCGCTGCCGTTCCACGTGGCGGTCCCCGCCGCCGCCGACCTCGCGTCGATCTGCCGGGAGTATCTTGCCGCCCCGGACGCCGGTGTCACCAATGCGGCATGGGCCGCGCGGACCGCCATGAGCGAACGGGCCTTCACCCGGCGCTTCCGAGCCGAGACCGGCGAGAGTCCGGCGGTCTGGCGCACCCGCGCGCGTCTGCTGGCCGCCGTGCCGCTGTTGCGTACGGCCTCGGTCACCGAGGTCTCCGGGCGCCTCGGCTACGCCTCTCCCGCCGCGCTGACCGCCGCCTTCACCCGCGCTTTCGGCATGCCCCCGTCCCGCTTCACCACGAGCCACCGCAACGGCGGCGGCACGGCCCCCAGGACCGAGCAGACCTGAGGCCGCCCGGCCCGTGGGACTTGCGGGCGACGGTGCCCACCCGGCGCAATCATCCATCGCTCAGCGTGAACGAGCCGCCTACAGCGGTGCTGTCGCCACCTCACCGCCCCCTTCCGCTCCCGATATCTCCGTACACACCGCTCGTCACGCCGTCCCCGGCGGACAACAATGTGTCCCAGAGGGAGACCGGACCGCCGGGAGGCGTCATGAGCACATCAGCTGAGCCAAGGGTGTCCGGCCTCGAGGTCCGGTCCATCGACTACGTTCCCCTGGACGAGCGGCACGGCAAGCTCTGGCATCTGGGACCGCTGTGGTTCATGTCCAACGCCCAGATCGCGACCCTGGCCGTGGGACTGATCAGCATCACCGAGGGCGGCAACCTGATCTGGTCCCTGCTGGCCATCGTCGCCGGTACGGTCATCGGCACCTTCTTCATGGCCTTCCACTCGGCGCAGGGACCCCAGCTGGGCCTGCCGCAGATGATCCAGTCGCGCCCCCAGTTCGGCTACGTCGGAGCCCTCCTGGTGTGGCTCTTCGCCTATGTGCAATACGCGGGGTTCAACGTCTTCAACAGCATCCTCGCCGCGGAGTCCCTGCACACCACCCTGCACGGCGGCGTCAAGCTGTGGGTGGTCGTGGTCACCGTGGTCGCGCTCGTCATCGCGCTGGTCGGCTACGACATCATCCACAAGGCCGAGCGGTTCCTGACGTACACCTTCCTGATCATCTTCGGAGTCTTCACCGTGGGCGTCCTCGTGACCCTGCAGTATCCGGCGGGCTCCTTCGACCTCGGCGCCTTCAAGTGGACCCCGTTCCTCGCCCAGTTCGGCGTGGTCGCCGGCTACCAGATCAGTTGGGCCATCTATGTCTCCGACTACTCGCGCTATCTCCCGCCGGACGTGACCGTCCGCAAGACCTTCTACTGGACGTACTTCGGCTCCGCGCTCGGCGGCATCTGGCTGATGGTCCTCGGTGCGCTGCTGGCCGCCTGGGCGGGCAAGGACTTCGACACCATCAAGTCGATCAACGCGGCCGGAGACAAGGTGTTCGTCGGTTTCGGCGCGGTCGTGCTGCTCTTCGCCGCACTGGGCCTGGTGTCCGTCACCGCGCTGAACATGTACGGCGGTTCGCTGACCCTGATCAGCGGCATCGACTCGTTCAAGCGGGTGCGGCCGACCCTGGGCGTACGCCTGCTGACCCTCGGTCTGACCGCCGCGCTCTCCCTGGTCGGCGCCCTGGCCGCAACCTCCAACTTCCTTGCGAACTTCAACAACTTCCTGCTGCTGGTGCTCTACCTGTTCATCCCGTGGACCGCCGTGAACCTGATGGACTACTACGTCGTGCGCCGCGGGCACTACGCCGTCGCCGAGATCTTCAACCCGCACGGCATCTACGGCCGGTGGGGCTGGCACGGCATCATCTCCTACCTGGTCGGCTTCGCCGTCATGATCCCCTTCTTCTCCGTCGGCACCCTGTACGTCGGTCCCGCCGCCAAGGCGCTGGGCGGCGCCGACATCTCCCTGTTCATCGGCCTCCCCGTCTCCGCGTTGCTGTACTGGTGGCTGACCCGCTCGATCGACGTGGCCGCCGAGACACGCATTGCCCAGGCCGAGGCGGAGGCACTGGAGCAGGCGGCCCACGAACACCGCGAACCCTGACCACGGGCCGCGCAGCGCCAGGCCGGCTGGGGGAGGAAGCCCGACGACGGGCTAGGGCAGGTCGGAGCGCAGGGCGACCGCACGGAGCAGGGCCTCCCTGCAGGCGAGGACCGCGGGGTGCCGGCTGCGGCCGCGGCGTACGACCGTGAAGATGCGGCGAGTGCGCTGCCCGCGGGGCAGTCGCCGCAGGGGCACGGTCGGAGCCCGGCCGTCCCAGACGAGGGCCGGAAGGAAAGCTGCGGCATGGTGCTGCTCGACGAGGCGGAGGTGCAGCAGAAGGTCGGAGGTCTCGAACCGTACGTCGGGTTCGAAACCGGCGTTGCGGCACAGGATCGTGGCCCAGTGCCGGGCGGCTGTGCCTTCGGGCTCCATCACCCAGGGATGGCTCTGGAGCGAGCGCAGCACCGCCAAGGAGCCCCGGAGGCCGGCTCTGTGGGCGGTTTCGGGCAGCGCGAGGTGCAGGGCGTCCTCGAGCAGGTCCTCCTGCTCCAGTTCGGCGGGCCGCGGGTTGGGGCTGCCGGGGTATTCCTCGGCGAGGACCAGGTCGAAGTCACGGGCCTGCAGGGCGGGCAGCGCCCTTTCCGGTTCCATGTGGGTGACGTGGACGCGCAGGCGCGGGTGCTGCTCGCGCAGCAGGCCGAGGGCGGTCGGGATCAGGGCCAGGGCGGCGGTCTGGAACGAGGCGATGTGCAGGGTGCCGGTCAGATCGGTCAGGGAGGCGGCGATGTCCGCCTCCGCGCGCTCCAGGCGCTCCAGGACCGCTTCGGTGTGGGCGACGAGGATCTCGGCCTGTTCGGTCAGCCGCACCCGCCGCCCCACAGGTTCCAGCAGCGGGACGCCGACTTCGGATTCCAGCTGGGAGAGCTGCTGGGAGATCGAGGAGGGGGCGTAGGACAGCGCGGCGGCGACGGACGCCAGGGTGCCGCGGTGCTTGAGTTCACGCAACAGCCGCAGCCGGTGCAGGTCGAACATCGCCGGCTCACCCTCCTCGTCGCCGCCGAGGACGTCGCGAACGATCGGCTTCTCCGACGACTATAGGTCGGAAACATTCGCTGGACCGATCGTACGAGATCGACGGATCCTCTTCGTGTGTCCCAGAACCTCTCCTCCTTCCCGGCCCTGCGGTGGTGGATGCGCCCGGACGCCGGTGGCTGGCACTGTGCGCCCGCATCCGCCGAGGCACGGGCCTTCCACGCCGAGCTGCCCGACTACGTACCGACAACGCTGACGGAACTCCCGGCGCTGGCCGTCGAATTGGGGGTCGGCCGGGTCTTCGTGAAGGACGAGTCGTGCCGTCTGGGGCTGCCCGCGTTCAAGGCGCTCGGGGCGTCGTGGGCGATCCACCGCGTCCTTGCCGAGCGGGCCGCCGACGGCATCCAGCCGGACCCGGTCACCTTCGTCGCCGCCACCGACGGCAACCACGGTCGCGCGGTGGCCCGCATGGCCCGCCGGCACGGGCAGCACGCCCACGTTTTCGTCCCCCAGGGAGTGCATCCGCGGGCGGTGGCGGCGATCGTCGACGAAGGGGCAAAGGTCACCGAGGTTCCGGCGCCGTACGACGAGGCGGTACGGCGTGCGGCCGAGGCGGCTGCCGTGCCCGACGCGGTCCTGGTCCAGGACACCGCCTTGCCGGGGCACGAGCGGATCACGGAGTGGATCGTCGAGGGGTACTCCACCCTGTGCGCGGAGATCGACGAGCAGTTGGCGGCCCAGGGGGTGACGGAAGAGCCCGCCGTCGTCTGCGTACCGGTGGGCGTGGGGTCCCTGGCCCAGGCCGTCATCACCCACTACCGCAGCCGCGGCTTCGGGCCTGCTCCGGCGCTGCTGGCAGTGGAGCCCGAGGCCGCGGCCTGTGTCCTCGCCAGCCTCACCCGGGGCGAGGCCGTCGGCGTCGCCACCGGCGAGACCGCCATGGCCGGGTTGAACTGCGGCACGCCGTCGAGCCTGGCCTGGCCGTACCTGCACGGCGGACTGGACGCCGCCGTCGCCGTCCCGGACTCCGCCGCTGCCCGGGCTGCCGCCCGTCTCGCGGCTCTCGGCGTCTCCTCGGGCCCCTGCGGGGCGGCGGCACTCGCCGGCCTTCGTCTCGTGCTCACCGGAGCGGGCGCCGATGCCCGCCGTACGGCGCTGGGGCTCGACACCACCTCGGTGGTCGTGCTGCTGAGCACCGAGGGCACGGCCGCCAACCCCCACCACCTCGTGGAAGATCGCTGAGCTGCACCACCGGACCCGCAGGAAACCCGCGCCGGGTGCTCGCCGTCGTCCGGCCCGGGCCGACAAACGAGCCCCGGAAAGGCCTAACGAATACGACAAATGGGTACTTTCCGTAAAGGTAGACGCAGGCGACACACGAGTGTCGTCAGCCCGCCTCGGGGTTCCGACCAGCACGTTCACGGGCTCGGCGAGCGTCGGCTGCTGGTCCTCTGCTCTGGTCGAAGGGATGCCGGACATGAACGAGGACACGAGGAGCCTCCACCCGGAGCGGCCACTCGCGGACGGCCCGCGCCCGACGGTAGCGGGCGACCCGGCCCCACTGGGCCTGGCCGGCTTCGCCCTGACCACGTTGCTGCTCTCGATCGTCAACACCCACCTGCTGAAGGAGACCGCCGCCATCCTGCCGGTCCTGGGCCTGGCCGCCTTCTGCGGCGGACTCGCCCAGTTCGCCGCCGGTCTGTTCGAGTTCCGCCGCGGCAACACGTTCGGCGCGACGGCGTTCGTCTCGTACGGGGCCTTCTGGCTGACCTACTGGTGGCTCGCACCGCGCCTGGCACTCGCCGGTGACGCACACAACGCGCTCGGTCTGTTCCTGCTCGGATGGGCGATCTTCACGGCCTACATGGCCGTCGCCGCACTGCGGGTCAGCCTCGCCGTCCTGCTGATACTGGCGCTGCTCGCGCCCACCTACCTCTTCCTGGCCATCGGCGCCTTCCAGACGGGAGCGGAGCCGCACGCCATGACCCAGGTGGGCGGATGGTTCGGCATCGCCACGGGACTTGTCGCCTGGTACACATCGGCGGCGACCGTCATCAACGAGTCCCACGGCCGCACCCTCCTGCCCGTCGGGCCCCGCGCGCCCGGCGCGGCCCCGCCACCACGGGACGAGCGCCTCGCCTGAGACCCTGCGGGCTCAGCCCGCTCCCGGGCTCCGGTCGGACCGGCGGCAGCGAAGTATGGCGAGTGAGGTGGAAGCCCGCCTTGAACGCCATCCGCGCCGGGCTGCGTGCCGAGGAACCGGCCGTACGGGAGGGCTGCTGCCGCTTGCTCGACCACCTGGTCGACACCGAGTCGATGGGCGAACTCGTCGCCATGGCCGGCGATCCCGACGCTCGCGTCAGGATCGCCGCGTTCCACGCCCCGGCCTGTGAGGGCCCGTACACGAACGGACGCTCCCGCCCGCCTTCAGCGATGGCTCAGCACGTTGACCACCCGGCCGTTGGGATCACGGACGAAGAAGCGCCGTACACCCCACTCCTCGTCCTGCAGGGGATGAACGATCTCCGCGCCGGTCTCCCGCACGACCGCGTAGACCGCGTCCACGTCATCCACTTCGATGCTCAGGTCGGGGTTGACCGGGGCGGTCCTGTCCTGGGTCATGAAGCCGACCTGCGCCGCCGGCGTGGAAGGGGAGGCGAGCGTCATGATCCAGCCCTGGTTCATGACCTCCTCGAAGCCGAGGAGGCCGTAGAATTCCCGGCTCTCCTGCACGGCTTCCGACCGGACAACGGGCATGACACGGCGAACGGACATCGGCGTACTCCAGGTGAGAGGCGAGCCTAGCTGTGGTCGGCGAGGGCCGTCAGCATGGTCTGGGCGGTGACCGTCGCGTCGTAGTCCTCGCTCACGCCCGGAACGAGGATGATGTCCCCCTCGATGTGCCGGGAACGCAGGGGCGCGATGGCCTGGTAGGCGTCGGAGTCCCACCAGGCCCGTGCCTGGGCGATCGACGGGAAGCCGATCACGACGACGTGCCCGGGCCAGGAGCCCTCCTTCACCTCGTGCGCAGTGCCGTGCACGAGGAAGCGGCCGCCGTACGGCTCGAAGGTGGCGGTGACCCGGGCGATGTACTCGGCGATCTCCGGGTGCGGAGCGGCTTCCTGGAGGTGGGCTATCGCGTAGGCGGACATGGGGTCCTTCCCGGTCGGTCGGCTGCGGTTGTCCACCATCCTGCCCTCCGGGCGCACTGAGGGCGATGAGTTTCCACTCGTCGCCCCCGGTGTCGCGGGTGCCCCGGTGGCTGGATCGAGCCACCGATGCCATATCGCCTCATGCTCCCTGACATGGTGTTTTACAGTGGCTGGCAGCAGTTTCCGGCGATAACACCTGTGAGGAATGCGCGAACATGCCGACTGAAACACTGGAGTTTCAGGTGGAGGCCCGTCAGCTGCTGCAGCTGATGATCCACTCGGTCTACTCGAACAAGGATGTCTTCCTGCGGGAGCTCGTCTCCAACGCCTCCGACGCGCTGGACAAGCTGCGTCTGGAGAAGCTGCGGGACGACTCGCTGGACGCGGACGTGTCCGATCTGCACATCGAGATCGACATCGACAACGACGCCCGCACCCTCACCGTGCGGGACAACGGCATCGGGATGTCGTACGACGAGGTCGGGCAGCTCATCGGCACGATCGCCAACTCCGGCACCGCGAAGTTCCTCCAGGAGCTGCGCGAGGCCAAGGACGCGGCCGGGGCGGAGGGGCTCATCGGCCAGTTCGGCGTCGGCTTCTACTCCGGCTTCATGGTGGCCGACGAGGTCACCCTGGTGACCCGGCGCGCCGGCGAGAGCAAGGGCACCCGCTGGACCTCGCGCGGCGAGGACACGTACACGCTGGAGCCGGTCGACGACGCGCCGCAGGGCACCTCGGTCACGCTCCATCTGAAGCCCGCCGACCCGGAGAACCAGCTCCACGACTACACCTCCCCGTGGAAGATCCGGGAGATCGTCAAGCGGTACTCGGACTTCATCACCTGGCCGATCCGGATGGTCCCGGAGAGCTCTTCGGGCCAGGGCGACGAGACACCCGAGCCCGAGACGCTGAACTCGATGAAGGCCTTGTGGGCGCGCTCGCGCGACGAGGTGTCCGACGACGAGTACCACGAGCTGTACAAGCACATCGCCCATGACTGGCGCGACCCGCTGGAGACGATCCGGCTCCAGGCCGAGGGCACCTTCGAGTACCAGGCCCTGCTGTTCCTCCCCGAGCACGCGCCCCATGACCTGTTCACCCGGGACTTCAGGCGTGGCCTGCAGCTCTACGTCCGCCGTGTGCTGATCATGGACGAGTGCGAGGCCCTGCTGCCGCCGTACCTCCGCTTCGTCAAGGGCGTCGTCGACGCCGCCGACCTCTCGCTCAACGTGTCGCGCGAAATCCTCCAGCAGGACCGCCACATCGAGATGATGCGACGACGGCTGACGAAGAAGGTTCTGTCCACGGTCAAGGAGCTGATGACCAAGGACCAGGAGCGATACGCCACGCTCTGGCGGGAGTTCGGCACCGTCCTGAAGGAGGGACTGGTCACCGACGCGGAGAACCGCGACGCCATCCTCGCCCTCGCGTCCTTCGCGAGCACGCACCACGACACCGAGCCGACCACGCTCAAGGGTTATGCGGAGCGGATGAAGGACGGGCAGGAGGACATCTACTACCTCACCGGCGAGTCCCGGCAGAGCATCGAGAACTCCCCGCACATGGAGGCCTTCCGGGACCGGGGTATCGAGGTCCTGCTGCTCACCGACCCCGTCGACGAGGTGTGGGCCGACGCCGTCGGCGAGTACGAGGGCAAGAAGCTGCGGTCCGTCGCCAAGGGGCAGATCGACCTCGACGCCACGGGCGAGGACAAGGGCGACGGCGAGCGGGAGAAGCAGAGCGAGGAGTACGCCGGGCTGCTCGACTGGATGAAGGAGCAGCTGGCCGAGGACATCAAGGACGTGCGCCTGTCCTCCCGCCTCACCGTCTCCCCGGCCTGTGTGGTCTCCGACGCGAACGACCTCACCCCGGCGCTGGAGAACATGTACCGCGCGATGGGCCAGGAGGTACCCCGCGCCAAGCGGATCCTGGAGCTCAACCCGGACCACCAGCTGGTGAAGGGCCTGAACCGGGCGTACAAGGAGCGCGCGGACCGCACGGAACTGACCGAGACCGCCGAAGTCCTGCATGGTCTGGCGGTGCTCGCCGAGGGCGGTCAGCCGAAGGACCCGGCCCGCTTCGTCAAGCTGATGGCGGACCGCCTGGAACGCGCCCTGTAAGCCCGACCGGCCAGACGTCGGGGGGCGGGCCCCCCCCCCGGGGGGGGCGCCCCCCCCCCCCCCGCCCCGGGGGCGGGGGCAAAACCGGGGGTCCGGTGGGAATATAAAAAACAGGATGGGAATTTTTGGTAGAGTG
>NZ_JBITZN010000007.1:0-244733 GCF_044546895.1 Streptomyces sp. NPDC053069 | reverse complement strand
GGCGGGGCCCCGCGCGCCCGCCCCCCCCCCCCCCCCCCCCCCCCCCCCCCCCCCCCCCCCAGCGCCGCCGCGCCGGCGCCCGCCCCCCCCCCCCCCCCCCCCCCCCCCCCGACTGCGTACCGGCCCTGGCGGCTGGACAAACACGGAGTCTCGTCTAGACTGATCATCCAGAGATGGATATTTGGTCCAAGGTCTTGCTGGAGGGCTTTCCGTGGACGAAGTGGCACGCAGCGCGGCAGCCCCCGACGAGGCCGATGAGCATCTCATCCGCGAGGCCGAGAAGATCGCCGTGGCGCTGGGGCGCATGTTCCCCGGGCTGTGCGAGGTCGTCCTGCACGATCTGCGGGATCCGCAGCATGCGATCCGGGCGATCGAGAACAACCTCTCCGGCCGCCGGGTCGGGGACTCCGCCACGGAGCTGGGGCTGGCCCGCATCGAGGACCCCGACTACCCCAGCGTCATCCAGAACTACCCCAACCAGTTCCCCGACGGCCGCCCCGCCAAGAGCACGTCCATCGGCATCAAGAACGCCGCGGGGCAGTACATCGCGGCCCTCTGCCTGAACCTGGACGTGTCCGTGCTGTCCCCGGTGACCCTCGCGCTGTCCAACCTGGTGGCCACGGAGGCCGAGCACCGCGAGCAACCCCTGGAGACCCTCCGGGACCGCAACGCGCGCGAACTGCGCCGGGCGGTGGAGGCCCATGCCGCGGAGCGCGCCGCGACTCCCAGGTCGCTGAGCCGGGAGGACAAGAAGGACCTCGTACGGCAGTTGCAGCGCGACGGCTACTTCGACTCCCGCGATGCCGCCCAGACCATCGCGGACCTGCTGGGCGTCTCCCGGGCCACTGTCTACAACTACGCGAAGTAGCGGCGGCACTCCATGACCACCGAGCGGGCGGCGCGACCGTCCGATCCCGAAGAAGCCGGACTCCCCTCCGTGAGCACCCCGGTGAACACCGCTGTGCACGCCCCAGCGACCCTGGCCGACCCGGACACCCCGTTCGCCGTCGTCGACATCCACACCGTGCGGCGCAACATCGCACGCCTCAAGGACCGGGCCGACGCGCTCGGGGTCACCCTGCGCCCGCACGTGAAGACGGCGAAGAGCCTCGACATCGCCGCCCTCCTGCACCCCGGCACACCCTGCCCGGTGACGGTCTCCACGCTCGCGGAGGCCGAGGCGTTCGCCGACGGCGGCTACACCGACATCACGTACGCCGTCGGTATCGACCCCCACAAACTCCCGCGCGTCATCGCGCTGTTGCGCCGCGGCGTCACCCTGCGCATCCTGCTCGACAGCATCGAACAGGCGACGTTCGTCGCCGAAGCCTCCCGTCGGGCGGGTCTCCCGCTGCCCAGCCAGATCGAGATCGACTGCGACGGCCACCGCGGCGGACTGGGGCCCGAGGATCCCGCGCTCCCCGAAATCGGCCGCGTCCTGCACGCCGCGGGATGTCTGGACGGCGTCCTGACCCACGCGGGCGAGTCCTACTTCGCCGCCACCGCCGAGGAACAGCGCCTGGCTGCGAAGAACGAACGCGACACCGCCGTGGCCGCCGCGGAACGGCTGCGCGCGGCCGGCCTGCCCGTGCACATCGTCAGCGTGGGCTCCACGCCCACCGCCCACGCCGCCGAGGACCTCACCGGCGTCACCGAACTGCGCGCGGGGAACTACGTCTTCTTCGACCTGGTCATGGCCGGGCTGGGGGTCTGCCGGGTCGAGGACATCGCCCTGTCGGTGGTCGTGACCGTCATAGGTCACCGCCCCGAGCACGGATGGATCATGACCGACGGCGGCTGGATGGCCATGTCGCGCGACCGCGGGACCGCCGCGCAGGCCCAGGACCAGGGCTACGGCCTGGTCGCCGACCTCGCCGGCCACCTCGTCCCGGGCCTGGTCATGACGGCCGCGAGCCAGGAGCACGGCACCCTCACGGCCCGCGACGGCGCCGACCTGCCCCACCTGCCGGTGGGCACCCGCCTGCGCATCCTGCCCAACCACGCCTGCGCCACCGCAGCCCAGCACCGCGGCTACCACATCGTCGACGGCACACGCCGCGCCGGCCCGGCTCCGGCGATCGAGCATGTCTGGGAACGTGTCACCGGCTGGTGAGCACCAGCTGCGCACCACCGGCGCGGCGATGACACCGGTGAGGGGCGCGCAGCGTCGCGCCTCGAAAATCGATGTCATGGGCAGTACCGGCTCCGATAGCGTCGGCGACGTGACTCCAGCAGATCTCGCCGCCGTCATCTCCGACGGCATTCAGACGGCCATCCAGTCCGGACGCATCGCAGCGCAGATGCCCGAGGAGATCCGCGTGGAGCGCCCCCGCCACCGCGGCCACGGCGACTACTCCACCAACGTCGCCCTGCACCTCGCCAAGTCCGCGGGCCTGCCCGCCCGCGCCGTCGCCGAGGCACTGGCGCCGCTGGTGAGCGCGGCCCCCGGAGTCGCGAAGGCCGAGGCCGCCGGCCCCGGTTTCCTGAACATCACGCTGGAAACCGCGGCGATCGGCGCCCTGGCCCGGGACATCGTCCTGGCCGGCGACACCTACGGACACACCGACCGGCTGGGCGGCCTGCGGATCAACCTGGAGTTCGTCTCCGCGAATCCCACCGGGCCGGTACACATCGGCGGAGCCCGCTGGGCGGTCGTGGGCGATGTCCTCGCCCGGCTGCTCGAGGCCGCCGGCGCGGATGTGTCGCGGGAGTACTACTTCAACGACGCCGGAGTGCAGATCGACCGCTTCGTCCGCTCACTGCTCGCCGCGGCGCACGGCTCGCCGGTGCCCGAAGACGGCTACAGCGGCGCGTACATCGAGGAGATCGCGGCCGCCGTGCTGCGGCGGCGGCCCGACGCCCTGGACCTGCCCGCCACCGAGTCCTTCGCCGTGTTCCGGGCGGTGGGAACGGAGCTGATGTTCGACGAGATCAAGACATCGCTCGACGCGTTCGGAACCCGCTTCGACACCTACTTCAACGAGAAGGCCCTGCACGACCAAGGGGACTTGGACACCGCCGTCGGCCGACTGCGCGACGGCGGCCACGTCTTCGAGCACGAGGGCGCGGTCTGGCTGCGCACCACGGACTTCGGCGACGACAAGGACCGGGTCCTGGTCAAGAGCGACGGCACCTGGACGTACTTCACCGCGGACTGCGCGTACTACCTGAACAAGCGCTCCCGGGGGTTCGACCGGGTGGTCATCATGCTCGGCGCCGACCACGCCGGCTACGTGGGCCGGATGCGGGCCATGGCGGCCTGTTTCGGCGACGATCCGGACCGGCATCTGGAGATCCTGATCGGCCAGCTGGTCAACCTGGTCAAGGACGGCACCCCGGTCCGGATGAGCAAACGGGCGGGTACGGTCCTCACCCTCGACGACCTGACCGAGGCGGTCGGCGTCGACGCCGCCCGGTACGCGCTGGCGCGGGCCAGCGTGGACGCGATGATCGACCTCGACATCGACCTGCTGACCCGGCAGTCGAACGACAACCCGGTCCATTACGTCCAGTACGCACACACCCGGCTGTGCTCCGTCCTGCGCAGGGCGGAGGAAGCCGGTCTCGGCCGGGGCGACCCGGAGGACTTCGACCCCGCCCTGCTCAGCCATGAGCGGGAGGCCGACCTGCTGGGCACACTGGCGGAGTTCCCTCAGGTCGTGGCCACCGCGGCCACCCTGCGCGAGCCACACCGGGTGGCGTACTACCTGGAGGCGCTGGCTGGTACGTACCACCGCTTCTACGACGCCTGCAGGGTCCTGCCGCGGGCCGGCGAGGCTCCGGACGACCTGACCCGGGCCCGGCTGTGGCTGACGGATGCGAGCAGGCTGGTCCTGCGCAACGGGCTGCGGCTGCTGGGCGTCTCGGCACCGGAACGGATGTAGACGCACCCGGAGCCGATGCTACGAGGTGGGGCGGAAGAGGCCCGCGACGGCATCGCACGGAGTCGCCGCGCGGGCCTCCACGAACCATTCCCGGCCGAGCAGCCGACCGAAGACAGGGACCGGCAGACGCACCAGCACTCTCAGCACAGGAGCAAGGCGGCCCGTGCCCGAGACCTGCGAACGGTGGGCGGCCAGAGCCGCCCGCTTCCGTGCGGCGAAGCGTCGGACATCGACGGTGTGGGTGATGGCCGCGCGCGGCGTGTAGCAGGTGCGCACCGTCTCCGCGTCGAACCGCAACGGGATCCGCAGCACGCGCACCAGCTTCACCAGGCGCGCCACCGCGTCCCGCGGCAGGGTCGCCTCCAGCACACGGGGCACCCCGGCCAGCTCGGCGGCGCGTCGGCCGACCTCGTGCACCTTGACGTGGTCGCGGTGGCCGTATCCGCCGTGTGCGTCATAGCTGAGGAGCAGGCCCACGTCCTCCTCGCGGAGGATGGCGGCCAGCCGTTCGGCCGCCTCCTCCGTGTCCGCCCGCACGAAGCGTGCCCGGTCCGGCGGATCCGGATGGAGGACCGCGCCGTGGCCGCTGTCCGCGTACCCCAGATGCACCACCCGCTGCACACCCAACGCGGCAGCACTGGCGCGGAGTTCGGCCAGACGTGGCGTGTCGCCGTCCGGCGCGGCGTCCATGAGTCCGTCCGTGGCGACCACGATCACCACGCGGTGCCCCTCGGTCGCAGCCCGCGCGAGCGTGCCGCCCGTCAGTAACACCTCGTCGTCCGGGTGGGCGTGAAAGGCCAAGACGTTGGTCACGAACCCATTCTGACGCCCTTATCGTTGTGTCGCATGAGCAAGTGGCTGCCGCTGTCCGCGGTTCCCAGGCTGGCCTGCGCGGTGCTCGTCGGAGCGGCGGTCGGTGCGGCCGTCGGCGTGGCGACGCGCCCCCCGCTGGGAATCCTCGCCGGCACCGCGACAACGGAAGCCGTCTTCGTCGTGACGGGCTGGCTGGTGCTCTGGCCGATGGACGCCACCGCGACCCACCGCAACGCCCGGCGTGAGGAGCTGCGACCCCTCCTGGAAGAGCTGGTCGTGGTGGCCGCCTCGCTGTGCGGGCTGGTCGGAATCGTGCTGCTGCTCCTCCTGAACGGATCCGCAGCCGGTCGTGCCGCTGCCCCGACCGCGCTCGCCGGTGTGTTCCTGGCCTGGGCGGCACTTCATCTGATGTACGCCACCCGCTACGCCCATGTCTACTACGACGCGTCCGCCGGCGGCATCGACTTCAACGACCACCAGCCGCCCGCCTACCGGGACTTCCTCTACTTCAGCTACAACCTCGGCATGACCTACCAGGTCTCCGACACCGCCGTCTCCAGCCCGCTGATCCGCTCGATCGTGCTACGGCACACACTGCTGTCCTACGTGTTCGGCACCGGCATCCTGGCCACCACCCTCAACCTGGTCGCGAGCATGGTCACCGGCTGACACATGTGCGGCGATGGTCCGTGCGCACTCCATCGACTCCGTGTGCGTCGTGTCCACTTCCAGGACGTAGGTCACGCCCTGGTGGACCACTTCCGCCTGGGCGGCGGCCATGCCGATGGCGCGATCACCTCGCGCGACCTCACGGCCTGCGGCCACCGCGGCGTCACACCTGACACCGACCCACAGCACCCGCAGGTCACCCAGAGCCTTCCGCCATCGCTGCTGCGAGTACGCCCCGCCGAGGAAGACCTCGTCGACGATGACCCGGGCACCCGCCCGGGCCATCGCGGCGATCCCCTCGATCCATGCCGCTTCCAGCGTCCGGAACTCCGGCCCGACGCTCACCTCTCCGTCCGGAGCGAACTCGATCCCGCCGGCCGATGTGTGCATCGCCGTCGGCATCGCATCGACCAGTGTGTCCGTCCCGAGAGCCAGCCACGGATCCGGCAGCACTGCCTGCAGGCACCGGACGATCCCGGACTTTCCCGAGCTGGACCCACCATTGACCACGATCACCTGAGTCGTCACCGCGCCACGGTAGACGCGTCCGGGCACCGCTCATAACGGATTTCGCGGGGGAGACATCCGCGGCGGGACACACCACGGACTGACAGCCGCCGTGGCGGATGCCGTGGACCGGGCGGCGCGCCCCTGCCGGACTGCCCGAGCCGAGACGTGGCGCTCACGGTCATGTCCGAATCTGGCCAGCACCGGGACCAACCGATCGCCTAGAAAGGGGACATGACGACTTACTCGGCCGTGGTCACCACCGGCATCTACTGCCGGCCGGGCTGCGGGTCGAAGCCGCTGGCGGAGAACGTGCGCACGTTCGAGCACCCGGCGGCGGCCGAGGCGAACGGATTCCGGGCGTGTCTGCGGTGCCGGCCGTACCGGGTGGCCGGGCCCATCGCCGCGGACGTCCCCGAACTGCTGTGCCGGGCCGTACAGTTGATCATCGCGGGAGCGCTGGACACGGGGACCGAAGCCGCGCTCGGTGCCCGGCTCGCCGTGTCGCCCCGGCATCTGCGGCGGCTGTTCACCCAGCACCTCGGTGTGACTCCGGACCAGCTCGCCCGCTCGCGCCGCGCCCACTTCGCGCGCCGCCTGCTGGACGACACGGATCTGCCGGTGGCCGATGTGGCGTTCGCGTCCGGGTTCGGCAGCGTACGGCAGTTCAACCGGGACATGCGGTTCGTGTTCCGGGCCTCACCGCTGGAACTGCGCAGCCGGCGCCGGCGGGCGGACCGGCTGGTGGCGGACGGCGGGCTGGTGATGCGGTTGCCGTTCGCACCGCCCCTGCACTGGCCGGCACTGCTGGCGTTCCTGGCCGAGCGGGCCGTACCGGGCGTGGAGTCCGTGGCGGACGGCGTGTACCGGCGCACGATCAGCCTGGACGGCGAGGCCGGGCTGCTGGAGGTGCGTGCGGGCGGCGAGGACCATCTGCTGCTGCGGGCCCATCTGCCGTTCTGGGAAGGGCTGATCCATGTCGTCGAACGCGTCGGCCGGATCTTCGGCGTGGACACGGACGCCGCCCCGGCCGAGGCCGCCCTCGCCGGAGACCCACGGATCGGCCCGCTGATCGCGGCCCGACCGGGACTGCGGGTGCCCGGCGCCTGGGGAGCCTTCGAGATCGCCGTGGACGCCGTGCTCGGCCAGTACGCCGCACGGCCGCGCGTGCGGGAGCAGCTGGCGGCCCTGATCACGGCCGCCGGCCAGCCGGTTCCCGGGCTCGGCCACGGCCTGACACACCGCTTCCCGTCGGCCCGGACGGTGGCCTCGACCGACCTGCGGAGCGCCGGACTGCCGAAGCCCGCGGCGGACACGCTCGGCGCCCTCGCCCGGGCCGCCGCACAGGACGACACGCTGTTCGACGGGGGCTCCTGCCTGGCGGACTTAGTGCGTGCCGTGGCAACCGTCCCCGGCGTCACCGAGGACACCGCGCACCGGATCGCGCTGCGACTGGGCTACGACGACGCCTTCCCGGCCCTGGATCGCGAGATCGCGCACACACCGGGGGATGAGGCGGGCGCCGCATGGCGTCCCTGGCGCGCCTACGCCGCGACCCACCTGGCCGTGGCCCGACTCCCCGCCGTGACCGCCTGACCGAACCGACTCAACAGCCATCAGTACCGAAGGGATCGCTCATGCACACTGCCCAGCGAGAACTGGCCGACGCCCTGCGCGCCCTGCACACCGCCTCTGACGGGCGCGCGCTGGTGCTGCCGAACGCGTGGGACGCCGCGAGCGCGGCGCTCATCGCACAGGCGGGCGCCCGGGCCATCGCCACGACCAGTGGCGGTGTCGCCTGGTCGGCCGGCCGGCCCGACGGCCACGGCCTGACACGGGAGGAGATGGCCGCGGCCGTACGACGGATCGCCGACGCGGTCGACGTGCCGGTGAGCGCCGACATCGAGGGCGGTTACGGGCCCGGCGCCGACGATGTCGCGGCCACCGTCCGCGCGGTGATCGCGGCCGGAGCGGTCGGTGTCAATCTAGAGGACTCACAGGCGCCGGGCGGGCCGCTGCACGACGTGTCCGCTCAGGCCGTCCGGCTGCGCGCGGCCCGTTCCGCCGCCGCGGAAGCGGGTTTGCCCGGCCTGTGGATCAACGCGCGCACGGATGTGTTCCTGTTCGGCATCGGCGCCGCGGAGGAGCGCCTGGAACACGTGCTGACCCGGGCGAAGGCCTACGCCGATGCGGGCGCCGACAGCCTGTTCGTCCCCGGTCTCGTCGACCTGGACACGGTGGCCGAGCTGGTCCGCCGCGGTCCCCTGCCGGTCAACGTGATGGCGGGCCCGGGCGCGCCGCCGGTGACGGCGTTCGAGGCGGTCGGCGTCCGCCGCGTCAGCGTGGGCACCGCGCTCGCCCAGACCGCGTACGGGACCGTCCGGCGCGCGGCCGCCGAACTGCTGGACACGGGCTCCTACGACGCGATGCGGGGCGCGGCCGACTTCGGCACCGTCAACAACGCCGTCAGCGCCGCACGCGCGGCGCGGTGACGCCCGGCCCACCGTCTGTCTTCGGCGTTCCCCCGCGCGCGGAGCCCCGCGCTCACACCCGCCTCCCAGGCCCTGTGCGGTGCGCGTAACCCCTGGTGAGCAGGGGTGGAGACACCCACGTAATGAGCGGTTCGTACGGTCACGGAAGGTGAGACCAGGTCGAGCACAGCAGAGGGGAGGCGCCCGTGGCCGCGCCGGACTCGCGGAGCGAGGACACGACGAAGGTGCGGACGGTCTGCTCCTACTGCGGGGTGGGCTGCGGCCTGGTCCTCGACGTCGGCACGGGACCGGACGGACGGCGCACGGTCCTGAAGGCGTCGGGGGACAAGCAGCACCCGGCGAACTTCGGCCGGCTGTGCACCAAGGGCGCCACCACCGCGGACATGCTCGCGGCCCCGGGCCGGCTGACCACCGCGCTCATCCGGCCGGACCGTGGCGAGGAGCCGCAGCCGGCGCCCGTGGCCGATGCCGTCGCCGAGACCGCCCGCCGCCTGCGCGCGATCGTCGACGAGCACGGCCCGGACGCGGTCGCGTTCTATGTCTCCGGACAGATGAGCCTGGAGGCGCAGTACCTGGCGAACAAGCTGGCCAAGGGCTTCCTGCGCACCAACCAGATCGAGTCCAACTCCCGGCTGTGCATGGCGAGCGCAGGCGCCGGTTACAAGCTGTCGCTGGGGGCGGACGGGCCGCCCGGCTCGTACCAGGACTTCGACCGGGCCGATGTCTTCTTCGTCATCGGTTCGAACATGGCCGACTGTCATCCCATTCTCTTCCTGCGGATGATGGACCGGGTGAAGTCGGCGGGCGCCAAGCTGATCGTCGTCGACCCGCGCCGTACCGCCACCGCGGCCAAGGCCGACCTGTTCCTGCAGCTCAGGCCCGGCACGGACCTCGCCCTGCTCAACGGGCTGCTGCACCTGCTGCACGAGAACGGCCACACCGACCCCCGCTTCATCGCCGCGCACACCGAGGGCTGGGAGGCGATGCCCGCCTTCCTCGCCGACTACCCGCCCGCCGCCGTCGCGGAGATCACGGGCGTCCCGGAGGAGGACATCCGCGAGGCGGCCCGGCTGATCGGCGAGGCGGGGGAGTGGACGAGCTGCTGGACGATGGGCCTGAACCAGTCCACGCACGGCACCTGGAACACCAACGCCCTGGTCAATCTGCACCTCGCCACCGGCGCGATCTGCCGACCGGGCAGCGGACCCTTCTCCCTGACCGGACAGCCCAATGCCATGGGCGGCCGGGAGATGGGTTACATGGGGCCGGGGCTGCCCGGACAGCGGTCCGTGCTCGCCGACGCCGACCGGGCCTTCGTCGAGGAGCTGTGGCAGCTGGAACCGGGCACCCTGCGCGCCGACGGCGTCGGCAGGGGCACGGTCGAGATGTTCCGCAGGATGGCCGGCGGGGACATCAAGGCGTGCTGGATCATCTGCACCAACCCGGTCGCCTCCGTCGCGAACCGCAAGACGGTCATCGAGGGCCTGGAGGCAGCCGAGTTCGTCGTCGCCCAGGACGTGTTCGCGGAGACGGAGACCAACGCGTACGCCGACGTCGTGCTGCCCGGCGCCCTGTGGACCGAGACCGAGGGCGTCCTGATCAACAGCGAGCGCAACCTCACCCTGGCCCGGCCGGCCGCAGATCCGCCCGGCGAGGCGACGGCGGACTGGCGGATCATCGCCGCCGTGGCCCGCCGGATGGGCTACGAGAAGGGCTTCGCGTACGACAGCGCCGAGGAGGTCTTCGAGGAGATCAAGCGCGCCTGGAACCCGTCGACCGGCTGGGACCTGCGCGGTGTGAGCTACGAGCGACTGCGGCACACGCCCGTGCAGTGGCCGGCGCCGAGCGCCGACGGCCCCGACCGCAACCCCGTCCGGTACCTCGGCGAGGACGGATCGCCGACGTTCCCGACGGCGAGCGGACGTGCCGTCTTCCACGCCCGCCCGCACCTACCGCCCGCGGAGCTGCCCGACGACGACTACCCGTACGTCCTCAACACCGGCCGTCTCCAGCACCAGTGGCACACCCTGACCAAGACGGCCAAGGTGGCCAAGCTCAACAAGCTGAACCCCGGCCCCTTCGTCGAGGTGCACCCCCAGGACGCGGCCGAACTCGGGCTCGCCGAAGGGGATTCGGTGGAGGTCGCCTCGCGGCGCGGGCGGGCCGTGCTGCCGGCGGTCGTCTCGGACCGGGTGCGGCCGGGCTGCTGTTTCGCGCCGTTCCACTGGAACGACCTGTTCGGTGAGTACCTCAGCGTCAACGCGGTGACCAGCGACGCCGTCGACCCCCTGTCGTTCCAGCCCGGGTTCAAGGCGTGCGCGGTGTCGCTGACCAAGGTGGCCACCCCGGTGACGGTGCGTGCTCCGGCCCCGGCGCTCCCGGCGGCCGAGCTCCCGGCGGCCGTGGAGGTCATGGCAGCCTCCACCGCCGCCCCGTTCGGGCTGGAGCCCGCGCCGCCCCCGGTCCTGGCCGAACCCGAGCGCCGCTATCTGACCGGCTTCCTCGCCGGCATCCCCTCCGGCTTCCCGGGCGTACCGGTGCTGCCGCCGGACGCCCCGTTCAGCCCGGAGCACGCCCTGTGGGTGAACGGCGTACTGGCCGGGATGTACTCCAGGACGGAGCCGGCGTGTGCCACCGATGGCCAGCCGCGGCCGATCTCCGACTCCCCGCGCCGCCAGGTCGTGATCCTGTGGGCGTCACAGACCGGCAACGCGGAGGAGTTCGCGACCACGGCGGCGGAGCGCCTCACCGCGGACGGCCATCCCGCCGCCCTTGTGCCCATGGAGGAGGCGGACCCCGCCGCGCTGCCGTCCGACGCCGACCTGCTGCTGATCACGAGCACCTTCGGCGACGGCGACGCCCCCGACAACGGCGCCGGATTCTGGGACGCCCTAGCCGCGCCCGAGGCCCCGCGCCTGAAGGGCAGGCGGTACGCCGTCCTGGCCTTCGGCGACTCCTCCTACGACGACTTCTGCGGCCACGGCCGCCGCCTGGACCGGCGCATGGAGGAGCTGGACGCGGTACGGCTGGCACCGCGCACCGACTGCGAACCGGACTACGAGACCACCGCCGGAGCCTGGCTGGACCAGGTACTCACCGCCTTGCAGACGACCGAGCAGCCGGCCCCTGCCGCTCCCGCTCCGGCGTCCCCGCCGGCAGCCCCTGCGCCGTCCCGGCCGAACCGTACCGCTCCCGTCACCGCCCGTCTCACCGGCAACCGCCTGCTCAGCATGCCCGGCGCGGGCAAGGAGGTCCGGCGCTTCACCTTCGACACCCGCGACAGCGATACGCCGCTCGTCTACGAGGCCGGGGACGCGCTGGCCGTGCACCCGGTCAACCGGCCGGAGCTGGTGACCGAGTGGCTGGCCGTCACCGGTCTGGACGCGGACGCGACCGTGCAGGTCAAGAGCGTGGGAGAGGTGCCGTTCGCCGAGGCCCTGCTGCGCCGTCTGGACATCACCCGCATCACCCCGGACCTGCTGCGCTTCGCCGCCGGCCGCGCCCGCGACCCGCGCGAGCTGCGGAAGCTCCTGCGGCCGGACAACAAGGGCGAGCTGGCGCAATGGTCCTGGGGACGCCAGGCCGTCGACCTGGTCGCCGAGTTCGGCATCCGGGCCGGGGCACAGGAGTGGGCCGACGTGCTGGGCCGCCTGCAACCCCGCCTGTACTCCATATCGTCCAGCCCGCTGACGGACCCCCACCTGGTGTCGCTGACCGTCTCCGTCATCCGCTACGAGAACCTGGCCGGCCGCCCCCGGCAGGGCGTGTGCTCCCCCTTCCTCGCCGACGCCGAGCCGGGCACGCCGGTGCCGGTCCGTGTCCAGCGGGCCCCGCACTTCCGCCCGCCCGCCGACCCGGCCACACCCGCGGTGATGGTGGGCCCCGGCACGGGCGTCGCGCCCTTCATCGGCTTCCTGGAGGAACGCAGGGCCCGCGGCCACCATGCCCCGAACTGGCTGTTCTTCGGCGAACAGCACCGCGCGACGGACTTCTACTACGAGGAGGAGCTGGCCGGGTTCCTGTCCGAGGGCACGCTCACCCGCCTGGACACGGCCTTCTCCCGCGACCAGCGCGCCAAGGTCTACGTGCAGGACCGGATGCGTGAACACGGTCCCCTGCTGTGGTCCTGGCTCCAGGACGGCGCCCACTTCTACGTCTGCGGCGATGCCTCCCGCATGGCCAAGGACGTCGACCGGGCCCTGCGGGACATCGCCGTCCTCCACGGCGGCCTGGACGAGACGGAGGCGGCGGCGTACGTCAAGCAACTCGCCGCCGGCAAGCGCTATGTGCGGGACGTGTACTGACCGTCACATCG
Organism: Streptomyces sp. NPDC053069; assembly: GCF_044546895.1. Classification (NCBI taxonomy): domain Bacteria; kingdom Bacillati; phylum Actinomycetota; class Actinomycetes; order Kitasatosporales; family Streptomycetaceae; genus Streptomyces; species Streptomyces sp. NPDC053069. The sequence continues at coordinate 232,053 of NZ_JBITZN010000007.1, read as the reverse complement.
TGTCCTGCACGGGGGGCGGGGTCAGGTCTGCCCGGTGTGTACCGGGCCGTCGGCGACCTCGTCGGGGCACTTCCGGCGGGTGCGGGCGGATCCGCCGGTCGTGCCGCCAGTCGAACGCCGCCAGTGCCAGCGACGCCGCCATGCCGACGAGGGCGGCGCCCAGCGCGGTGACGAGGGCAGCGCGGTAGTCGTCACTTCTGCCGAGCACCAGATAGAAGAGGCCGGGCAGCGCGGCGGTCCCCACCGCGGCGCCGAGCCGCTGCCCGGTCTGCAGGGCACCGCCCGCCGCGCCCGCCATGCGCACTGGTACGTCCCGCAGGGTCATGGTGATGTTGGGGGAGACCACGAAGCCGCCCCCGACGCCACCGAGGAACAGAACCGGGGCAGCGGCCCAGGCAGCAATGCCGGGCGGTGCGAAGCGGAGCAACAGCGCGGTTCCCCCCAGGCCGGCGATCACACCCGTGAGACCGCACACGGTGAGCAGGCGGCCGTACCGGTCCACCAGCCGGCCGGCGACCACGGCCGCGCCCGCCGTGCCGAGGGCGAAGGGGGTCACGGCGAGGCCGGAGCGGAGCGGGGAGTAACCCAGGCCGTGCTGGTAGAAGAGCGCGAAGACCAGCCAGACGCCGCTGAAGCCGATGAAGTACAGCGTGCCGACACCGGCCCCGACGGCGTAGCCGCGCACGGTGGTGAACAGACGCGGGTCGAGCAGTGGCTGGGCACCGCGACCGACGAGCCGGCGCTGCCACCGGGTGAAGACGGCCAGGACCGCGCCGCCGGCGGGGAACAGCCACCAGAGACTGCCGATGCCGCCGGAGTCCGCCTGGACCAGCGGGTACATCAGCGCGAGCACGCCGAGTCCGAGGAGCAGGACGCCGGGCAGATCCACATGGCCGCGCCCGGACCGCCGGGTGCGGGGCAGCAGACGGCGGCCCAGCAGTACGGCGAGGATGCCGATGGGCACATTGACGTAGAAGATCCACCGCCAGCCCTGGTCACCGGAGGCCAGGGCGAGGATGGCGCCGCCGGTGAGAGGCCCGGCGGCGGACGAGATGCCCACGGTGGTGCCGAAGAGACCGAAGGCCCGGCCGCGTTCCGCGCCGCGGAACATCTGCTGGATCAGCGCGGAGTTCTGGGGCGCCATGAATCCGGCCGCCAGTCCCTGGGCGAGGCGGGCCACCACCAGCAGAGTGATGTCGGGGGCCGCTCCGCACGCCGCGCTGCAGACCGCGAATCCGCTGAGGGCCAGCAGGAAGATACGGCGCCGGTCCAGGGCGTCGCCCAGCCGGCCGGCGGTCACGAGGGCGAGCGCGAAGGCGAGGGCGTAGCCGGACACCACCCACTGGACCTGGGCGGGGGAGGCGTGCAGGTCCCGTTGGACCGTGGGCAGGGCGACCGCCACGATCGTCACGTCCAGCAGGCTCATGAAGCCGGCCACCAGGGTGACCCACAGGGCCCGCCACCGGCGCGGGTCCGGTTCGTACCCGTCCCGACCGCTTGCGGCTGACGCTGTCACCGGGGCGCTCCTCTCCCCGGGCCGGCACCCGGCTCACCAGGACCGCACCCGGGCGAGTCAAGTTCCCGCGCCGCGACGTGGCCACACATCCCGTTCGAGCGCGCGGGAAATGTGCAGGCGGCATGCCGCCATCGGCTTCCGGGCACCGGCCTTGTCGATCTTCTTACGGCCCGGCCGCCCCACCGCTTCCGGACGGTCGCCGGGCGGGAGCTGAACGGGGCGGCTGGGACGGGACGTACCCTGACCGGGCGATGAGGGAGGGCGCATGAGGGACAACGCGTGCCCCGGTGCGGTGCTGGTCGTCGACGACGACGCGGCCATCCGGCGGTCGCTGGAGCGTGGCCTGAGGCTGAACGGCTTCATGGTGCGCACCGCGGCCGACGGACCCGGGGCGCTCACCATGATCGAGAAGGAACCACCGGACGTCCTGGTGCTCGATGTGTCGATGCCCGGGATGAGCGGCATCGAGGTGTGCACCCGGCTGCGCGACTCGGGCCGGGACCTGCCGGTGCTGATGCTCTCCGCCCTCGACGAGACCGCCGACCGTATCGCCGGACTCCAGGCGGGCGGCGACGACTACCTGGTCAAGCCGTTCGCCCTGCAGGAACTGGTGCTGCGGCTGCACGCGCTGCTGCGCCGCCGGCCGCCCGCCGACCGCGCGCTGCTGCGGGTGGCGGGCCTGCTCATCGACCCGGCGGCGCGCACCGCCGAGCGGGACGGCCACACGCTGGATCTGACCCGTCGCGAGTTCGAACTCCTGGAGGTGCTGGCCCGCAACGCCGGACTCGTCCTGACCCGCGACCAGCTCCTCGAACGCGTGTGGGGCTACGACTTCGACGTGCGCACCGACGCCGTCGACACCTTCGTCAGCTATCTGCGGCGCAAGCTGGAGGCGGACGGAGGCTCCCGGCTGATCCACACCGTGCGCGGAGTCGGCTTTGTGCTCAGGGAGGCCCGGGACACGCCGTGAGACTCTCGACCCGTATCGGCCTCGCCGTCGGCTGCACCGTCCCGCTGCTGGTCCTGGCCTCCGGCTGGCTGCTGCTCAACCTGGTCGCCCGCGATCTGCACCACACCGAGGACCAGCATCTGCGCCAGCGGGCCGCGGCCGTCGCCCCGGACGCCCGGTCGCTGCTGCGGGCCTCGGAGAACGGCCGGCCCAAGGCCACCGACACCAGGGAGCGAAAGCTGTTCAGCGCGGCCCTCGACGTCGGCGTACGCGTCGTCGGACCGCACGCCGACTTCAGCGGCGGCCCCCAGCCCGGCCCGTCCGTGACCCTCCCGCCCCGGCCCGCCGGCCCGGTCACCGTCCGCGACGGCGCCCGCAGCTGGCGAGCCCTGGCCCGGCCCGTCCGGGGCACCACCGGCACCCTGTGGGTCTTCGCCACCGACACCGCCGACCGCACCCAGCTCCGGCTCGTGCGGCGCCGCGTGCTCCTCGCCGCGCTCCTCGCCGCGCCCCTGTCCGGCCTGCTCGCCTGGGGCCTGGCCGCCGGTGCGAGCGCCCCGCTGCGCCGTCTCACCCGCCGCACCGCCGGGCTCGACCCGCGCACCAGCAGCGCCCGGCCGGCCGACCGGCGCACCGGAGTGACCGAGGTCGACGAGCTGGCCGCCACCCTGCGGACCGTCCTCGCCCGCTACGACGAACAGGCCGCCCGCACCGCCGAGGCCCTGGACACCGCCCGCTCCTTCTCCGCCGCCGCGGCGCACGAACTGCGCACGCCGCTGATGAGCATGGGCACCAACCTCGACATCCTCGCCGACCACCCGGGCCTGCCCGAAACGGACCGCGCCGAGGTCCTCGCCGACCTGCGGCGCGAACACGCCCGGCTGCTCGGCCTGTTGGTGATGCTGCGCGAGCTGGGCCGCGGGGACCTGGTGGAGGCGGAGGCGTTCCGCCCCGTCGACCTCGCCGACGTGGCGGACGCCGCCGTCGCCGACGCCCGCCGCCGGGCCCCGGACGCCGAGATCATCCTGGACGCCGCGCCCGGACTCACCGTGCACGGCTGGGAGCCCGGCCTCAGGCTGCTCCTGGACAACCTGCTCGGCAACGCCCTGGCCCACGGCCGGGACGCGCGCGGCCGGGCGCGGGTGCGGGTGGGCGCGAGCGCCACCGCGGACCAGGTCGCGATCACGGTGGACGACCAGGGGCCCGGCGTGCCGCCCGCCGCCCGGAACCGGATCTTCGAGCGGTTCCAGCGCGGCCCGGACAGCGCGGGTTCCGGGCTCGGCCTGACCCTGGTCGCCCAGCAGGCGGCGCTGCACCGGGGGAGTGTCACGGTGACGGACGGACCCGACGGGGTCGGCGCCCGCTTCGCCGTACGGCTGCCCTCGGGCGGTGGCCGACTGCCGGACCGGCGGAACTGGCTCATCGGCACAGCCGGGGCAAACCGGTCACAGAGTTTCCCCAAAGACGCTCCGTAGCCTCCCCCGCGGCGGACGGCGGACCTGGCCGTCCACCGGAAGAGAACGGAGAGGCAGATGAACGTACGACGACGCACGCGCACGCTGCTCGCGGGGCTCGCCATGACAGCGGTCCTGGCGGGCGCGGCGGGGACCGCCTCCGCGGCCGACAGCACCCCCACCGCCAAACCGGCCGGTGACGGGGCCCACGCATTGTGCAAGCGGGTGCCGAAGATCGACCGCCGGATCACACGAGCCCTGCAGCGGCTCGACGCCGGAGCGGGAACGCGCGGCTCGGTGGCGCGGCTGGAGAAGCGGGTCGACAACGCGAAGAAGGCGGGCCACACGGAGATCGCCGGCTTCCTCCAGGACCGGCTGGAGTTCCGTAAGTCGTTGCGGACCAATCTGGAGCAGCGCCAGAAGGACCTGGCGGCCGTCAAGACGTGGTGCGCGGCGGGCGGCAACGGGAAGGCGGCGAGCTGATGCGGGCCCGGCGCCGGGCACTGACGCTGACGGCGGTCACCGCGCTGGTGGTGGTGCTCGGCGCGGGCTGCGCCCACCACGACGGTGCCTCCCCCAAGGCCACGCCCGACGGCGCGGCCACCACCGCGCCGTCCGCCGGGCCCGCGCAACTGGCCGAGATGCAGAAGAAGGTGAACGCGGCCGAATCCGCGGCCGCCGCGGCCGACCGGGACGCGGCGGGCACCGCCGACCGCTGACCCGCGCGGGGGGCGCCGCGCGGCGCCCCCCGCCCGGCACCCCCGTATGCCCGGCCCCCGTCGGGAGACCGGCGCTCAGGTTCCGGGCGCCCCGGTGCGCAGGCCGTCCATGACCAGGTCGAGGAGCCGGGTGGCGCGTGTTTGCCAGTCGTCGTGCGGGTCGAGCTGCCACAGGCCCGCGATGGCGAGGAGGAAGTCGTCCGCGGTGACTCCGGGCCGGATGGTGCCGGCCTCGTCGTTGGCGCGCAGCAGGAGTTCCGCCGCGGACGTCACCGGTGTGGGGGGCGGCTTCCCCGGGCCGCCCGGTGCGCTGGTGGCCTGCCGGATCGCCTCGGCCAGTCCGGCCTTGGTCATGGCGAACTCGGAGAGCCGGTCCATCCAGGCACGCAGGGCCTCCTCGGGTGACCGGGTCCGCAGCAGGTGGGCCGCGGCGTCGGCGACCTGCTGCATCTCGTGCCGGTAGATCTCCAGGACGAGCGATTCCCGGTTGGGGAAGTTCCGGTAGAAGGTGCCCTGTCCGACCCCGGCCTTCTTCGCGATCCCGCTGAGCGGGGCGTCCGCGCAGCGCGACAGTTCGGCGATCGCCACTTCCAGGATGCGCTCGCGGTTGCGCTGTGCGTCCGAGCGCCGGGGTGATTCCTGCTGCTGCGGCACTCGTCCTCCTCGATCGAGGGGTCGTGGCCGAACCTCGACCTTGCTAAGCGGACAGCTGTCCGTTACGTTTCCAGTTAGCGGACAGTCGTCCGGTTGCGTCCACCATAGCCCGCGGACGCCGTCCCACGGCAGTCGCCGGCTGCCACGGTTCCCTCCCGACAACCCCGCGCCTGTGCGGCAGCCGGACCCCTCCTGACCTCCCTGGAAACGCGAAAGAAGCAGCTCATGGCCTCATCGACGTCCAGTGTCATCACCTTGAAGATCAACGGGGAGAAGTACACACTGCCCGTCGACCACCGCACCACCCTGCTCGACGCACTGCGCGAGCGCCTCGCTCTGACCGGTACCAAAAAGGGCTGTGACCAGGGGCAATGCGGTGCCTGTACGGTCCTGCTGGACGGGCGCAGGGCCGTCGCCTGCCTGCAACTGGCCGTGGCGGCCGAGGGCCGTGAGATCACCACCATCGAAGGCGTGGCCGACGGCGACCGGCTGCACCCCGTCCAGCAGGCCTTCCTCGATCTGGACGGATTCCAGTGCGGTTACTGCACGCCGGGACAGATCTGTTCGGCGATCGCGGTGATCGAGGAACACGCGGCGGGCTGGCCGAGCGCCGTCACCGACGACGTCCGGCCGGAAGCGGGGCCACCACCCCTGACAGCCGACGAGATCCGGGAGCGGATGAGCGGCAACCTGTGCCGTTGCGGCGCTTACGTCTCCATCGTCGAGGCGGTGGCCCGCGCCGCCGAAGAGGCGGCGGACGAGCGACGTACGACTCCCACGGCGGGTGCGGAAGAGGTGGCGGCATGAAGGAGTTCGCCTATCAGCGGGCCTCCGACGTGGCCGGCGCCGTCGCGCTGCTCGGTGCCGATCCGGACACCCGCTTCCTCGGCGGCGGCACCAACCTCGTCGACCTCATGAAGACCGGTGTCGAGCGGCCCGCCCGGCTCATCGACATCCGCGAACTCCCGCTCGACGGCATCGAGTCGACACCGGAGGGCGGTCTGCGCATCGGTGCCACCGTCACCAACGGCGACCTGGCCGCCCACCCCGAGGTCCGGCGCCGATACCCGGCGCTGGCGCAGGCGGTGCTGGCCGGTGCGTCGGGGCAGCTGCGCAACATGGCCACGGTCGGCGGGAACCTGATGCAGCGCACCCGCTGCGGCTACTTCACCGACGTCACCAAGCCCTGCAACAAGCGCGTCCCCGGCAGCGGTTGCCCCGCGATCGAGGGTGAGCACCACAACCACGCGATCCTCGGCGCGTCCGGCCACTGCGTGGCCGTACACCCCTCGGACATGGCCGTGGCCCTGACCGCCTTCGACGCCGTCGTCCACTTCGAAACGGCCGACGGCCCGGGGGAGTTGCCGCTCGCCGCGTTCCACCTGCCGGTCGGTGACACCCCGCACCGCGAGACCGCCCTGCCGCAGGGCGCACTGATCACCGGCATCTCGCTGCCGCCCGCCCCGGTTGCCGCCACCTCCCGCTACCGCAAGGTCCGCGAGCGTGCCTCGTACGCGTTCGCCATCGGCTCGGTCGCCGCCGCGCTCGACGTCCGGGACGGTGTCGTCCACGACGTGCGCCTGGCCTTCGGCGCCGTCGCCTCCCGCCCGTGGCGGGCCGTCGCCGCCGAACGTGTGCTGACCGGTGCGACGGCCGACGCCGCGACCTACGCCGCCGCCGCGGACGCCGAACTGGCGGCGGCCCGGCCGCTGCCGCACAACGGATACAAGGTGGACCTCATGCGCAACCTCGTGGTGGCCGTCCTGTCCCAACTCGCCGAGGAGGCCGCCCGATGACCACCGTCACCCCCGGAACCGTCACCCACGCGCCCTCGGTCGGCACCGCCCACACCCGTGTGGAGGGCAGGGACAAGGTCACCGGAGCAGCCCGCTACGCGGGAGAGGTGCCCTTCGACGGCCTCGCCCACGGCTGGCTGGTGCTGTCCACGGTCGCCCGCGGCCGTATCCGCGCCCTCGACACCGACACCGTGCTCGCCATGCCGGGTGTTCTCGCGGTCCTGGACCACCGCAACGCCCCGCGCGTCGACACCGACTTCACCGGCCTGCTGGGCACGCGTCCGGACCCGACCTGCGCGGTCTTCCAGCACGACCGCGTGCCCCACCTGGGCTGGCCGGTGGCCCTGGTCGTCGCCGAGACGCCCGAGCAGGCCAGGGAGGCCGCCGAGACGCTCGTGGTGCACTACGAGCAGGAGCCGCACGACATCGACTTCACGGGCGAGCGCGCGGACGCCTACCCGGTGGACGGCCATATGCCCGGCGTGACGGAGAAGGGCGACCTCGACGCGGCACTGGCCGCCTCGGCCGTCGTCCTGGACGCCGAGTACACCACGCCCGAAGAGCATCACAACCCGATGGAACCGCACGCGGCGACCGCCCGCTGGGACGACGGCCGGCTGGAGGTGATCGACTCCAACCAGGGCGCCACCTGGGTCGTCGGCGAACTCGCGAAGCTGTTCTCACTCGACCCGGCCTCGGTGCGCGTACGCTCCGAGCACGTCGGCGGTGGTTTCGGCAGCAAGGGCCCCCGTGCCCACCAGGTGGCCGCCGTGATGGCCGCGACCGTCCTTCAGCGGCCCGTGCGCGTGGTCCTGACCCGCCGCCAGATGTTCTCGCTGACCGGCTACCGCAGCCCCACCACCCAGCGCGTCCGGCTCGGCGCCGACGCCGACGGACGGCTGCGGGCACTGGAGCACCGCTCGGTCAGCGTCACCTCCACGGTGCACGAGTTCGTCGAGCCGAGCGCCGTGGTGGCCCGGGTGATGTACGACGCCGACGCCCACCACACCGCCAACCGCGTCGTACGGCTCGACGTGCCGACCCCGACCTGGATGCGCGCCCCGGGCGAGGCGCCCGGGTCGTTCGCCCTGGAGGCGGCGTTCGACGAGCTCGCCGAGCAGTGCGGGATCGACCCGATCGAGCTGCGTCTGCGCAACGAACCCGACAAGGGCCCGGTGTCCGGCCTGCCGTTCGCCGGCCGCAATCTGGCCGCCTGCTTCCGCGAGGGCGCCCGCAGGTTCGGCTGGGCGGACCGGGATCCGCGCCCCGGGCTGCGCCGGGACGGCCGCTGGCTGCTCGGTACCGGTACGGCGGCGGCCTCCTTTCCCTCGGGCGCCGCGCCGTCCACCGCGACGGCGACCGCGCACCCGGACGGCACCTTCACCGTCCGGATCGCCGCGGCCGACATCGGCACCGGGGCCCGTACCGCACTCACCCTGGTCGCCGCGGACGCACTCCAGGTGCCGCCGGAGCGTGTCCGGGTGCGCATCGGCGACAGCGACTTCGGCCCGGCGATGATCGCGGGCGGTTCCATGGGTACCCGCTCCTGGTCCTGGGCCGTCAGGACCGCGGTCGGTGAACTGCGCGAACGGCTGGCCCTCGGGGCCGACATCCCCGCCGAGGGCATCACGGTACGGTCCGACACCACCGCGGCCATCGGCGCCCTCGCCCCCGCCGAACGGCACTCGTTCGGAGCGCAGTTCGCCGAGGTCGCCGTGGACCCGGCCACCGGCGAGGTGCGGGTGCGGCGCATGCTCGGCGTCTTCGCGGCGGGCCGGATCGTCAACCCGCTCACCGCCCGCAACCAGCTCCGGGGCGGCATGATCTGGGGCATCTCCATGGCCCTGCACGAGGAGGCCGTCCGGGACCGCGCCTCGGGCGGCCACGTCGGCGCCGACCTCGCGGGCTACCACGTGGCCACGCACGCCGACGTACCGCACGTCGAGGCCGACTGGATCGAGGACACGGACCCGAACGACCCGGTCGGGATCAAGGGCATCGGCGAGATCGGTATCGTCGGCGCCGCGGCGGCCGTCGCCAACGCGGTCTGGCACGCGACCGGCGTACGCCACCGCAGCCTGCCCATCCGCCCCGACCGCGTCCTGTCGGCCGCCGCGGGGGCGCCGGATGCTTGACCTCGCCGAGGAGCTGCACCGCTGGGCCGAGGAGGGCCGGGAGTTCGCCGTCGCCACCGTGGTGGCCGTCGGCGGCAGCGCGCCACGCGGTCCCGGCGCCGCCCTCGCCGTCGACCGCGCGGGCACGGTCATCGGCTCGGTCTCCGGCGGCTGCGTCGAGGGCGCGGTGTACGAGCTGTGCCAGGAGTCGCTGCGCACCGGCAAGGGCGTGCTCGAACGGTTCGGCTACAGCGACGAGGACGCCTTCGCCGTGGGACTGACCTGCGGCGGAACGATCGAGGTGCTGGTCACACCCGTGGCCGGACAGGCAGGGGCGGTCCTGGTGCGGGCCCTGTCGGCCGCCGCACGGAACGAGCCGGCGGCCCTCGTCCGGGTCGCCCGCGGCCCTGCCGCACTCCTCGGCCGCGCCCTGCTGGTGCGGCCCGACGGCACGTACGAGGGCGGCCTCGGCGGCCGTCCGGAGCTGGACCGGACGGCGGCGGCCGAGGCACGGGCCCTGCTGGAGGCGGGCCACACCGGCACGGTGGACGTCTCGGCGAGCGAAGCGGGAGGGGAATCCCCCCGGACGGGGTCCGGGGGAGGCTTCCACTGCCCCGGCGGTCTCACCCTGCTGGTCGAGTCGAACGTGCCGCCACCGCGCATGATCGTCTTCGGTGCGATCGACTTCGCGGCGGCGCTGGTGCGGGCCGGAAAGTTCCTGGGCTACCGCGTGACCGTGTGCGACGCCCGTCCTGTCTTCGCCACGCGGGCCCGTTTCCCCGACGCCGACGAGGTCGTGGTCGACTGGCCGCACCGCTACCTGCGCCGCACCGGTACCGACGCCCGTACGGTCCTGTGCGTGCTCACCCATGACGCGAAGTTCGACGTGCCTCTGCTGAAGGAGGCCCTGCGCAGGCCGGCGGCGTTCGTCGGCGCGATGGGCTCACGCCGCACCCACGAGGACCGCAACCGGCGGCTGCGGGCGGAAGGCGTGACCGAACGGGAACTGGCCCGGCTGCGCTCCCCGATCGGCCTCGATCTGGGCGCGCGGACTCCCGAGGAGACCGCGCTGTCGATCGTGGCGGAGGTCGTCGCCGCGCGGCGGGGCGGCACGGGTGTTCCCCTCACCGGCTCCGGGACGCCGATTCACCGGGAGAGTATAATATTCAGCACTCGATGAATTACTGCTCTCCCGAAGGGCAGGACCGTCATGGAACAGAGGGAACGGACCACCTGCTGTGTGGTGGGCGGCGGCCCCGCGGGCATGGTGCTCGCCCTGCTGCTGGCCCGGGCCGGCGTCGATGTGACGGTCCTGGAGAAGCACGGCGACTTCCTGCGCGACTTCCGCGGTGACACCGTCCACCCCTCCACGCTGGCGCTGCTGGACGACCTGGGCCTGGCCGAGCGCTTCGCCCGGCTGCCGCAGCGCCGCGTACGCACCGTCCAGCTGCCGATCGGAGCCGGCCGCTCGGCGGTCACGGTCGCGGACCTCACGGTGCTGCGCGGTCCCTACAACTACGTGGCGATGGTGCCCCAGTGGGACCTGCTGGACCTGCTCGCGGACGAGGCCCGGCGCGAGCCGTCCTTCCGTCTGCGCATGAACACCGAGGCGACCGACTTCCTGATCGAATCCGGGCGGGTGACCGGAGTGCGCTACCGCACCTCCGACGGCCGCACCGGCGAGCTGCGCGCCGTCCTCACCGTCGCCTGCGACGGACGGGGATCACTGGCCCGTGCCCGCCCGGAACTGGGACTGCACGGCTTCACCTGCCCGATGGACGCATGGTGGTTCCGGCTGCCGCGCAGGGAAAGCGACCCGCAAGGACTCGTCGGCGCCGTCGGCGACCGCTTCCTGACCGCGATGATCGACCGTGGCGACTACTGGCAGTGCGCCGGGCTCATCCCCAAGGGCACCAACACCCAGCGCCGCGCCGCCGGCCTCGACCGTTTCCTGGCCGAATTCGCCGCCGCTGCCCCATGGATGGCCGACCGCGTGCACGCCGTGCGCTCATGGGACGACGTCAAGCTCCTCGACGTACGCCTGGACCGGCTGCGCCGCTGGCACCGCCCCGGCCTGCTGTGCATCGGCGACGCCGCGCACGCGATGTCCCCGGTCTTCGGCATCGGCATCAACCTCGCGGTGCAGGACGCCGTCGCCGCCGCCCGCTGTCTCGCCGAGCCGCTGCGCCGGGGAACCGTGGGCCTGTGCGACGTGCACCGGGTGCAGCGCCGCCGCCGTCCCACGACGGTCGCCACCCAGGCCCTCCAGCGGACCGCCCACGCCCGCTTCATCGCTCCGGTCCTGCAAGGCCGGCCGCCCCTCGGCAGCGCGGACCGGGCCCGGCGCGTGGCACGCCTGATCGCCGAGTCGCGGTGGCTTCGCCGACTGCCCGCGTACTTCGTCGCCTACGGCGCCCTCCGGGAACGCCCGCCCGCCGCGGCCGTCCGGTAGCTCCCGCGGCACCACCCGGCCGGGCTCCGGAAGTGTTTGTCGCCTTGACAAGAGTTGTCGTGACAACGCCTGGTCGACCGCCTCGCGGCCAAGGGCCTCGTCCGCCGCGAGCCCGATCCCGCCTCCCGGCGCACGGTCCGGCTCGTGCTGACCGAGCGGGGGCACACCCTCGTACCGGAACTGGCCCAGGTGGGCCTTGGTCAACGTCCGGTCCGTCGAGCCCACCGACGACCCCGACTGGTGGCGCATGTCCACCCCGCAGGGACCGGCCCGGCTCCGGCTGCGCGCCCACGCCGAGTACGGCATCCTCGATCACGACTACGTCGACGACACCGCCTCCTGGCAGGTACCGGCCCGGGTGGTCCCCAACGGCGAGGGCGCCGAGTTCATGATCACCTTCCATCGGCCGCCGTCGCTCACCGACGCCGTCTTAAAGGAGCAGACCGACCTGGTCGACACCGAACTCGCCGCCCTCAAGGAGATCCTTGAGAGCGGCCGGGCCGACGTCACAGCATGACGTGCTTGACCTGCGTGTAGTCCAGCAGACCGGTGAGGGAGAGGTCGCTGCCGTAACCGGAGTGGCGTACGCCGCCGTGCGGCATCTCCGAGACCGTCGTGCCATGCGTGTTGACCCAGACGATGCCGGTGTGCAGCGCCCGGCTCGCGCGCATGGCCCGGTCGTGGTCGCGGGTCCACACGCTCGCGGCCAGCCCCTGGGGAACCGCGTTCGCCATCCGGAAGGCCTCGGCCTCGTCACCGAAGGGCTGGACGGTGACGACCGGCCCGAACACCTCGCTCCGTACGATCTCGTCCTCCTGACGGACCCCGGCCACCACCGTGGCCTGGTGGAAGTAACCGGGGCGGGCCAGGGCCGCGCCGCCGGTGACGACCTCGGCGTGTGCCGGCAGACGCTCCAGCAGCCCGCGCACGGCGGCGAGTTGACCGGCGTGGATCAGTGGGCCGAAGTCGGCCTCTTCCTCGTCGGGTGCGCCGGGCACGCGCTGCGCCGCCCGCCGGGCGAACGCCTCCAGAAAGACGTCGTGGATCCGCTGCTGGACCAGGATCCTGGTGGCAGCCGTACAGTCCTGGCCCGCGTTGTAGAAGGACAGGTACGACAACTCCTCGACCGCTTGGCCGAGATCGGCGTCCTCATGGATCAGCACCGGTGCGTTGCCGCCGAGTTCGAGGTGCAGCCGCTTGAGGTCGGCCGCCGCTGCCGCCGCGATCTCCTGACCGGCGCGCACGCTGCCGGTGACGGCGACCAGCCGGACGCCGGGGTGGGCGACGAGCGTACGCCCGGTGTCGCGGTCGCCGCACACGACGTTGAGGACGCCGGGCGGCAGGTGCGCGGCGGCCAGCCGGGCGAGCAGTACGGCGGAGGAGGGCGTGGTGTCGGACGGCTTGAGGACGACCGTGTTCCCGGCGGCCAGCGCGGGGGCGATCTTCCAGACGGCCATCATCAGCGGGTAGTTCCACGGCGTGATCTGGGCGCAGACGCCGACCGGCTCACGGCGCAGCACCGAGGTGCGCCCCGGTGTGTACTCGGCTGCCGCGGCACCCGGCAGGTTCCGCGCCGCTCCGGCGAAGTACCGCAACACGTCCACAATCCCCGGCAGTTCGTCCGCCAGGAACAGGGCCCGCGGTTTGCCCGTGTCGGTCACCTCGGCGCTCGCCACGGCAGCCGCCTGCCGTTCCAGGGCGTCGGCGATGCGCAGCAGCGCGGACTGCCGCTGCGCCGGAGTCGCGGCCGACCAGCCGGGAAGGGCCTCCTGTGCCGCCCGGCATGCCGCGTTCACGTCCTCGGGGCCGGAGCGCGGAGCCGTGCCGTGCGGGAGTCCGGTGGCCGGGTCCACCAAGGGCAGCGTGGACCCTGAGGCGGCGGGCACGTCCTTGCCGGCGATGTGGTTGAGGCGGTCGGTGTCAGCCACGGCGCAGTGCCTCCTCGGCGGCGGCTCGGCCGGTGCGGACGGCGCCTTCCATGTATCCGGCGACCCACTGGTCCGAGCCGCAGACGTAGAACGGCGGTTCATGCGTGCCGTGCAGCGGGCCGACCGCCATCACCTCGCCCGGCGGCCACTGGGTGACATAACCCCGGGTCCACGGGTCGGTGCCCCACAGCCGCAGATGACAGGCGGTCGGCCGCAGTGCCTCGTCACCGAACATGGCGGCCACCTCGGCGAGCAGCTCGGGGGTGCGCAGATGGGGCGGGGTGCCCAGCAGGACGCCGTAGCGCTCGGGCGGTATCAACGCCGACAGCACGCCCTCGCTCTGCGGCCAGGTGCTGCCCAGGATCCCTTCGGCCTCGGACAGTCCGCTCAGGCCGTCGGCGCGCCAGAAGGGGCGGTCGTACACGGCGGCGAACTTCGCGGCCGTCGCCTGTCGTTGCCGGTGCAGCGAGGCCAGGCGGGCGTCGCTCACCCCGGTGACGGCGACCGACCGCAGTGGTCCCACCGGCAGGGCGCTCACCACGGCCGCCGCGGTGAGCACCTCGCCGGTGACCAGGCGCACGGCGCAGTGCCCGGGGCGGACGTCCAGCGCGGCGACGGGCGACCCGAGGCGGATGCGCGGGCCCAGCTCGCGGCCCATGACCTCGGCGAGGGTGGCCGACCCCCGCGCCGGCCGCAGCCCCTCCCAGGCGTCGTAGTCGTAGTCCCCCGTACCCGGGACCGCCGCGCTCTTGCGCAGCGCCGCCCGGAGCGAGATCCGCTCGTACGAGCCGCCCGCCAGCGCCAGTTGGCCGATCTCCCACAGCCGCACCACGGCGGGGCCGGCGTGGCAGGAACGCAGCCAGTCGGCCACGGACAGCCGGTCCAGAGCGGCCGCCTCCGGGTGCGACCACGGGTCGTCGGGGTCGACCGTGGCGGCGAGTTCGCTGAACTCCCGTCCGAACAACTCGTGTTGGGCCAGATCGCCGGGGCCGAACCAGTGCGGCGGATCGCCGGCCGAGAGACCCTCGGGGGTGGAACGGGTGATGACGCCCGGCTCGGCGACATAGCTGGGAACCAGTTCCAGGCCGAGTTCCTCGGCCAGCCGGAGGTAGGCGGTGTGGGCCCGTCCGACCACTTCGCCACCCAGCTGGACGGTACGGCCGTCGGGAGTACGGATCTGTTCGACCCGGCCGCCGACACGGTCCCGGGCCTCCAGGACGAGCACATCGGTGCCGGCGGCGGCCAGGTCCCGGGCGGCGGCGAGGCCGGCCAGCCCGGCCCCGAGCACGATCACGTCGTGATGCATCGCATTCGCTTTCGTCGCGGGCGGGCTCAGGCCAGGACCAGACAGTGCTCGGGCCGCCAGCCGAACTCCACCGTCTCGCCGCCGCTCCAGCGGTCCTCCATACGCGCGCGGGCCGTGTTCTGCTCCAGCACCGACAGCGTGACCCCCGGGGCGAGTTCGATCAGGTAGGTGGTGGTCGGACCGCTGTAGACGGTCTCGCGCACCACACCGCTCAGCATCGACATGCCCGGTTCGAAGTCCGACAGCCAGATCTTCTCGGGGCGTACGGAGACGCTGACGGCGGTGCCGTCCGCGACGCCGGGACGTGCGCCGACCGGCAGGGCGGGACCGCCGTCCAGGGCGACCTCACCGCCCCGGTAGGTGCCGTTCATCAGGTTGGAGGTGCCCATGAAGGACGCCACGAACCGGGTGGCGGGGTGCTCGTAGACGTCCTCGGGGGTGCCGCACTGCTCGATCCGCCCCTCGTTCATCACGGCGATCCGGTCGGACATGGTCAGCGCCTCGTCCTGGTCATGGGTGACGAAGACGAACGTGATGCCGACCTCACGCTGGATCTGCTTCAGCTCCACCTGCATCTGCCGGCGCAGCTTCAGGTCCAGGGCGGCCAGCGGCTCGTCCAGGAGCAGCACGGCCGGGCGGTTGACCAGCGCCCGGGCGAGGGCGACGCGCTGGCGCTGACCGCCGGAGAGCGTACGCGGCTTGCGGTCGGCGAGGCCGGCGAGCTGGACCAGGTCCAGCATCTCGCCTACACGCCGCCGGATCTCGGCCTTGCCGACGCCCTTGCGCTTGAGCCCGAAGGCGACGTTGTCGGCGACGCCCAGGTGGTCGAACAGCGCGTAGCTCTGGAAGACCGTGTTGACGTTGCGCCGGTCGGGCGGCAGGGCGGTCACGTCCTCCCCGGCGAGCAGCACCGATCCCTCGGTCGGATCGCTGAACCCGCCGATCATGCGCAGCGTGGTGGTCTTGCCGCAGCCGGAGGGACCCAGCAGGGAGAAGAACTGGCCGGCCTCGATGTCGAGGTCGAGGCGGTGGACGGCGTAGGAGCCGGCGAACTGCTTGGAGACGCCGTCGAGCCGGACTGCGGGCATCGCGTCCATGGGTCACTCTCCGGAGAGGATGTCGAGGCCGCCGCGGCGGCCGAAGAGGCGCGGGATGAACAGGGCCAGGGCGATCAGGCAGATGGATCCCGCGAGCATCAGCGTGCCGACGGCGTTGATGGTGGGCTGCAGCCCGAAACGGATCGCGGAGTAGATCCGCACCGACAGCGGCTGCGGGTCGACGCCGGTGGTGAAGTAGGCGAGGACGAAGTCGTCGAAGACGAGCGCGAAGATCAGGACGGCGGAGGCGAGCACAGCGGGCAGCAGGGCCGGCAGGGTGACCAGGCGGACCGCCTGTCGGCGGGTGGCGCCCAGGTCCATCGCCGCCTCCTCCACCTCGGGGTTCAGCGCGGCGACCCGTGAGCGGAGGATGACGGTGACGTAGGAGATGGAGAAGGTGATCTCGGCGAGTGTCACCGTGCCGGTCGACAGGGCCACGCCCAGTCCCTTGAACAGCAGCATCGACGCCACGCCCGTGACGATCTCCGGCGTGATCAGCGGCACCAGCATGATCAGGCCGGCCAGCGAGCCCAGCCGGGTGCGGCAGCGGACCAGACCGAGCGCGAGCGCCACGCCGAGGACGACCGAACCGGCCATCGCCACCAGGGAGATCCGCAGGCTGGTGCCCAGCGAAGCGATGAGGACGTCGTCGTGGGCGAAGGCGCGGTACCAGCGCAGGCTGAACCCGCCGAAGACGGTCAGCGACTTCTTGGAGTTGAAGGAGAACAGGGCCACCACGGCGATGGGCAGGTAGAGCAGCGCGAAGAAGAGGCCGGTGACGGCGATCAGGATCCGCGGTCCGCGGTCGGCGCGGCCGCGGCGGGTGCGGGTCCGGCCGGTCGTGCGGGCGGGGGTGGTGGCGGAGGGCAGCCGCAGCAGGGTCATCGGGTGGCCTCCGCCTCGTCCATGCGGGTGCGCCGCAGGTATCCGAACATCCCGATGAGCAGGACCAGCATCAGCAGCATCGTGAGCGCGGAGCCCAGCGGCCAGTTCTGGCCCTGGAAGAACTTGTCCTGGATCAGGTTGCCGATCATGATCTGGTCCGGTCCTCCCATGAGCTGTGCGCTGACGAAGTCGCCCATGGCGGGCAGGAAGACCAGGACGAGCCCGGCCGCCGCACCCTGCCGGGTGGCGGGCAGGGTGACGAAGAAGAAGGTGCGGACCGGGCCGCCGTAGAGGTCGCGGCCGGCCTCGATGAGGGAGACGTCCAGCCGTTCCAGGGCCGCGTACAGCGGGATGATCATGAAGACGACGAAGCCGTAGACGAGACTTGCGACCACGCCGACGCCGGTGTTGAGTATCTTCGTGTTCCCGTCGGCCAGTCCGACGGCACGCAGCGCGCTCAGCACGGGGCCGTCGTCGGAGAGGACGACCGACCAGCCGTACATGCGGACCAGGTAGTTGGCGAAGAACGGCACCACGATCGCGGCGATCAGCGCGTGCTTGTACCGTCCGCCGTACAGGGCGATGGTGTACGCCACCGGGTAGGCGATCAGCAGGCAGATCAGACAGGTCAGCAGGGCGTAGCCCAGCGAGCGGGCCAGGACCTCGGTGTAGGCCGGGTCGGCGAGGGCGCGCACGCCGGACAGGTCGAAGCCGAAGCGCGGGTTGCCGAGATCGTCGGTGGTGCCGACCGCGAGGACGGCGACGAGGACCAGTGAGGCGATCAGGAATCCCGTCATCCACAGGGTTCCGGGCAGCATCAGCCAGGTCCACATACGGGTGCCGGTGGCGTCGGAGCCCCGGCGGCGGGGGAGGCGTGCCATGTCAGCCCGCCTTCACATGGGTCCAGGCGGTGTCGCGGGCGTCCTCCGCCGCGCGGCTGCCGTTGCGGAAGAACAGGTCCCCCTTCAGCTCGTCCTCGGTGACGAGGCACTCGGGGAAGGGTTTGACCAGCTCGGCGTAGGTCTTCTCGGAACCGGCCACCGGCATCGGGTAACCGATGTACGCGATGTTCTTCATCACGTTCTCCGGTCGCAGCATGTAGTCGATGAACAGCATCGCGGTGCCGGGGTGCGGGGCGTTCCACGGGATGGCGTAGCAGTCGGAGTTGATCGGCGTGCCCTCCTTGGGGGCCTCGAAGCCGAACACCGAGGGGTCCTTGGCCTGGTTGAGCATGGCGGCCATGTCGCCGCTCCACGCCTGGGTCATGACCGCGTTGCCGTTGAGCAGGTTGTTGTAGCTGTCGCTGGAGAAGCCGCGCAGCCGCGGGCGCAGCGTGCCCAGCAGGGAGGTGATGCGGTCCAGGTCACCGGTGTTCCCGGTGCTGACGTCCAGGCCGAGTGCGAGGGCGCCCATGCCGAGCACCTCGTCGCGGTCGTCCAGCAGGAAGACCCTGCCGCGCGCCTTCTCGCTCCACAGGTCCCGCCAGGAGCCGCTCGGTTCACCGAGTCTGTCGCGGCGCCAGCCGATGCCGGTCTTGTACGCGGTGAACGGGACGGTGTGTGCGGAGCCCGGGTCGTACCAGGGATCGGCGAAGTAGGTGTACGTGTCGAATATGGCGTGGGATTCGGTGAGTTGGGAGTGGTCGATACGGCGCAGCCGGCCCGCGTGGGCCAGCCGCTGGGCCCATTTGGCGGAGGGGAAGACGATGTCGTAGCGGTTGCCGGCGTTGAGCTTGGCGACCATGCCTTCCATCGAGTCGAAGTTCGACTGGATGACCTTGACGCCATACTCCTTCTCGAAGCCCTTGAACACGGTCGGGTCGACGTAGTCGGCCCAGTTGAAGTAGACGAGATCGCCGTCGACGCGCGCTTTCACCGGGGCGAGCGCCTGCGGGCCGGGGCGCTCGGCGGGCATGAACCCGCAGCCGCCGGCCGCGGCGCCGAGCAGTCCGCAGGCGCCGGCCCGCAGCACGGCGCGTCGGGTGGGTGGGGGAACCTCGGGGGACACGGGACGTCCTCTCCGTCGAGGAACGGCACAACTCCAGGGCTGGACCGGCTGGTCGGCTCGCGGAGGCCCTGACTCCGCAGGAAGGACCGGTCTGGGGAGGGTGCGCGCTGCGTCAGCGGGGGAGGGGTAAGCCCGTCCGGAGGCGTACGGTGCGGGGCGCGCGGCAGGACGTCACCGGGTGTCCCCCTCCAGGTCGGCCCGGACCCGGCGGGCGAACCAGCCGACGGCGGCCTCGCGCTGCGACAGCGGGCCCGGCTGGAAACCGGGCGTGGTCAGACCGGCCTGCACGCGCTCCACCAACTCGGCGTCCTCGTCGTTGGTGACCCAGCCGATGCGGATGTTCAGCCGCCGGGACAGCCGGGTGCGGACGCTCTCGCCGTGCCTCGTGTAGAAGCCCCCGGGGATCGCCGCCCGGTCCTGGGCGGTGGGCAGGGCGGTCCACGCGAGCACGTGGTCAGGGTAGAAGTCGATGAGCGTGTTCGGATAGATCACGGCGTACCGCCACACCCGCCGGTCGGCCTCGGTCAGCCCCGGCATCGGGGTCGCGAGGCGCTGGTAGAGCCGCTCGCTCCAGTTCGAGGAGGGCTTGTCGCGCAGCGGTGACTCGAACAGGACGTAGTCCTCCCGCACGTCCGCCGTGTACGCCTGGTAGTCCAGCAGCCGCATGAGCGCCGGGTGGGCCACCGGGACGTGGTACCCCTCCAGGTAGTTGTCGACGATCACCTTCCAGTTGGCGTTCTGCTGCTCGCCGCCGGACAGGTCGTGGATGCGGTGCTTGCCGACGGGGACGAGAGCGGGCCCGGCGTAGCGGCCGACGGCCTCGGCGAGCCCGGCGCAGCTCTCCGTGAGCGGGGTCGCCTCCATGTCGAGGTTGACGAAGACGAACCCGAGGAAGGACTCGACGTTGACCGGGTGCAGGCCGAGCCGGGGCTTGTCCAGGCAGGGGATCCGGCGCGCCTCGGGGGCGCCGACGAGGCGTCCGTCCAGCTTGTAGGTCCAGCCGTGGTAAGGGCAGCGGATCGCCTTGCCGGCCGGCTCGGGCGCGGTGACCAGGCGGGTGCCGCGGTGCCGGCAGACGTTGAGGTGGGCGGCGAGGCCGCCGTCCTCGGTCCGGACCACCAGCACCTCCCGGCCTGCAGCGGTGGCGGTCAGCCGGGAGCCGGGGCCGGGGAGGTCGGATTCGTGGCAGACGAGCTGCCAGGACTTGGCGAAGATGCGGTCGGTCTCGGCCTCGGCGATGGCCGGATCCGTGTAGTAGCGGGCCGGCAGCGCTTCCCCGGGATGCTCGGGGGGCGGATCCGGTGGGGCAGGGGAGAGGGCGGCTGCCCGGGTGGTCGGGGAGTGCATGGAGTCCTCCTCCGCGCCGCGGCGGCGGCGATGGGCGGTGAGGCTGCGCGGGAGATTCAGGCAGGTCGGGCCCCGGGCTGCCGGGCCCGGGCTGACTAATTGGTTAGTCAGAGTGCGGCCCGGGCGGCGCCAAGTCAAGACTTGTGGGCTGACTAATCAGTTAGTTAGTGTCGGGGCAGGCGCTGTCCGGCTCGGCCGGGCACCGCGCACCGATCCGGACACCTGTTTGTCCCCGTCGTGCCCGGCCCTCCCGGCCGGCATCTCGCACCCGCTCCCCGCCCCTCCCGCTCAGGCGTCGGAGCACCGCCCGTCCCTGCCCTCGCCGCGCCACCCCCGTTCCGGGCCGTCCGGACACGGTGCGACCCAGGAGGCCCGCATGAGCGCTCGCCGAAATCCGGTCTGGCTCGGCCTCACGCCCGAGCCCGAACAGGAACTGCCCGCCGCGGTGGCCGCCCTCCGGGCCCCGGCGGACGGCCGCCCGCCACCCGACCTGGTCGCCGCCGAGCGCCACCGCGTCCAGCGGCTGGTGCTGCGCGGCACCCAGGGCGGCTGGCTGCGCTACCTCCGCGAAGTCACCGACCTGGTCGTGGCCGCCGCGGCCTCCGCGACCGCCGACCCCCGCCCGGCGCTGGTGGCCGGCGAGGTCGTCCTCGACCACCACCGCATGCTCATCGGCCTGCCCGGCACCGCCTACGCGCGAACGGCCGCACAACGGCGGGCCCTGGAAACCGCGCTGGCGCGCCTGAGAGCCCGCGGCTGCCCCGCCCTCTCCGACCGCACCGAGCCCAGGAGCACCGTATGACCGGCGTCCACTCACTCCTTCCCGAAGGACAGCCCGGCCTGCTCGTCTCCCCCGTGTTCGGCGCCGAGCCGCACCGCGGTGTGGAGGACCTCGCCCGCTATCTCGCCGTGGGCGGGTATGCGCCGTTGCCCGCGCGCGACCGGCTGCTCGATCTGATCGCCGAGGCCGGACTGCGGGGCCGCGGGGGTGCCGGCTTCCCGGCCGCCGCGAAGCTGCGCGCCGTACGCGCATCATCCGGCAGGCCCGTCGTCGTCGCCAACGGTGAGGAGGGCGAGCCCGGCTCGGTCAAGGACCGGTGGCTGCTGTGCCACCGACCGCACCTGGTCCTGGACGGCCTGCG
This sequence comes from Streptomyces sp. NPDC053069, assembly GCF_044546895.1. Taxonomy (NCBI): domain Bacteria; kingdom Bacillati; phylum Actinomycetota; class Actinomycetes; order Kitasatosporales; family Streptomycetaceae; genus Streptomyces; species Streptomyces sp. NPDC053069. Next base: position 210,687 of record NZ_JBITZN010000007.1, on the reverse strand, counting down.
GCTGGCCGCGGCCCTGACCGGTGCCGAACACGGCTTCGTCTACCTCTCCGACCCCGTCGCCGAACAGGCCGTCCGGCACGCGCTCGGCGAGCGTCCCGCCGGCCTGCGCGTCGATGTCGTACGGACCCGGCACACCTACGTGGCCGGGGAGGAGACCGCGGTCGTACGGCGCATCGAGGGCGGCCCGGCGCTGCCCACGGCGAAACCCCCGCGCCCCTTCGAGGCGGGGGTCGGCGGCGCCCCCACACTGGTCGCCAACGTGGAGACGCTGGCACGGATCGCGGTGCTGCACGCGTGCCCCGACGCCGCCATCGCCGTCGCCGGTGCTCATCTGGTGACACTCTCTGGACCGGGCGGATCCGCCGCCGCGCTGGTCGAGGCGCCGGCCGGTACGCATCTGAAGGCCCTCGCCGACCTGTGCGGGTACGGAAGGGCCGAGGCGGTCCTGCTGGGCGGCCTGTTCGGCGGGCTGTACGGCGCCGGCTGGACGGACCTGCCGCTCGACCACGACGGGCTGAAGGCCGCCGGCGGAGCCCTCGGCTGCGGGGCCCTGCACTTCCTGCACCCGGAGGACTGCCCGGTCGCCATGGCCGCCGAGGCCACCGCCTACCTGGCGGCCCAGAGCACCCGGCAGTGCGGTGTGTGCGTGTCCGGCACCGGTGCGCTGGCCGGCACCCTCACGGCCGTGGCACGCGGCGAGGCCGGTGACGACGCGGCCGAGAAGCTGAACCGCTGGTCGCGGCAGCTGCCCGGGCGCGGGGCCTGCGGGCTCCTCGACGCGGCCGCCCGCCTCGTCGCCACCCTCCTCGCCCACTTCCCCGACCGGCTCGACGCCCACCGCGGCTCCGGCTGCCCGGCGTGCACCGACACGGCACCCGACGACGGCCGCCGCTTCACGGTGGCCGTGCCCTGACCGCTCCACCCCTCGCCCCGAAGCCCCGCGCACCCGAAGGGACCGACCGTGAAACTCCTGCTGGACTCCACCCGCTGCCAGGGCTACGGCCTCTGCCAGGAACCCGCTCCCGAGCTGATCGACCTCGACGAGTGGGGGTACGCCCAGGTCCGCGTCGGCGAAGTGGCTCCCGGTGACGCGGACGCCGCCGTCGCCGCCTGCCCCAACTCCGCTCTCCGCCTGGTGAAATGACATGGGACGCGACCTGTCGGCACTCTTCGACCCCGGCTCCGTCGCCGTCGTCGGGGCCAGCGACGACCCCGCCAAGTACGGCCACGCCATCGCCGCACAAGCCCTGCGGGCCAACGGCCGCCGCCCCGTCCACCTGGTCAACCGGCGAGGCGGCACGGTCCTCGGGCGTACCGCCGCCCCCAGCCTGAGCGCGATCGGCGAGACCGTCGACCTGGCGGTCGTCTCCGTACCCGCCGCCGGCTTCGAGGACGCCGTCGACGAGGCCCTGCGGTGCGGGGCCCGAGCCATCGTCGCCATCACCGCCGGCTTCGCGGAGACCGGCGACGCGGGACGGGCACGCCAGCGTGTCGTCGCCGCACGCGTACGCGCCGCGGGCGCCGTGATGGTCGGGCCGAACTGCCTGGGACTGGCCGACAACACCACCGACCTCTTCCTGGCCTCCGACACCTTCACCCCCGGCGGTGTCGCGCTGCTCAGCCAGAGCGGCAACCTCGCCCTGGAACTCCAGCTCCGCTTCCGCCCGCACGGCCTCGGCTTCTCCCGGTTCGTCTCGCTGGGCAACCAGGCCGACGTCACCCTCGTCGACCTGCTCACCGACTGCGCCCGGCACGAGGGCACCCACGCCATCGCCGTCTACGCCGAGGACTTCGCCGACGGACGCGCCTTCGCCGAGGCGGCCGCCGCAGCGGGCAAGCCCGTGGTCCTGCTCACCGCCGGACGCGGTGACGCCTCCGCCCGCAGCGCCCAGTCCCACACCGGGGCGCTGACCACCTCCGCCGACGTGGTGACGGCGGCGTGCCGGGACGCCGGTGTGGAACTGGTCGCCACCCCGCGTGAACTCACCGTCGTGCTGGCCGCGCTGCACGGCGCTCGGCGCGCGGCCGGACGCCGGGTCGCCGTCCTCACCGATGGCGGGGGCCACGGTGTCATCGCCGCCGACGCCGTCGAGACGGCCGGCCTGACCGTCCCCGAACTGCACCAGCCGACCCAGGACCACCTCCGGACGGTCCTGTGGGACCAGTCGGCCGTCGCCAACCCGGTGGACCTCGCCGGGATGGGCGAACAGCACCCGGGTTCGTACGCCGAGTCCGTCGCCGCGCTGCTGACGGCCGAGGAGACCGACGCCGTCCTGATGACCGGCTACTTCGGCGGGTACGCAGCCGCCGACGGCGGGCTCGGCGGAGGCGGAAGCGCCCTCGCGGACGCGGAACAGGCCGCCGCGCGCCTGATCGCCGCCCGCCACCGCACCACGGCCAAGCCGCTCGTGGTGCAGTCGATGTACCCCGCCTCACCCAGCTGCCGGGCCCTCGCCGCGGCCGGCATCCCGGTCTTCTCCGCCACCGAGGACGCCGCCCGCGCCCTGGCCGCCACGGCACCCCGCCCACCGCACACGGGCGTCACACCCCTGCCCCGCCCCGCAGCACCCCTTCACGAGTGCGGCTACCTGCCCACGCGCAGCGCCCTCAGGGCGGCCGGACTCGCCTTTCCCGTCGCCCGGGAAGTCCATGACGAGCCCGAACTGCTCGCAGCCACCCAGGAGTTCGCTGGGCCGTACGTCCTCAAGGCCCTCCACCTGCTGCACAAGTCCGACGCCGGTGGCGTGGCACTCGGCCTGGCCGGTCCCGCCGAACTCCGTGCCGCCTTCCGCGAGATGCACGCACGGCTCGGCGCCGCCTCCTACTGCGTGGAGGCCATGGCGGACCCGACCGACGGCGTCGAGCTGATCGTCGGAGTCCACCGCGACCCCCGGTTCGGCCCGGTCGCCATGGTGGGCCTGGGCGGAGTGCTGGCCGAGGCCCTGCACGACGTCGCCTTCACCCTCGCCCCCGTGACCGCCGGCCGTGCCCTGCACCTGCTGCGCGGACTGCGCACCGCCGCCCTGCTCGACGGGGCACGCGGCAGACCACCCGTCGACGTCGCCGCGGCCGCCGCGGCCGTCGAGACGATCACCGCGTTCGCCGCCGCCCACCCGGAGCTCGCCGAGATCGAGGTCAACCCGCTGCTCGTGACCCCGCACGGGGTCCTCGCCCTCGACTCCCGCGCCGTACTCGCCTGACCCTTTGCGACCGACCCAAGAGGCCCCCATGGACATGCGCTACACCCCCGAACAGACCGGCCTCAAGCGCCGCGCCACCGCCTACGCACGCCTGCTGATGCGGTACGAGGACCAGTCCGAGCAGGCCGGCGGTCCCCTCCCGCAGAGGACCGTCGCCGAACTGGCCCGGGCCGCCATGGACGCCGGCCTCTACGCCATCAACATGCCCGCCGAGTGGGGCGGCGCCGGGCTCGGCCTCCTCGACCAGGTCATCGTGGAGGAGGAGTTCGGCAAGGTCACCAACTGCCTGTGGGACATCCCCTGGCGGCCCGCCAACGTCCTCGCGTACGGCGACGAACGGCAGCGCGAGAAGTACCTGCTGCCCGTGATCCGCGGAGAGAAGTTCGACGCGTTCGCCGTCACCGAGCCGGGCGCGGGCTCGGACCCCTCCTCCGGCACCTCCACGGCCACCCGCACCGACGGTGGCTGGCTGCTCAACGGGGAGAAGTGGTTCGTCACCTGCGGCGACATCGCCGACTTCCTGCTGGTGCAGGCCGATGCCGGTCCCGAACGGCTGCCCACCCTCTTCTTCGTGGACAAGGGCGCCCCCGGAGTGGCCATGACACGGGTGCCGCACTTCATGCACTCCGCGGTCAACGGGCACCCCGAGTTCACCTTCACCGACGTCTTCGTGGCCGACGAGGACGTCCTCGGCGGCGTCGGCAACGGCTATGAGCTGACCAAGGAATGGTTCACGGACGAACGCCTGATGATCGCCGCCCGCACGGTCGGTGCCGCCGAGCGCGCCCTGCGGCTCGCCCGGGACTGGGCGGTGGAGCGTGAGCAGTTCGGGGCGCCGATCGCCTCGTACCAGCTGATCCAGGGCATGCTGGCCGACTGCGCCGTGGACATCGCCGTCAACCGGGCCTACACCCACCAGGTCGCCTGGGAGGCCGACCACGCCTCGGCCGACGACCGCAAGACGCTGCACGCCAAGGCCTCCACCGCCAAGCTCGCCGCCAGCGAGGCCGCCGGCCGGGTCGCCGACCGCTGTCTGCAGATCTTCGGCGGCCGCGGCTACGACCGCACCTACCCCGTCGAGCGCATGTACCGGGAACTGCGCGTCGACCGCATCTGGGAGGGCACCTCCGAGATCCAGCGCCTCATCATCGCCAACGAGCTGATCAAGCGCGGCACCCGCGCCCTGGCCCTGCCCACCCGCTGACCCCGCCCCTTCATCGCGAAGCGAGGACCTCCATGGACTTCCGTCTCACCCCGCGCCAGGCACAGCTCAAGGCCGCCGCCCGCGCCCTCACCGACGTCATCGCCGCCTACGAGATCCCGTGCGAGGAGAACAACGGCCTGCCCGCCGACGCCCACGCCGAGATCCGCGACGCGGTGCTCGACTCCGGCCTGCAGGCGGTCAACATGCCGGCCGAATGGGGCGGCGCCGGCCTCACCATCGCCGAGCAGGTCACCGTGCAGGAGGAGCTGGGACGGCTCACCGGAGCCCTGTGGGACACGGTGTGGCGGCCCGCCAACGCGCTCCGGTTCTGCACGCCCGAGCAGCGGGACCGCTTCCTCATCCCGGTGATCAAGGGCGAGCGCCGCGACTGCTACGCCGTCACCGAGCCCGGCGCCGGTTCGGACCCGCAGAACCTGGCCACCACGGCGACGAAGAACGACCAGGGCTGGGTGCTCGACGGCGAGAAGTGGTTCGTGACCGTCGGCGACCACGCCGACTTCATGATCGTGCTCGCCGCGGCGGGTCCGGACCGTGCCCCGACGCTGTTCCTCGTGGACAAGGACACCCCCGGCATCGAGATGACCCGCGTGCCGCGCTTCATGCACACCTTCGTCTACGAGCACCCCGAGTTCACCTTCACCGACGTACAGGTCGGCGAGGACGCCGTGCTCGGCGGCATCGGTGAGGGGTACGACATCACCCGTTCCTGGTTCACCGAGGAACGGCTGATGATCGCGGCCCGTACCACCGGTGCCGCCGAGCGCGCGGTGGAACTGGCCCGGGACTGGGCGGTGGAGCGTGAGCAGTTCGGGGCGCCGATCGCCTCGTACCAGCTGATCCAGGGCATGCTCGCGGACTGCGCCGTGGACATCGCCGTCAACCGGGCCTACACCCACCAGGTCGCCTGGGAGGCCGACCACGCCTCGGCCGACGACCGCAAGACGCTGCACGCCAAGGCCGCCATCGCCAAGCTCGCGGCGAGCGAGGCCTCGGGCCGGGTGGTCGACCGGTGCCTGCAGATCCACGGGGGCCGCGGCTACGACCGTGCGTATGCCGTCGAGCGGCTCTACCGGGAACTGCGCGTGGACCGCATCTGGGAGGGCACCTCGGAGATCCAGCGGCTGATCATCGCGGGCGAACTCATCAAGCGCGGCTCCGGGGTCCTGGACCTGCCCACCGCCTGACACCACGGCCGACGCCCCGGTGGGGGAAAGCTGAGGGAAGATGGTCGGGGCGTACGACCACCGAACGAGGGGAGCCGCAGGGTGTCCACCAAGGTGCGCACGGCAGACACGCGTGAGCGCATCCTGACCGCGGCGTGTGAGGCCATCGCCGAGATCGGTTTCGAGAAGATCCGGATGCGCATGGTCGCGGAACGGGCCGGCGTGTCGACGGCGCTGCTGCACTACCACTTCGACACGCGCGAGAAGCTGTTCACCGAGGCGATGACCCACTCCTTCGCCAACACCGCCACCGATGTGGAACGCGACGCCGGGACGGCCCCGGCGGCGGTCGTCCTGGCCCGCATCCTGCGCAACCTGCTGCCGACCGACCCGGAACTGCACCAGGACTGGCGACTGTGGCAGGAACTGTGGGTCCGGGCCCTGCGCGACGAGGCCACCCGGGCCTATGCCGTGGACCTGTACGCCCAGCTGCACACCTGGGTCGCCGATGCGGTCCGGCGGGGCATCGCCTCCGGCGAGTTCGAGCCGACCGACGTGGACGAACTCTGCACGCTCGTGCTGTCCCTGAGCGACGGCTACGGCATCCGCCTCATGCTGCGCGATCCGGTGGTCACCCTGGACACCGCGCTCGCCTCCATCTGGCGCCACGTCGCCGCGGCGCTGGGCCTGCCGGAGGCGGTGCCGGTGGAGTGAACGCCGTAGCGGCTGAGTTTCTTCTGCTCGGCGCCTCTTGTCCTGCCGGCGCCGGCTCGTTCGCCGCGGCCCGGCCTCCGCGCCGGCCCAGATCGCCAACTCCGCCGAGCGCTCCCGCAGATCAGCACCTGTGCGTCTCCGGTGCGCTAGCCGGCTCCGCGGTCCAGGACGCGACGGGCCGCCTCGGCCTCTGCCGCCGGCGGGGACAGCTCGTCCAGCGTGTCGAGCTCGTCATCCGATTCCAGTTCCCGTTCCCAGGCCGCCGCGAGCCTTTCCTGCTCCTGGCGCGGCTTGGCGCCGATCGCCTCCCGGTGATTCGGGTCGAGGGCTGCCAGGAATCGTCCTACCTGATCCGTCGGCATACCGTGCTCCTTGTCGCATGGAGGGGTGCCACTCTGGGCCAGTATGGCCGAATATGCGGGCAGCGGCCGCCCGAGTCTGCCGGGGAACAGCCGGCGCTACTCGACGGCCGGGTCCTCCTGGGCATGCCGCACGGCCTTCTTGACGGCCTGCTCGACCTCGAACCGGCTGGCTTCGGTGGCTGCGGCGTGCGCGGTGATGGCCGCCTGTACCGCCTCGGACGCCTCGCGCCAGCGGCGCATCTGGGCGTCGTACTCGTCACCGGTCAGGCCCGCGAGCTTCGCGCGCTCTACCTCGGCGGATCGTTCCAGCTTGATCAACTCATCGGGGACCTCTGCCACGGGCACGGATCCTAAACGGTGGGAGCACCGCATCGGCCGGCGGACTTACCGGCCGATCGGGTAGAGCCGCCGTCGGTCTCCGTGCGGACCCCGAGGGGGAGCCGAAGGCGGGGCCGAGGGGGAGCCGGTACGGGGTGCGGTGGTCCCCCTACGCTCCCGTACGCCGCAGTGCGGACTCCACGAGCGCTCCCGCCGCCCAGCGCATGACCTCCTTCGCCTCCTCCGTGTCGAGTCCGCACGCGTCACGCGTCGAGATGAGCGCTTCCACGCCGTAGACCAGCATGACCGCCATGGTCAGGCGACGGTGCTCGGCGGGTGGGAGGACGCCGGCGAGGGGTTCCAGCGCGGTGCGGGTCAGATCCAGGCGGGTGCGGTTGCGGAAGGGCAGGTCGTCGGCACGCTCGCCCTGCTCGACCTGCTGCCAGCGGTCCAGGCTCGCCCGCAGCAACGCCCGCCACATGAGCTCGTCACCGAGTTGCACATCCGCGATCCGGGAGACGACCGCATCGACCCGCGCGGCCGGCTCGTCCGGCAGATCGGCCAGCACGTCCGGCGCCCGCATGAGCGTGCGGGCTTCCAGCAGCAGGTCCGAGGGATTGGAGAAGTAACGATACGCCGTGGCCGTGGACACCTGGGCCGTCTCGGCGGCCTCCGCGATCGTGACCGCCCTGCCCTCCCGCAGCAGCGCGACCGCGGCGTCGATGAGCGCGCGCCGGGTGCGCAGCTTCTGCTTCCGCCGGCCGTCACCCCGCCGCTCTGCGCCGTCCGTGCTTCGCGCGCCCCCGTCAGTCATGAGAGAATCCTCTTGTCGTGAGAATCGCCTCTCATTACGGTAGCACTGTCTCATCGCGGGGGCCGCGGGCCGTCAGGCGTGCGGCGCGAGAAGAGAGGGGGCCTCTCGTGGGCTCCACGACACCAGAGGAAATGGAAGCTCTGATCCGGCAGCACATGGCCGCCGAGGAGCGCGCCGACCCGGAAGGGTCGGTCGCGATGTACACCGAGGACATCGAGCACGACGTCGTGGGCGACCCCGGCGGCCCGAAGCACGGGATCCCGGCGGCGCTGGAGTTCTACCGCGGGCTGTGCGAGGAATTCCGCGCGGAGAAGGAGGAGCGCACCCGCACGTACTACGCGGACGACGCCATCACCATCGAGAACGTGATGACGGGTACGGTCCCGAACTCCTTCATGGGCCTCCCGGGCGACGGCCGGCGGATCTCCTTCCGGATCCTGCACGTCTTCGAGTTCCGGGACGGCCGGATCTCGCGGGAGAACGTCTGGCTGGACAGCGCGTCGATCGTCGCCCAGCTCACGGCTCCCGCCCGGACCGGCTGACGCCCGGTTTCCCGCAGCAACCCTGTTCCCTCGCGTTCGACTTCACAGAGAAGCGCGTTTCACTCCACAGAGAAAAGGGACAAGAGTGCGCCACACGTTATGCGTCGGAAGGTGGCTCTTCGCCGCCGTCAGCGCCATCGCGCTGGCACTCGTGCCGAGCCTCGCCGGTGCGGTCACCGCCGCCCCCGCCGAGGACGCCCGGCAAGTCGCGGGCAGATATCTGAACCTCCAGCAGTGCCTGTACTACTCGGCCTCGGCCGCCGACCACTTCACGACCTTCGTGCCGAGCCAGGACAACCGTTTCCTGGCCGGCACGCATGTCTCCGACACCCAGGACAGCGCGCCCACCTGCGGCAGCGGCGACGGAAACTTCGGCCTCATCGCTCTCCTGTCGGGCGTCAAGCCACTGGACCTGCGCGGCGGCCGCTACCTGAACCTGCATCAGTGCACCTACTACTCGGCATCTGCCGTCAACTACTTCACGACGGTGGTACCGAGCCGGGACGGCCGCTTCCTGGCCGGCACGAACGTCTCCAACACCCCGGGTGGCAACGTCAGTTGCGGCAGTGGTGACGGCAACTACGCCATCGTCCCGAACCTGTCGTACGTGAAGGCCCTGGACCTGACCACCGGGACCTTCCTCGACCTGCACCAGTGCGTGTACTACTCGGCCGCGAACACCGACCACTTCACGACGGTGCTCGGCGGAGGCGGGGCCTTCTCGACCGGGACGAAGGTGTCCTCGACCGCCGAGACAACCCCTGCCTGCGCCGCCGGAACCCAGGGCTACGACCTGCTTCCCGTCCTGCCGGGCGTCAAGGCACTCCCGCTGACCTGAACCGCGCCTCGTGTGCGGCGGTGGGCCATCACCGCCGCACACTGCAGCTGGTCGTGCCGGAGCACCACCGTCAATGCTCGTCGTCCGGTGGCAGGCTGGGCACATTGGCGCGAAAGAGGCTGACCAGCAGCCCGTACGGCGCAGGAACTCCGGGCGGACCGCCGCCAGCCGCGCCGGCCCGGCCTCGCGCAGCACGAGGACTTCGTCACCTGCCGGAGAGCCCCCAAGGAGTCCGGTACCTCTCGCCACGGCCTCTGCCGCCTGCGCCCTGAGCCCGGACGGCCGCGGCACCATCACGGTTGCCGCCGGACCTGCAGCCTCACGGCCACCCCGGACCGGCTGGAGGCGACCGCCACCGCGGTCGACGCCGAGGCGCTGGGCCCGGTCCAGGACGTGATCACCCGTCACCTGGTGCGGTTGGCGGTCCGGTAAGCCGCCGCCGGCGCCGCGCACATGCAGGTATCCGCCGACGAAGGCACGCTGCTCACGATGCTGACCCCGCCTGACGGACGCCCGCTGCGCGGTCGAGGTCGGCGTCTTCACCGGATACTCGACCCTCTGCATCACCCGTGGCCCGGCCGCCGGCGGCCGGTTGCTCGCCGGCGACGTCAGCGGGGAGCGGGCCGCGATCGGCCGGCCGTACCGGGCACGAGCGGGCGTCGCCGACCGGATCGACCTGCGCACCGCGCCCGCGCCGGCGACTCGCAGATGCTGAGAACCCGGCCAACCGAACCCGACGACACACGAACTCGCGGGCCCGCCGGTGCGCTTGACGCGCATCCGGTACGGGACTTCGAGGGAGCAGGTCCGCGTCAAGTCACACCAATCGCTCCACTGACCACCGGTCCCTCTGCCAGGATGACCACGCAACGGAGCAGAAGTGACGGGAGGTCCGCGTGGACGAGCGGTTAGTGGTCGAGGTCGTCGGTGAGCGGGCTGCCGACGAGCTTCGGTCACTGCGTGACTGGCTGGTCGCCGAGGAGGAACTGCGCGGGCGGGTGCGGCTGGAGTTGCCTCCCCCGGCGCCGGGTGCCCTGGGCTCGCTCGTGGCGGCACTGACGGTCGCGCTCGGCCCTGGAGGCGTGGCGACGGCCGCCGCGAGCGTACTGATCTCCTGGCTGCGTCGGCGTACCGGCAACGTCTCGGTCAAGGTGGTCCGGCCGGACGGGACAGCGGCGGAGTTCAGCGCCACCAACGTCCTCGGCCTGGACGCAGCGGAAGTACAGCGGATCACCGCCGAACTCTCCCGCTCCCTCGACCCCGCCGGCGATCGGGAAACCGGTGACGCAGGCTGAGCCGTACGGCGCATCCCCGGCGACCGGCCTCGGCTCGCCCGGATCGCGCGCTCTGCTCATCGGCACCGGACGCCACCTCCCCGGCTCCCGGCTCCCCGACGTGCCCGCGGTGTCAGCCACCATCCGGGAGCTCGGCCGCACCCTGGTCGACACCTGCGGGCTGCGGCCCGAGAACCTTCTCCCGCCGCTCCTCGATCCGAAGGACCCGATCGAGTTCGGCAACGCCGTCGTCACGGCCGCCAGACAGGCCGAGGACGTCCTCCTCCTCTACTACGTCGGCCACGGACTGGTCAGCCCGGGCAACGAGCTCTATCTGGCCACGGCCGCGACGGACGACCTGGCCGAGGGGCTGGCGTTCAAGGCGCTGCCGTACCAGGCGGTGCGCGACGCGTTCAGCAACTGCCGGGCGCGCTCCATCATCGTGGTGCTGGACTGCTGCTTCGCCGGACGCGCACACGGGTCCTTCGGTACGGCGGCGGCCGACGCGTTCGCGCTGGCCTCGCTCAGCGGCAGCTATGTGCTGGCCTCCGCCTCGCGGGACGAACAGGCACTGGCGCTGCCGGACGAGCCGTACACGGCATTCACCGGCGAGCTGCTGCGCTTTCTGCGCGAGGGAGACCCCGGCGGCCCGCCGGGACTCACCATCGAGGGCGCCTACCGGCACCTGCGCCGCGTCCTGCCGCTTCGGCACCTGCCCGCACCGGAACGGCACCTCAGCGGCCGGGCCGGGGACCTGGTACTGGCGGCCAACCCGGCCGCCGCGCCCCGGCACACCCCGCCGGCCACCCATGCACCGCCCGAGCAGCCCGACGAACAGATCTGCCCGTATCCGGGCCTCGATCCGTTCACCGCCGACGACGCCAGGTTCTTCTTCGGCCGGTCCCAGACCACCGCCGAGTTGCTCACGAAACTCGCCGACTGGTCGCAGGACGACGGGCCGGTCGCACTGGTGGGGCTGTCCGGCGCGGGGAAGTCCTCGCTGCTGCGCGCGGGCCTGCTGCCCGCCGTCAAGCGCGGCGAACTCCCGCTGCCCGGCGCCGGTACCTGGCCGCAGTTCATCCTCACCCCCGGCGAACACCCGCTGGACAGCCTGGCCGGTCAGCTGGCCCGCCCGACCGGACACACGAAAGCCGAGCTGATCGCCGAGCTGCGTGCGGACCCGACCCGCTCGGCCGGCCTGATGCGCCGCGCCCTGCACCGGTGGAGCGGCGGCCAGGACGTGCCCGGCGGCCGACTGCTGCTCGTGGTGGACCAGTTCGAGGAAGTGTTCACCGCTTGCCAGGACGAGCAGGAGCGGCGCGACTTCATCAGCGCGATCTGCTCGGCAGCGACGGGCGACGAGGCCGCCGCCGTCGGCGCACCGGCCCTGGTCGTGCTCGGCATCCGCGCGGACTTCTACGCCTCCTGTCTGGCGCACCCCGAGTTGGCCGACGTGCTCAAGCACCGCCAGTTCCCGGTCGAACCCATGACGCCGGAGCAGCTGCGCGAGGCGATCGAGAAGCCCGCCGAACTGGCCGGGCTTGAGCTCGAAAGCGGCCTGGCCAGCACGCTGTTGCGCGATCTGCGGGCCGACCGCGAGTTCGCCGGCGGCACCCTCCCGCTGCTGGCCTACGCGCTCTGGCTGACCTGGGGCCGCCGCGAGGGCCGCACCCTGACCCTCGCCGGGTACGGCGCGACCGGCGGCATCTGGGACGCGATCACCCAACAGGCCGACCGCACCTACGACAGCCTGACGCCGGACGCCCAGCGGGCCGCCAAGCTGATGCTGCTCCGTATGGTCCGGATCAGCGAGAGCACCGAGGACACCCGTCGGCGGCTCGATCTCACCGACCTGCTGGCCCAACGGCCGCCGGACGAAGCCGCCGCCATCGCCGCCGCCCGCGACGCGCTGGCCGGCGCGCGCCTGATCACCGTCGACGGCGACAGCGCCCAGATCGCCCACGAGGCGCTGTTGCGCGCCTGGGACCGGCTGCGTGGCTGGATCGACGCCAGCCGCGCCGGTCTGCTGGTCCAGCAGAAGCTCCTCGACGCGGCCGAGTCCTGGGAGAGAGACGGACGCGACCCGAGCGCTCTCTACCGTGGCAGCCAACTGGAACTCGTCCGCGACCAGTTCGGCGACACCGGCCGGCACGGTGGGCGCGACGGCCAACTGGGCGAGCTCGCGGCCGAGTTCTTCGCCGCCAGCGTACGAGCCGACCGGCGGCGCCGCCGCATACGGACGGGAACAGCCGTCACACTGATCCTCCTGGTGGTGGCATCCCTGATCGCGACCGGCTTCGCCGTGCAGGGCCGTAAAGACGCACAGAGACAACAGCGCTCGGCGATCGCGGAGGCGCTGGTGCGCGACGCGGACTCCGCCCGGGCCAACGATCCCAGACTGGCCCTGCAACTCGGCATCGCGGCCGACCGCCTGGACCACACCCCCGCGACCACCGCGAACCTCCTCAGCAGCCTGTTCACGCCCTACGCCAGCACCCTCGCGGCCCACTCCGGCGCGGTGGCCGGTGTGGCGTTCACGCCCGGCGGGCGGACCCTTGCCACCGCGAGCCAGGACGGCACCGTCGTCCTGTGGGACACCAGCTCCCCGCAGAACGTCAGGAGGCTCGGCCGGCTGCAGGGCCCCAGCTTCGGCGTGTACACCGTGGCGTTCAGCCCGGACGGGCGTTACCTCGCGGCCGGCGGCAGCGACCGCGCCGGACTCACCGTGCAGATGTGGGATGTGAGCTCTCCGCGACGACCACGCCGTCTCGGCGAGCCGTTGACCGGCCCGGCCAACGTCCACACGCTGGCCTACGCACCGGACGGACGCATGCTGGCGGCCGGCGCACCGGACGGCAAGGTCTGGCTGTGGGACACCAGCGACCCCGGCCGCACCCACCCGCTCGGACAGCTCCTGACAGTCCAGAACACGGACGTGTCGGCCCTGGCGTTCAGGCCCGACGGGCACCTGCTCGTGACCGGCGGCTTCAATGGCACCGTGGTGCTGTGGGACGTCACCGATCGTGCTCATCCCCGGCGGCTCAAGAACCCGATCAGCCACGCGTACGGGGTGTCCGCTCTCGGCTTCGCCCCCGACGGCCGTACGCTCGTCATCGGCGGCGGAGACGGCAAGGTCGACCTCTGGAACGCCGGCGATCCGGACCATCCCGCCTGGGTGAGCCAGATCCCCGCCGGAGATGCCCCGGTGAAGGCCTTGCAGGTGTTCCGGCATGAGATCGACGTGGCACTGGCCGACCATTACACGACCGTGTGGAACACCTCGCGGCCAACTGCCCCCCGCATGGTCAACATTTCCATCGCCGGGGCGTCCAACTGGACCGGCGCGGTGGCGTTCGCACCGCACGCCGGCCTGCTCGCCACCGGGAGCGCCGACAACACGGTGATCCTGTGGCAGGGCAAGAGCGCCGGCGGAACCGTTCCGCTCTCCGCCCGCATCGGAGGCATCGGTGGGGTGCAGACGATGGCGCTGCGCCCGGACGGCCACGCGGCGGCGACGGGCGGAGTGGACGGCAAGGTGACGTTGTGGGACCTGGCCGATCCGAAGCATCCCAGCGGAGTGACACGCAAGACCGTGCGTCACGCGGGCACTGTGTTCGGGGTGGCCTTCAGTCCCGACGGACGCATACTGGCCAGCGGCAGCCTGGACCACACCGTGATCCTCTGGGATGCCGGCGACCTCCACCATCTCCGCAAGATCACACAGTTCACCGCCAACAAGGGCGGAGTCGACGGGCTGGCCTTCAGTCCGGTCGGCCATACCCTCGCCACCGTGGGCGGGGACGGCGCGATCACGCTCTGGGACACTGCGGACCCCTCCCGTCCCCGGCCCATCGGCCGGCCGATCACGGGGCACCGTGCGGGTGTGGACGCGGTCGCCTTCAGCCCCGACGGACACACCCTGGCCACCGGAAGCTGGGACGGCACGGCCAGACTGTGGAACATCGACGACCTGGCCCGGCCGCATCCCCTGGGCACGCCACTGGCCGGCCACACCAACTGGGTCTCCTCCGTGGCCTTCAGCCCCGACGGACACACCCTGGCGACCGGCAGCCTGGACTCCAGCATCATCCTGTGGGACACCACCGACCCGGCCAAGCCCCAGCACCTCGGTCCGCCGCTCGTCCAGCACAGCAGCTGGGTCCTCGGACTGGCCTTCGGCCCTGACGGCCACACACTGGTGTCGGGCAGCGCCGACCGGACAGCGATCCTCTGGGACGTCACCGATCCCGTTCACCCCTACGACCTCGGCGTGGTCGGCAGCAACCACACCGACTCGGTCACGTCCGTGGCGATCAGCGCCGACAACACCATGCTGCTGACCGCTTCCGCGGACGGCACCGTCAACCTGAACAGCCTGACAAAGCTCAACAACGCGCGCACCCATGCCCGCGACATCGCCTGCGCCCGGGCAGGTCACGGGCTGGCCGCCGGGCAATGGTCCCACTACCTCCCCGATCTCGAGTACGAGCGCACCTGCTGACGGTGACACCTCCACCGCGCGTGCACCCCGTCCACCGCCGCCGGTTCACCGACCGGCGTCAGTGGGCGAGGTGGGCGGCCTGCGGCGAAAGATCTCGGCCACCGCTGTGTTGGCGACCACGACGACCGCCATGGCTACGGCGGCAACAGGATGCCCGACCCCGTACAAGGCCGCTGCCCCGCCGCCCAGCACCACCGTCTTGACGGCGAGTACGAGGGGCAGCCGTGGCCGCAAACGGGCCTTCGGCGCCGCGAACAACGACCACAGGACGATCGCCGCCAGGGGCGTTCCCAGGCCGAGCAGGAGACGAGGCGCAGCGCCCTCGCCGACGGCCGATCCCCACCAGCCCAGACATGCCAGCGCAGCGAGCTCCAGCAGAAACGCCAGGAGTTCGTTCGCGGCGTACCACCGCCGCTCATCGATCACGACCATGGCGTCCGGGCCTTGTGACATGGAGTCCTTCCGATGCGCCGGGACCCCAGCATGACAGGGCGGCGACGTGTGCAGTGCCCTTTCGGGGAACTGCGGACCGGCCCCGGGAAACGGCCGGGATCGCTTCTCCACTAGATTGCGATCATGGAAGATGCTCGTGGACGAACCGGGCGTTCAACGGCTCTCCGACCTGCCGAAGGCCAAGAGGCTGGCGTTTGTGTGGGGCATGGACCAGCTGGACCAGCTCGGAGAGGCGGTCGAGCGGGCCTGCCGGCGCCTGAACCCCGCATGCCGCCGGGTCAACCGCCATCACCAGCGAATTGAACCGTGCGAATTGAGCCGTGCGCTTCGGGATCACCCGATGGAACGAGAAGCACCGGCGTGACATGGGGCTGCGGGGGTCGTTGACCAGGCTATGAAGAAGATCACCGCGCTCGCCGCGCTCACCGTGGCCGGTTTCTCCCTCGCCACCCCGGCCCACGCCGACGAGGACGGCAACCGCCCCGACCACGGCCGCATCAACATCGCCGGCCGGCCGTTCACCGGCGACAACCTCTGCAGGCAGGCGGCCGGGCTCGTCCGCTTCGCCGCTCCGTTGGCCGGCGACTCGATGCAGGACGCCTGCAACAACCATGAGCACCCCGACCGCGTCCGCACCCGGTCCGAAGAGCCCGGCTCCTTCTCCGGTCAGGAGTGACCGCACCGCCGGCACCCGCCGACCGACTGCGTCGCCTGTTCGTCAGCTGGACACGGCCCCGCCCGCGAGGTTCCTCGCAGGCGGGGCCGCGGGGTCTGCGCCCCGGAGGCCGCCGGGGCCGGCCCGCGCCCGCGGCCAGGGCCGGCCGGCTGACGCGAACCGAGGAGGTTCTGCCCCGGCAGCCGGAAGGCTGGACGCCTAGCAGTAGTGACGCCTACCAGTAGTGCCGTCGGCCGGCGACCGCGTGACCCATCGAGCCAAGGATCCAGAAGATCGCGCCGATGACCACGAGGATGATCCCGATGGTCCACAGGATGGACAGACCTGTGACGAAACCGACGACGAGCAGGATGATACCGAGGGCGATCATGACGCGCCTCCTGTTGATGAATCGCTCCTGTCCCTCCGAGTGCCCCGAAGCGGACGATGTCATCACCCGCAAGCCGAAAATCTACGGAAGCCCCGTACCGGTGTGATCGGTCCGCTCAGGGAAGTCGCCAGGACGCGTCGCTCGACAGCTGCTGCTCCGCCCAGATGGTCTTGCCCGTGGCGGTGTACCGCGTGCCCCAGCGCTGGGCGACCTGCGCGACCAGGAAGAGACCGCGCCCTCCCTCGTCGGTGCTGCGGGCACGGCGCAGGTGCGGAGAGGTGTTGCTGGCGTCCGACACCTCACAGATGAGAGCCCGTTCGTGGATCAGACGCAGACCGATCGGACCGCAGGCGTGCCTGATGGCGTTGGTGATGAGTTCGCTCACGATCAGCTCGGTGGTGAAAGCGATGTCCTCCAGCCCCCAAGCGGCCAACTGACGGGCGGCGTTGTCGCGGGCCTCGTGCACCGCCCGGGGATCGGCGGGCACTTCCCAGGAGGCCACGCGGTCGGGGGCCAGGGCGCGCGTCCGGGCGACGAGGAAGGCGACGTCGTCGTGCGGATGACCCGGCAGCAGGATGCGGACCATCGTGTCGCAGATCTCCTCCAGCGGCCGGTCGGGGTGGGCCAGGGCGAAGCACAGCCGCTCGAAGCCGACATCGACATCGCGGTCCGAGGCCTCGATCAGGCCGTCCGTGTAGAGGGCGACGACGCTGCCCTCCTCCAGTTCGATCTCGGCCGACTCGAAGGGCAGACCGCCCAGCCCCAGCGGGGGGCCGGCGGGGATGTCGGGCAGCTCCACCGGTTCGCTGAGGTGGGCGATGGCGGGCGTGGGGTGCCCGGCCCGCGCCACGCTGAGTTTCCGCGAGATGGGGTCGTAGACCGCGTAGACGCAGGTCGCGCCGATCACCACCGGTCCGTCCGTGGCCGCCTCCGCCTCGTCCGCCAGGCGCAGGACGAGGTCGTCGAGGCGGGCGAGCAGCTCGTCGGGGGGCAGGTCCAGGTCGGCGAGTGTCTGTACGGCCGCACGCAGCCTGCCCATGCTGGCCGCCGCGTGGATGCCGTGGCCGACGACGTCCCCGACGACCAGGGCGACGCGGGCGCCGGACAGCGGGATGACGTCGAACCAGTCGCCGCCGACGCCGGCCTCGGCGTCGGTGGGCAGATAGCGGTAGGCGACGTCGACGGCACAGTGCTCGGGCAGATCGGGCGGAAGGAGACTGGTCTGGAGAGCGAGAGCCGCGTGATGCTCGCGGACGAAACGCCGGGCGTTGTCCACGCACACCGCGGCCCGAGCCACTAGCTCCTCCACGAGCAGCAGATCGTCCTCGTCGAACGGGTTGGGGTTCTCCCAGCGCAGCAGCGTGACCACCCCCATGGTCACGCCCCGGGCCCGGAGCGGCACCACCAGGTGTGTGTGCACACCCAGGGAGACGATCTTGGCCATGCGCTCCTGATCACCGGCCAGCCACCATGTCGTCGGTTCCAGTACCGGATCGAGGATCGGCCGGCCCGTGGTCAGGCACCGTCGCTGCGGGGAGACGGCCGGGTACCCGGTCGGCTCCCCGATGGGAACGATCGCCTCCGGAATGTCCTCGCGGATCGACCGGTGCACCGCCCGCTGCAGCGTGTCGCCGGCGACCGGTCCAGGAGTGAGTTCCCTGGCCGCGAGGACGCTCCGGAAGAGGTCGATCGCCACGAATTCTGCGAGCTGCGGTACGAGCACCTCGGCCAGTTCCTGCACCGTGCGGTCGAGGTCCAGGGTGGTGCCGATCCGCTGTGCCGCCTCGTTGACCAGGGCGAGCCGCTCACGTGCCCGGTCCTGCGCGGTGAAGTCGACGGCGGTGTGACACACCCCGAGCGTCCGGCCGCCGACGTCCCGCAGCGGGAACGACGAGCGGAGCCTGAGGTGACCCTGCGCGTTCCGGCGGGACCTCCCGTGCGGGGGTGGCACATGCTCGACAGCGGGCGTCACCCGGCCCGAGATCAGCGCCTGGCGCGCCTGCCAGTCCACGGCCGACGGCACCTGTCCCGGTCCGGCCGGCACCTGTCCGGTTTCGGAAGGCAGCGGGTCCGACGGCACCTGTCCCGGTCCGGGAGGCGCGGGAGTGCGGTCGGCCCCGGGCTGGGTCGGCAGGCCCTCCATGGCGACCAGTGCCTGGTTCACCCACTGGAAGCGCAGCTCACTGTCGAGGACGGCGATGCCGATCGGTGACTCCTCCAGCAGGCCGCGTACCACTGCCTGATCGAGTTCCCACCGGCGCGAGTCGGAGACCTCACAGGCCACGGCGAGCCAGGCGGAGCCCTGCTCCGCGCTCAGCGGACACGCCCGCAGGGCCAGCTCGACCGGGTGGCCCGCACGGTGGCGCACGGTGATCAGGCCCTCCCAGCCCTCGCCGACCCGCTGCGCCGTGGACAGCGCGGACGCCGGCGAGTCCTCGCTCATGAGGACGGAGGTCGCCGGCTGCCCCAGCACGCTGGGCGCCGGATAGCCGAGGAGGTCCTCCGCCCGCTGACTCCAGTACCGGATCAGGCCGTGTCCGTCCACGAGGGCGACGGCGGCAGAGGTGATGCCGAACGGATCGTCCTGGTGCTTGTTGTCCAGATCCTTCAGACCCATGGTGGCGGCCGCATCCGCAAGCGTGTTTTCTCACACCACGGTCTCACATGGACCCGGGTGTGTCTTCGCGCCGACCACCCGGGCCTGTGCACGGTCCGCGGTCCGCGGGGCATCACCCGGCGGCGCGCCGGCGTGGACACTCGGTCCGTGCCCCGCCGGCGCCGTGAGCGTTACCCGCGCGGGCGCTCGAAGGTCAGCAGCAGCCCCTCCACGGCTCCGGGCCCTATACGGCCCTTGACGTCGGCGGAGGTGATGGCCTTGAGGCCCCAGCCGTCCTCGGCGTGCTTGTTCAGGACCTTCTCCAGCTTGTCGCTGTCCAGCGCGTCGCCGATCAGCGACTCCCGGAAGGTGACGACCTTGTACTCGTACGTGTAGCCGCTGCTCATGTGCGGAGTCCTCCTGAACCCGGGCCGGGTGGTGGTGTCATGGCCGGGGCAAGCTAATCATCAACGGGCCGTACGGCAGAAGGCAGGAGGCGTCCGTCGGGTGGGAGGCCCGCGCGGGGTCCCTGTCTCAGGGGGGAAGCGTCGAGGCGTCGTTGAGGCGGACGGCGCACTCCAGCAGGAGGGCGTGGACGAAGGCCTGGGGCAGATTGCCGCGCAGCTGGCGCTGGCGCACGTCGTACTCCTCGGCGAACAGCCCCGACGGCCCGCAGGCCGCCCGGGTTCGTTCGAACCAGCGCAGCGCGCCGGCGCGGTCACCGAGGTGGTCGGTGGCCAGCGCCATGGTGAACCCGCACAGCAGGAAGGCCCCTTCGGCCTCACCCAGCGGGATCCCCTGGTGGACGAAGCGATAGAGGTACCCGTCGTCGCTCAGCTGGTCCTCGATGAAGCGGCGGGTGACGGAGTTGCTCGGGTCGTCGGCGGACGGGAAGCCGCGGGCCAGAGGCGTCAGAAGAGCGGCTTCCGGTCCGTCGTCGTCGGCGGCCCGCCGCCACCGGCCGTCTTCGCGCAGACAGCGGCGCCGGGTCTCCGCGAAGACCGCCTCGGCGAGGTCGGCGCACCGCTGTCCCGTCCGCCCCGGCAGCGCCTCGGCCACGCGTCGCAGACCGCACACCACGCTCAGCCGGGACTGGGTCCACCACCGCTCGTCGAGTTCCCACATCCCTGCGTCGGCCCGCTGCCAGTTGTGTTCCACCGCCCGGACCGCGACCGTGACCGCCTGCTCGGCCTCGGGCGTGAGCCGATCGTGGTGAGCGGCGGCGGCGAACAGCTGGAGCACCTCACCGAACGCGTCGAGCTGGAACTGATCGGCCGCTCGGTTCCCGATCCGGTCCTGGCCTCCCGGGTAGCCGGGCAGCGGAAGCCCTCGTTCTTCCGGTACGGGGCCGCCGTCGACGGTGTATGCCGGGTGCAGGCCCTCACCGTCGGCGAGAACGCGTTCGGCGGTGAAACGCACCGCGGTGTCGAGCAGGTCGTGCGGCCCGTGCGCGGCGACCGCGAGGCCGGCGTAGCTCTGGTCGCGCAGCCAGGCGTAGCGGTAGTCGTAGCTGCGGCCGGTGTTCGCGCGCTCCGGCAACGACGTGGTGACGGCCGCGACCATGCCGCCGGACGAACTCGTCAGGCCGCGCAGAACGGCGTAGGCGTGCCGGGCGTCACGCGGGGCTGCCAGGCCGGAGCAGTCGGGCACGGCCCGCCGCCACGCCTCCTCCGTCCGCGCCCACAGCCGCTCCGGATCCAGCCGGGCGGTGCTCTCCTTCTCCGACAACTCCAGGACCAGGTCGTGCTCCTCGCCCTTGCGCAGGCGGAACTCACCGCGCAGGACGGACCGGGCGTCCCACGCGGCCCGCCGCGCTCCGTGGAGCCGCAGCCGCAGACCGTCGGTGTACGCGGTCCACACATCGCCCTCCAGGCGAGGGCCGCGCATCCCGCCCCGTCCGAAACCCGGACGCGGGTCGAGGGTCAGCCGTAGGCGTGCCTCACCCTCTTCGACACGTATCCGGCGCAGCAGCACAAGACGGTCCACGGAGGCCGGCATCGCCAGCGCGTCGCGGCACTCGATCACGGAGTCGGCGGTCACCCACCGGCTGACCCGGATCAGCGTGCCGTCCTCGTAGTAACCACCCCATACGTGCCAGTGGTCCTCCGGTTCGACGCCGAAGTACCCGCCGCCTCCGATGAGGGCGGAGAACACCGCGTCACTGTGCCAGCGAGGAGCGCACAGCCACACGATCCGGCCCTTCGGGTCCACCACGGCGCCGCGTTCGCCGTCGGCGAGGACGGCGTAGGCCCGCAGCACCCACGGAGGGCAGACGTCGTTCGGCACCTGTGCCGCCTTGTCCGCTGTGTCACCCATGGCACTGCAGATTTCCCGGCCGCCCCGCCGGGAAACGCCCACTGGGCCGGCGGAGGCCGAGCAGACCAAACCCGGTACGACCCTGAGCCGGCCGAACGTGTCCTCGTAGGTGCAGGTGAGGCCGTGGGGCTCGCCGACGGGTCTCTGATGCCTGCCGTGCCGGGGCGAGGTCCTGAACGTCGGCTCGACGGTCGAGGTGCGGGCCGGTTTCACCTACCACGGTGAACGGGTGCTGCGGCAGGTGCCGGTGTCCGTCGAGGTGTCCGAAGGGCTCTCGTTCACGACCGAGTACAGCAACTGCTACTACGGCACCGAGGTGCAGCCCCGCACGGTCGAGACGCACCACAGAGCGCTGTGCCTGATCGACATGCAGGTCGCGCCGGGCCGGTCCGTCGACCTGGCGCCCGTCGCCCTGAAGGTGGGCAAGCGGGCGCTCCGGAAGGACGTGGCCGTGCGGGCCGCGACCGGCATGGACTGGTCGGGCGGCGAGTGGCGGGACATCCACCGGGGCCGCGGTGGGGAACTGACCCTCGCGCAGCGCACCGCAGGCGTGCCGCCCGCCGCCCGCCGGACCGGAGGCATGTCGTACGGCCTGCTGGGTGTGCCCGTGCACAACGCGTGGGATCTGGAGGTGACAGGAGCCGCGCTCAAGGGCAGGAAGGGTGAGACACTCACGGCCCACCTGTCCCTGGACCACCACGGTGCCGATGTCGCGGCCCAACCGGACTCCGAGAACAGCGTCCCGTTCGCCAGGGTCGAAGTGCGGTTCCCCGAGGGCGTGACCGTGCTGAGCACGCCGAAGCTGTGCGGGGTCCCCAACAGCAGGAAGAGGACGCATTACCGGTGCGAGTACGGCCTCTACACCAGCGGTTTCGAGGTACCCGTGCTCCGGGACGGGTTCCACGTGGACTATCCCTTCAAGATGCGGATCGACGACCCGTCCAGGCTCACCGGCGGCATGATCCGTGTCGACGCACCGCCGGAACGGCTGCGGGACGACGCCGACCCCAGGAACAGCACCGCTCCCCTCACCATCGAGGCAGCCGGCGCGGCAGGCGGCTTCGGTCCGACGGCATGGGCCGTGGCCGCGGGTGCGGCAGCCGCGGTGCTGACCGGGCTCCTCGCCCTCGGCCGTCGGCGCAGGCGCTGACGCCACCCCTGCGATCGTTCCCGTCCCCGGTCCCGATGCCGCGTCCCGCATCCGGACGGCACGCGCATACAGCGCTCGCAGCACACGATGCCTCAGCCGGCTACGAGGCGCCGTCGTAGACGAGAAGCCCGTCCTCGCGCACACGCGCGCCGGGCGTCACGGTGTGCGCGCTGAGGCGGCCGTCGTGCATGAGGTGGTAGGCCGGTACACCGCGCGCGAGGACCGCGAAATCTGCGATGAGGCGTCGGTGGCAGCGCCACCAGACCGCTTCCCTGCACATGACGGCGGTGCGGACGTCGGTGGCCTGGAGCAGCAGCTCGTCCATCGCGGTGACGAACGCGTCGGAGCGGGTGTGGGCCGCGTAGCCGCGGAACGAGGCGTTGCGCCAGACGGTGTCGGGACTGTCCGGAGGGGCTCTGCGGAACCCGCCGAGGTCCGGCTCCCACCGGTACGCGATCCCGTGCTGCGGCAGCCACTCGGCCAGCTGCTGCCGGAAGAAGTGCGGGTAGCGGCGGCTCCCGGGGGCGGTGCGCACGTCCACGACGGCCGCCACACCGGCCTGGCGCAGCAAGGAGACGATCCGCTCGCGATCGGCGGTGTTGTGCCCAAAAGTGAGCAGGGCCCCGTCCATGGGGCCAGAGTGTCCATTTTTCCAGGACCCAGGCGTGAGAACGGTACGACGCGGCGCGGGTGCCGGGTGACGAGCGGGTGCGTCCGGCGGCGTGACGAGTCGGGGGTTCGAAGCTGACGTACCGTCAGATGGCGGGCTCGGCCCAGACATCGGGCGGGACGATGCCGGTGGACCGCCCGTAGGCGTCGAGCAGGCGTCCGAGGAGCTTGTCGTGGCGCAGGGTGATGACGCGGTCGACGATGTCGAGGCTGGGATGGGCGGTGGCGAGCTGGGTCTCCAGGCGCAGGGCGTCGTCCACGGAGTGCAGGCTGGCCTGCACGACGAGGTTCTGCGGGCCGGTGACCGCGGCACAGTTGCGGGTTTCGGGCAGGCGGATCAGGGCGTGGCCGATGGCGGGCAGGTCGGCGGGCGGAACCCTGGCCCAGAAGGTGACGGCGACGGGCCAGCCGCCGAGGGGGCGGGCGAAATCACAGCGGAAGCGCAGGACATCGAGTCGGATCAGCTGCTCGATGCGGCGTTTGGCGCTGGACAGGCTGACGCCCAGGGCGGTGGCCAGCGACTGGTAGGAGGCGCGGCCGTCGTGCACCAGCCGGCCCAGGAGGGCGCGGTCGAAGGCGGTGAGGTCACTGGGCCCGGGCCGCGGCGACCGGGTGGCGGGCGGAGTGCTGAGCCGGGCGCGCTGGTCGGGAGCGAGGGCGGCGATGCGCCAACGGCCGCCCTCGGTGAACATGTGGGTGACGATCCGGGCGTGGACGGCGGTGATGCCGGGGACGTGCGGGAGCAGGTCGAGGGTGTAGCGGGACAGGGCGTGCAGGTCACGGGTGGCGACGGTGGCGAGGATGTCGTGGCCGCCGGCGGAGCGCTCCAGGGTGAGCATGTGCGGATGGCCGCTCAGGGCCTGGGAGACGGAGGCCGCGGCGCCCGGGGCGCAGTCGATCTGGGCGTAGGACAGACATATCCGGTCCAGCAGGCGCGGGCCGGGTGAGAGCGCGACCCACGCCGTGCCGTGCTCGGTGAGGCGGTTGAAGCGGCGGGCGACGGTGACCGGGTCCACCCCGAGGGCACGGCCGAGCTCGGTCCACGAGGCTCTCGGCCGCAGTTGCAGCGCATGGATCAGCGCAAGGTCGTCCTCGCTCAGCTCGTGTGCACCTTCCTGCACCACTACGGGCTCCCTGGCGAGAATCCTGCGTTTCCCCTGCCTTCCATGGCCAGTCTTGCACTGTGGAAGCGGCAGGGCCCGCACGGGGCGGGCCGGAGCAGGAGGACCGGACCATGGCGTTCGCCGACTACCAGAACGAGATCTACCTCGCCGGGCTGCACGGCGTGGCACCGCGGCTGCCGATGACCTGCGCGGAGCTGGAGGCGCCGGCCCTGGCCGCGATGACCCCGTCGGTGCGCTCCTACGTCGCGGGCGGCGCCGGGGACGAGTACACCCAGCGAGCCAATGTCACCGCCTTCGAGCAGTGGGGTCTCGTCCCGCGCATGCTGGTCGGCGCGAGGGAACGGGACCTGTCGGTCGACTTGTTCGGCATGCGCCTGCCCGCGCCGCTGTTCCTTGCTCCGATCGGCGTGATCGGGCTGTGCGCCCAGGACGGCCACGGCGACCTCGCCACCGCACGCGCCGCCGCCCGGACCGGTGTGCCGATGATCGCCTCCACCCTGACCGTCGACCCGATGGAGCAGGTGGCCGCCAAGTTCGACGGCACCCCGGGCTTCTTCCAGCTCTACACGCCCACCGACCGGGAACTGGCCGAAAGCCTCGTCCACCGTGCCGAAAAGGCCGGCTTCAAGGGCATCGTGGTCACTCTCGACACCTGGATCACCGGCTGGCGTCCCCGTGACCTCGCCGTCAGCAATTTCCCTCAGCTGCGCGGACACTGCCTGGCCAACTACACCAGCGATCCGGTCTTCCGCTCCCGTCTCGCCAAGTCCCCCGAGGACGACCCGGCAGCCGCGGTGATGCGCTGGGCGCAGACCTTCGGCAACCCGCTCACCTGGGACGATCTGCCCTGGCTGCGGTCGATGACCGACCTGCCGCTGATCCTCAAGGGCATCTGCCACCCCGACGACGCCCGCCGCGCCAGGGACGCCGGCGTGGACGGCATCTACTGCTCCAACCACGGCGGACGCCAGGCCAACGGCGGGCTGCCCGCGCTGCACTGCCTGCCCGGCGTCGCCGAGGCCGCCGGTGACCTGCCGGTCCTCTTCGACTCCGGCATCCGCTCCGGCGCCGACATCGTCAAGGCCCTCGCCCTGGGGGCGACCGCCGTCGGTATCGGCCGCCCGTACGCCTATGGCCTGGCCCTCGACGGGACCGACGGCATCGTCCATGTCCTGCGCTCGGTGCTCGCGGAGGCCGACCTCCTCATGGCCGTCGACGGCTACCCCACCCTGGCCGACCTCACGCCCGACGCCCTCCGCCGCATCCGCTGACCCGGGACGGTCCGTGCGCCCCTGACGTCCGGCTGCGAGAGGCGCCCGGAGAGCTCGCAACCGGGCGGCGCGGGCCGCCCGGCACACACCGTGCTCGTGTGAGCCCTGTACGCGCCCCCGCCCGGGCGGGAAGACTGCCTTCGCGGTGGGTGGTTGGCCAGAACATCACCCACCGATACGGATCCGAGTTCTCCGGAAGGCAGGTCGGCTGCTGTGCTGTTGAGGCTGCCCACATCCGTGTCCGAAGCCCAGACGTGCCTGGCCGAGGGTGCCGTGCCGATCGGCGGGGCGACCCTCGTCTGGGCCACCTGGCAGCGGGACGGATTTCCCGAACAGGCCATGTCGCTGCGGGAGTTGCCGGAGGCCAACGTAATGGGGCGGCAGACGGTGGGCGGCGCCGTGGTCCTGCACCGGATCGACGACCGGGTTCCGGACGTGCTCCGCCTGGCCGCCGCCATGGTGGGCACCGGAGCCGTGCGGCGGACCGCGACGGTCGGCGGCAACCTCGTCGGCAGCACGCTGCGCTGTCTGCTGCCCGCGGCACTCGTCCTGGACGCCCGGGCGACAGTGCTGGAATCCGACGGCCTCCAGGAGACGGACATGGCCGAGCTGGTGGCCAAGCGTCCCGTCCTCGTCAGCCTGCGCTGGCGTACACCGCTCGCCTCCTCCTACCGCAAACTGGCCGGAGAGACAGGCGGACCGCCACCCCTCGTCGTCGCCTCGGCGGTCCACGCCGACAACAGCGGCAACCGCCTGCGGGTCGCCGTCCGCGACGGTCATGAGGTGCTCAGCGGCAGCGTCAGGTGCACCACCGCCACCGACGCCGAGGAGACCCTGCACTCGCTGAGCGAGACCGCCCTGGGTGACCTGCCGGCCTCCGCATGGCAAGCCGTCCACGCACAGGTCACCGGTCTGCTCGGCGATCACAGCACGGAGTGACGAGGCGGAGCGCCGACCGCTCCGCCCCCGGCACACTGCTTCGTCCCGCAGCACCTCCCGCCGAACGCGCGGCCCGCATGCCCTGAGGCTGGCTTGGCAACCGCTTGCAGCAGCCTCGGCGGACGGCGCAGCATGGCGGTTCCCACCCGTTGTCCGGCAGGGAGTGGTCCATGCGCCCGAGCTCGCCAGCGAGGAGAGTGAGACGCGCACAGCCCACGACGAGTGATGCCGGTGTCCCGTGTCTCCCGAAGGGGATGGACGTGCCAGAGCCGCTTGATGCCGTGACCCCTGTTGCCGCCGGCGGGCCCGGGTTCCCGCCGGAGGCGACCGCACCGCCGACAGTCGGAGTGGAGGAGGAGTTCGTCCTGGCCGACCGGCACAGCAGGTCGGCCGTGTACAGATCCCTGTCCGTCGTACCTGCCGCCCGCGCGCACCTCGGCGCGCCACATGTCACCCCCGAACTCTCGCAGTCCCAGGTGGAGACGGTCAGCGCGGTGTGCCGTACGGCCGCCGAACTGGAGGCCGAGATCCTGCGATTACGCGCCGGTGCGGCCGCCGCGGCCGCCGAGTACGACTGCCTGCTGGTGCCCAGCGGCACGGCGGTCCTCGGTCGCACCGGGCCACCGCCCCTCCTCGACCAGCCGCGTTATCTCGCCCTCGCCCGCCGCTTCGGGCTCCTGGTCCACGAGCAGGGCGTCAACGCCTGCCACGTGCACGTCGGCGTGGCCGAACGGGAAGAAGCCGTGGAGGCGGTCAACCACCTGCGCGGCTGGATGCCCCTGCTGCTGGCCCTCACCGCCAACTCCCCGTACAGCGGCGGATCGGACACCGGTTACGCGAGCTGGCGCTCCATGGTCTGGAGCCGGTGGCCCGCTGCGGGGCCGCCCCCCTATCTGCGGGGCGCGGCCCACTACGCACGGGTCGTCGACCAACTCGTGGCCACCGGAGCGGCGATGGACTCGGGCATGATCTACTGGCACGTGCGGCCTTCGGCGCATCTTCCCACCATCGAGGTACGCATTGCGGACGTGATGCCCGACGCCGGGACCACCACCGCGTACGCGCTGCTCGTCCGCGGCCTCGTCGGGCACGCCGTCGAGGCGGCACGCGCCGGCGAATACGCGCCCGAGGTCCCCGACCTGCTGCTGCGGGCGGCATGCTGGCAGGCCGCCCGGCACGGTCCGGCCGGCACCCTGCCCGCCACCCACACCCGCGACTGCGCGGTCACGTCCGTCGGCCGGTTGGTCGAGGAGCTGTGGAAACGGGTGGAGCCGTACCTCAGCCGGTACGGCGACGACCAGTGCGTCGGCGACTGGCTGAGCGATGTCCAGGTCGACGGGACCGGCTGCGCGCGCCAGCGGCGTGTCGCGAAACAGTACGGAGGCCGCCTGCAGGCAGTGGTGGACGACCTCGCTGTCGAGCTTCCCGGATGACACGCCAGGCGGTCTTCTCCGGGGTGGGTACCGCGGCGCCGGACGCCCAGGGAGTCGGCGGGTCCTTGCCGCGCCGACTTCCTGGGCCTCACCGGCATCACCGCTCCCGGCTCCCGACGTGGGTCACCGGTGCGAGTCCTCGTGGGACAGTTCGAGGTCGTGGTCGGTGACGCCGCTTGCGTCCACGCGCAGTGATGCGGCGACCGGCGGGTAACCGCCGGCGATGACGGTGTACTCGCCGCCGGTGAGGTCGGTGAACCCGTAGGCGCCGTCGGGGCCGGTGACCGCCGTTGCGACCACGTTCCCGGCCGCGTCCAGCAGAGTGACCTTGGCGTCGGCGAGCGCCCTGCCGGTGGCGGTGCTGACCACACCGTGGAGCCGGGCGCCGGGTTCGAGGCGGACCTCGTAGGCCCCCGTCGTTCCCGGGGTGGCCTCGACCGGCAGGGCGGTGGGGCGGTGGCCGGGCGCGTTCACAGTGAGCGTATGGCTGCCGGGGACCAGATCGGCGAGCAGGA
Organism: Streptomyces sp. NPDC053069; assembly: GCF_044546895.1. Taxonomy (NCBI): domain Bacteria; kingdom Bacillati; phylum Actinomycetota; class Actinomycetes; order Kitasatosporales; family Streptomycetaceae; genus Streptomyces; species Streptomyces sp. NPDC053069. Next base: position 182,224 of record NZ_JBITZN010000007.1, on the reverse strand, counting down.
AGGTGCCGTCGGCCGCCGAGGTGCCCGAGGAGACGACCTCGCCGCGTACATCGGTGGCGACCAGGAGGGCGCCTGGCAGCGGGTGTCCGTCGACGGCGTCCCGGACGGATCCGGTGAGGGCGGCGCTGCCGCTCAGCGCGAGGTCGCACCCGACCGGCTCATTGCCGACGAGGACCGTGACGGCCTGCGGCTGCCGCGCGCCGGCGGCGCCGATCAGCACATAGGTGCCGGGGCGCGGGACGCTCACCGCATAGCCCCCGTCCTCGGCGCTGACGGCGCGGTCGAGCTGCCGTCCCTCGACGTCGATCAGGGTGATCACGGCCTGCGGCACCGGCCTGCCCGCGCCGTCCAGCACCCGGCCGCGAACGCCGTACGACGGGGCGCCGTGAGGGGGTCCGCCCCCCTCCGCGGAGGCTCCGGCGACGGGTGCGCCTCCGGCGGCGGGCTCGGCTCGGGCGACGGACCGGGCGGCGGGGGTCGCGCCGACGGCTGACTCCACGGCAGCCGACCCTTCGGCGGTGGCCGCGGGCGGCTCCACAGCTGAGCCGGGCTCCGCAGCTTGGCCGGGCTCCGCGGCCGGGCCGCGGTTCTCCTCGGCGGCCTGCGCCTCCAGACCGGAGACCTTGCGCAGCGGCACCTCCTTGGTCCACAGAGCGACCAGGAAGCCCAGCACCATCACGGCCGCCGCGATCAGGAACACCAGTTGCATCGAGTCGGTGAAGCCGGCCTTGAACGGCTGCGCCAGGCGCGGGTCGAGCCGCTGGATGAACGAGGAGTCGTTCAGCACGCCGGAGCCGCTCCCGCCGCCCGCCCGGGGGTGCCTGAACATCTCCAGCACCGGGGCGTTCGCGGGATCGGAGCGTACGGCCGGGTCATGGAGCGCGGCCTGGAAGCCGGGCGTTTCGTACGCGGCCCGGAAGGCGGAGCCGATCTTGTCGCCGACGGTGCTGAACAGCACCGAGAGGAAGACCGCGGTACCGGCGGTGCCGCCCATCTGTCGGAAGAAGGTGGCGGACGCGGTCGCCACGCCCATGTCCTTGGGCTCCACGGCGTTCTGCACGGCCAGTGTCAGTATCTGCATGCACCCGCTGAGGCCGATACCGAACAGTGCCATGTAAGCCATGGTCTCGGGCAGCGGGCTGTTCCACTGCACGCGGTAGTGGAACAGCAGCATGGCGGCGATGATCAGCGCGGTGCCGACGATCGGGAAGATCTTGTACTTGCCGGTCTTCTGGATGATGCGTCCGACCACGATGGTCCCGGAGATCATCCCGACCATCAAGGGCAGCATCAGCAGGCCGGACCTGGTGGGGCTGACGCCCTTCACGATCTGCAGGTACAGCGGAACCATCATCATCCCGCCGAACATGCCCATGCCGATGAGCACGGACAGCAGGCTCATCTTGCTGAACACCGAGCTGCGGAACAGCCGCATCGGGATCAGAGCCTCCTCGCCCATGGCCCGCTCGACGAAGATCCACACCACCAGGCCGACCGCGCCCACCGCATAGCAGACACAGGCCTTCGCGGACGTCCAGCCCCAGTCCTGCCCCTGCTCGGCCACGAGCAGCAGCGGCACCACACCGACGGCGATGGTGAGCGCGCCCCACCAGTCGATGCGGTGCTCGCGCCGGGTGTGCGGGAGGTTCAGCACCTTGGCGACGACGAACAGGGCGATGACGCCGACCGGCACGTTGACGAGGAACACCCAGCGCCAGCCGGCGATGGTCAGGATGCTGCCGCGGCCCGCCAGGAAACCGCCGATCAGCGGGCCGAGCACGCTGGAGGAGCCGAACATCGCGAGCATGTAGCCCTGATACCGGGCCCGCTCCCGGGGCGGCACGATGTCACCGATGATCGCCAGCGCCAGTGACATCAGACCGCCGGCGCCGATGCCCTGGAAGGCCCGGAAGGCGGCCAGCTCGGTCATCGAGGTGGCGAACGAGCAGGCCGCCGAGCCGACGATGAAGATGCTGATGGCTGCCAGGAAGAAGGGCTTGCGTCCGTAGAGGTCGGACAGCTTTCCGTACAGCGGCGTGCTGATGGTGGACGTGATCAGATACGCGGTGGTGACCCACGCCTGGGAGCTGAGTCCGTGCAGATCGTCGGCGATCGTGCGGATCGAGGTGCTGACGATGGTCTGGTCGAGCGCCGCGAGGAACATCCCCAGCATCAGGCCGCTGAGGATCGTCATGATCTGGCGGTGCGTCAGTCGGCCGGCCGGCGGGGCCGACGGGGCTGTCGCGGCGGCTTCCCCACGGGGCGGGGACGCGGGCGTGGTCATGCGTGCAGATCTCCTTGCCTCGCCCCGCCACCCGCGCACTGCCCGGCTGGAGGGCTACCCGTGTCGCTCATCACTCGCTATCCGTTGCTTGCGGCTACCAAGTGAGTCTAGATCCCGGGGAGAGGAGGGTGCATCACGCTGGTGCACCGGCCGAACGGGCGACGACGACTCGCCACCCGTTCGACCAGTTGCGACGGCGGTGACCGGTGGCACCCGTTACAGATACGGGCGGGTGATCAGCTCGATCGCGTGACCGGCGGGGTCCTTGAAGTACACCCCTCGACCGCCGTGCTCGTTGTTGATCTCGCCCGGGCGTCGCATCTGCGGATCGGCCCAGTGCTCGACGCCGCCCTCGCGCAGTCGCCGGTACGCCCGGTCGAACAGCTCGTCGTCGACCAGAAACGCGTAGTGCTGCATCTGGATCTCCACCGGCGGCTCGGCGAACTGGAGCAGTACGCCGTCGGTGAGCTGGATGTTGGTGAACGGGCCCCAGGACGGTGCTTCCGGAAGTTCCAGGAGCTCCCGGAAGAACCGGGCCGACTCGTGGCGGTCCTTGGCGGCAATGATGGTGTGGTTGAACGTGACTGTCATGCGGCTGACCTCGTTGTTGTCCGGCACGGGAAACGGAATCGCGGTGCACGACCGCGAGGGGGTCCACGTGCCGAACCGAGGGGGTGCGTTCTGCGCACCCGCTGTGCGATCAGCCTTCCACCGGAAGACCAATCCGTGTGTGGCGTAGCGCCGGTCCGGTGTTCACATCACAGGACATTACTTGATCTTGCAGGCCGCGCCAACCGGATAAGCTCTCCGTCCTCGCCTTGGGAGGTGGCGGGGACGGAGTTCAGCCCGTTCTGGTTCTCCTCCGCACGTCTCTTTCTGTGTACGCCGGGAGTCGTAGCAAGTCTGCCCCGTAGACGGATCCGTGGGCTCCGCCGGCACGAAAAGCTCGTTCCCCACTGGAAGTTGACCGAAGGGAACGGCCATCGTGCGGACCGGACGCATCGCGCCCTTGCTCACCGTGGGGATCACGGCAACGCTGCTCCCCGCCCTCGTGCCGGCGGCACAGGCATCCGCGGCGGAACCACTGAGGAGATTCGAGAACCAGAAGCCCGCCTGGCACCGATGCGCCCCGTCACAGCCCGCGGCGTTCCAGTGCGCCACCATCCAGGTACCGCTGGACTACAGCCGCCCCGACGGCAAGAAGATCAAGCTGGCCATCTCCCGTATGAAGACGGCTGTCCCCGGCAAACGGCACGGCGCGATCCTCTTCAACCCCGGCGGACCGGGCGGCGAGGGCCTGGACATGCCGGTCATGATGAAGAACGCGATGCCGAAGAACGTGCGCGAGCAGTACGACCTCATCGGGTTCGACCCGCGCGGCGTGGGCCGCAGCACCCCGCTCACCTGCGGTCTCACGCCCAGGGAACAGAACATCGAACACCCCTACAAGGCGGCGACGTTCAGCCGGGACGTCAAGTGGGCCCGGACCGTCGCCGACAAGTGCCGTGCCGAGAACGGCGACCGGCTCGCGTACTTCACCACCCGCAACACCGCTCGTGACATGGACGTCATCCGCGCCGTTCTGGGCGAGAAGAAGATCTCCTACCTGGGCTACTCCTACGGCACCTACCTGGGCGCCGTCTACGCGCAGATGTTCCCCACGCGGACCGACCGCTTCGTCCTGGACAGCGCGGTCGACCCCGCCCGGGTGTGGCGCGGGATGATCCAGGTCTGGGCCGAGGGCACCGAGCCGGCGTTCACCCGCTGGACGAAGTGGACCGCCCGGCACGACCGCACCTACGGCCTCGGCAACACCCCGGCGCAGGTGAAGAAGACGTTCTGGGACCTGATCGCCCGGGCCGACCGCACTCCGATCGACGACGCCGGCCAGAAACTCACCGGGGACGACATCCGGGCCGCACTGCGCGCCGAGTTCTTCAGGCCCAAGTCCGCGGCCGATGAGGTCGTCAGGCTCAAGAAGGCCGCCGACGGCCATGCGTCCCTGCGTCCTTCCCCCGCGCCGGACCGGCAACCGGAACCGCGCTTTGCGCAGGTCCCCGCCGCACAGCAGCCGACCGACAACGCCTCCGTGGTCTTCTGGACCGTGCTCTGCGGCGACACCGCGGCCTGGCCACGCGACCCCGAGCAGTACCGGCGTGACGCGATCCGGGACAAGGCCACGTACCCCCTCTACGGCGACTTCGCCTCCAACATCACCCCCTGCGCGTTCTGGACCGAACCGGCCGAGCCCGTCACCGAAGTGCACAACACCCTGGGTGTGCTTACCGTCCAGAACCAGTGGGACTCCCAGACACCCCTGGCCAGCGGCCTCGGTATGCATCACGCCCTGAAGGGCTCACGCATGGTGTACGTCAAGGGAGGTGAGGGCCACGGTGTCTACTCAGGAGACCCACGCGCCTGCGCCGACCGTACCGTCAACGCCTTCCTGAGCAACGGCAGGCTTCCGGCCCGTGACGTCACCTGCAAGCCGTCCGGCCGCCGGAGCCCCGGCGTGACGTCCCTTCCCGTCCCCGGGCCGTCGCACACACCGCAGTCGCCCCGCTTCTGACGCGGCTGACGGAGCCGGTGACATGGCCGGCTCTGCTGCGGTCATGACAGACTGCCCCGCTCGCAGACCCGGCGGGCGACCTCCCGGAGCTTGATGTTGTTCTCCTGCGAGTAACGGCGCAGCACGTCGAACGCCTGCTCTTCGGTGAGGCGGTGGCTCCCCATGAGAATGCCCATCGCCTCGCCGATCATGTGGCGGGTGGCGACGGCGTGCTCCATCTGGGCGTGCGTGCGGGCACTGGAGAACGCGACCGCCGCATGCGAGGCCAGCAGCCAGCCGGCCAGTTCACTGGTCTCGGGGAAGGCGCCGGGCCTGCACGAGTAGAGGTTCAGCGCGCCCAGCTCTTCGTCCTCGGTGTACAGCAGGAACCCCATCATGCTGCCCACACCCAGCTGACGGGCCATGGGGGCGAAGGCGGGCCAGCGCGGCTGCTCCCGGGTGAAGTCGGCGATGCGGAAAACCCGCTCCTTTGCGCTGCTGCGCGCCGCGTCGAAGCAGGGCCCCTCACCCAACCGCTCCTGCAGCCGGTCGCTGTCGACGACGAGCTGCCCGGTGGGCGCGAGCGTCTGCACCTTCGTGCCGTGCAGCACCAGAATGCCGGCCGCGTCGCAGCCCTCGACCAGCTTGGTGGCCGAAGCGGTGATCCGTTCCAGGGTGGCGCCGACCGACTTCTGCGCCAGAAGATCCCGCGCCATCGCCGCCATCTGCTCTGCGAACCGAGCCCAGTCCATCGTGTCCTCCGCCTCTCGGTTCGTCCCGGACAGGCCGTGTCCCAGCATTCCACGCAAGCCGGACCGCGTGTGTGTGAGACATCCCGGTTCCCCGGGCCCGTCCGGCCCCTGTGCCGGAAGAACGGCTCTCTGCCCCGGACGGTGCCACTCGGCCGGGTGGGACGGCGGCCCGCCGGCGGAGGACCACGGGCGGCGGGCCGATCGGCCGATCGTCGGCGCGACCGTGCCGGGACGGGGCCCGGCGCGGAGGTTCACTCGCGGGGAGCGATCTCCCTCCCGTCGGCGTCCCGGACGGTGATGGCCAGCATCGGGCAGATGTCGGCGGCCTCCAGGGCGCGGTCGTCGTCCTCCGCGATGCGCTCGCGCACGGGGCGCGCATGGTCGTCGTCCAGGGCGAACAGGTCCGGTGCGGCCCCGGCGCACATCCCGGAGCCGATACAGCGGTCGGAGGCGATGTGCAGCTGCCAGCCCATGGGCCGCCTCACCAGCTCACCGGCATGACGCGGGGGCCACGCACCAGCATCTCGGTCTTCCAGGTGATGTCCCCGGCGACGCGCAGCCGGGGGAACCGGGCCACCAGCGCGCCGACGGCCTCCTGCAGTTCGAGGCGGGCCAGGGGAGCCCCGAGGCAGTGGTGGACGCCGTGGCCGAAGCCCAGATGTGCGTTGCCGCTCCGGGAGAAGTCGAGCGTGCCGGCCGCGGTGAAGCGCAGCGCGTCCCGGTTGGCCGCGCCGATGGCGACCAGCACCGGTTCCCCGGCCCGCACCAGGGTGCCACCGACCTCGATGTCCTCCTTGGCGTAGCGGGGCATACCGGCACCGCTGCCCAGCGGCACGAAGCGCAGCAGCTCCTCGACCGCGCCGGTGATGAGCGAGGGCTCGGCACGCAGGCGGGACAGCGCCTCCGGATGGTCGAGAAGGGTGAGCACGAAGTTGGGGATCTGGGTGGCCGTGGTCTCGTGGCCGGCGATGAGAATGCCGACGCACAGGTCGACGAGTTCCAGCTCGGACAGCCGGTCGTCGTGATCGCGCGCCTCGATCAGCGCCGTCATCAGGTCGTCCCGGGGCTGCTCGCGATGAGCGGCGATCAGCTCGGCCATGTACGCCCGCAGCTCTTCTCGGTTGCGGTCGAACTCCTCGGCGGTGAGCGAGCTGGTGGACAGCGCCGCGTCGCTCCACGTGCGGAATCGCGGGCGGTCCTCCTCCGGTACCCCGAGGAGGCGGCAGATCACCGCGACCGGAATGGGCAGGGCGTAGCGGTCGACCAGGTCGACCGGCGGCCCTGCCGCTTCCATCTCGTCCAGCAGCGTGGACGTCAGCTCCCGGATCCGCGGCCGGAGTTTTTCGACCTGCCGCACGGTGAAGGCCTTGGCGACCAGCGAACGCAGCCTCGTGTGGTCGGGCGGGTCCATGCCGAGGATCCCGCTCTCCCGCCTGCCCTCGGAGGCGCGCGGCTCGTCGTGTTCGAGGCCCAGGGCCCGGCTGAAGCGCTGGTCGCCCAGGACCAGCCGGGCGTCCGCATAGCGGGTGGCGAGCCACGCCGGTTCCCCGTACGGCAGCTGGACGCGTAACAGCCCCGGCGTGTCCCGGGCTCGTTCGTACGCCTCGGACAAGGCCAGGTCATGGCTGGAGTTGAAGGGATAGGCGAGGGGTGCGGGGTCCGTTGCAGTCACTGCTGCCTCCCTGGTGTAAGCACACGCTTACAACGCTAGGAGGCGCTCACCTGGAGGTCAACGACGCTAACCGGCCGTTACTCTGACGGCTCCTCGGGCAGGCGCGGAGCGGGCTCACGGCGGACGGCAGAAGGAGCAGAGGGTGGACATCGGCGAGCACACGCGGCAGCAGGACCAGCCCGGGGACGGCCCCGCGAGCGAGGACTCCCCGCACCGTCCGCGTGACGCCCGCGGGACCCGACTGCGCATCCTGCACGCGGCCGGCGCGGTCTTCGCCGAGCGCGGATACGAGGCGGCCACCGTCCGCGACATAGCCGGACGCGCAGGGGTGAACCAGGCACTCATATTCCGTTACTTCGGATCCAAAAAGGCCCTGCTCACCGAGGTCATGGCGCAGGGTGGCAAGGAGCAGCTGATCAGCACGCCCACGGACCGGCTGTTCGAGACCGCGCTGCGCGGCGTCCTGGCCGAGGGCGGCAAACCCGATGCGGACCGACTGCTGGCCGTCTACCTGCGCTCCATCGGCAGCGCCGATGCCGCCCCGGACACCGTACGCGCGCTGGGGGAGGAGTACGCCGCCGCCCTCGCCGCCCTCTCCTCCGCCGACGACAGCAAGCTGCGCGCACAGCTCGCCATGGCCTGGCTGCTCGGTATCGGCCTGATGCGGGTCGTGGTCGGCCAGGAGCCGCTGGCGAGCGCAGAACCGGACGAGATCTGCGGCCACGTACTCACGGCACTCGAAGGACTCCTGCACGACGAGAAGGCGCCCGGGGGCCGAGGAGCGGACCAACACCCGGCCAAGCGCCGCTGACCAGGCCGGCCAAGCGCCGCTGACCAGGCCGACGGCGCCCTGCACGTCCACGAGCGGCTGATCGACACGCTCCTCGGCGGTGCCGCCGCCGCCATTGCGGCCTGCGCCGCCGTGCATCGCTGCCGTGTCGTCCTGAACGGCGTGGTCGGCCGGACAATTGAAAATGCCACGACGGCCGAAAAACATCCGCGGTGGGCGCACCGGATGTTTTGACAGGCCATGCTGTGAAACATTCGGGCGAGATCGCACAACGCGCACCGGTTGCGTAACCCCCTTGAAAGGGAAACGAGTTGCCCCTGCACGTTCTCACAGCGTCCAGTGACCATTCCGTGATCGCCGAATGGGCCGGTGGAAAGGCCGAGAACCTCCACACCCTGACCACGTCCGGTTTTCACGTACCACGCTGGTCCGTCCTCGGCCTGGACGTCTTTGCGGAATTCTGCCGCGGCAGCGGTCTGGACGAGCACCTGGCCCGGCTGCTCGCCGACGGCCGGCACGCGCAGGCCCGGCAGGTCGCCGAGGACGTCGCCGGCCTGATCGAGGCCGCCCCGCTCGGCGCGCGCGTCACCGAAGCCATCGCCCTGGCATACCGGCAGGCCGGCGGCGGTGCGGTGGCCGTCCGCTCGTCCGGCGCGGAGGAGGACGGCGCACGGCACTCCTTCGCCGGCCAGTTCGACAGCTTCCTCAATGTCCGGGGCCTGGACGACGTCACCGCCCATGTCCGCCGCTGCTGGGCCTCCGGCTTCTCCGAACGCTCCCTGCGTTACCGCGCCCAGCGCCGGCTGCCGCCCGGTACCGGTGGTGTCGCCGTGATCGTCCAGCGCATGGTGCCGGCCGAGCGCAGCGGCGTGCTGTTCACTGCCGACCCGACCACCGGCCGTACCGACCGCCAGCTGGTCAGTGCCGTCCACGGGCTGGGGGAAGGGCTGGTCTCCGGCGCGGTCGACGCCGACACCGTCGTCCTGGACGCCGCCACCGGCCGGCCCCTCACCACGGTGATCGGCGACAAGCAGGAGCGCTACGACGCCGGACCCGGACCGGGCTGCCGGGTGTCACCCGTCGCCGCCGAGGACCGCGCCAGGTGCGCCCTGACCCCCGCCGACCTGGCCCTGCTGCACGAGACCGGGCGCCGCATCACCGCGCACTTCGGCGCCCCGCAGGACATCGAGTGGGCCATCGCCGAGGGCACCCTGTGGATCCTGCAGAGCCGCCCGGTCACCACCCCGGCTCGCGCGCCCGAACCCGAGGGAGAGCTGCGGATCTGGGACAACTCCAACATCATCGAGAGCTTCGGCGGCGTCGTCTCCCCCCTCACCTTCAGCTTCGCCGCCGACACCTACGCCAAGGTGTACGACGGCTACGCCCGCGCCCTGGGCGTACGCGGCGAGCAACTGCGCGAGGTGGGGGAGTGGACCCCGCACCTGCTCGGATACCTCCACGGACGGGTCTACTACAACCTGTTCCACTGGTACCGCATGGTGCGCCTGGCTCCGCTGTACCCGCTCAACCGGCGCGTGTTGGAGAAATCCCTCGGGGTCGCCGAGAGCATTTCCGACGAGACCGCCGACGCCTTGCATCCGTTCACCCCTCGCTCCGGGCTGCGCGCCCGGTTGTCACAACTGGTCCGCACGAGCGTCTTCACCTGGCGATTTCTCACCGTCCGGAAATCCGTGGAGAGGTTCCACCGGGATTTCTACCGGGCGTACGCAATCTTCAACGATGTCGATTACGACTCCCTGCCCGGCGACGAGACCTACCGCCGTTTCCGTCGGCTGCAGCGCGAACTCATCGAGAAATGGGGCCCGATGCAGGTCCTGGACGCCACCATCCTGCTCTCCGTGGGACTGCTGGCCCTGCTCACCCGCAGCTGGCTGCCGGACGCCCCCGAGTGGTTCACCTGGGCCGCGGCCGCCCCCGCCGGCACCGTGGAGTCGGCCGAACCGGTGCGGGCACTGCGCGAGCTGGCCGCCCGGGCACGCGCCGACTCCGAGATCCTGCACCTGCTGGAGCACACATCCGACTCCGCGGCCCACCGGGCGCTGCACGAGGCCGGCCACACCCGGTTCCTGGCGGCCGTCGACGCCTACATCGCCGACTACGGCTATCGCAGCCCCGACGAACTCAAGCTGGAGGTCCCCGACCTGCACGAGAACCCGGCTGGACTGTTCACGCTGCTGCGCGACGCATTACGGGACCCCGCGAACGAGGGCGCCCGGGACCGGGGCTGTGAGGCCGACGCCTACCTCGACGAACACCTGCACGGCCCGCGCCGGCTGCTGTACGAGCGGGTGCGGGGCAAGGCCCGGGCGGCGCTCGCCGACCGGGAACGGCTCAGGTTCTGCCGTACCCGGGCCTTCGGCGCGGCCAAGCGCATGCTGCGCGCCCTGGGACGCGACCTGGCGCGCACCGGTGCCATCGATGCCTGGGACGACGTGTTCATGCTGCGTCTGGAGGAGATCAAAGGTGCCTACGAGGGCATGATCGTCCACACCGAACTGCGCGAGCTGGCCGCGCTGCGCCGCAGGCAGCTGGCCGCCGACACCGCCCTGCACGCACCGTCCCGCTTCATCACCCACGGCGCCCCGTACTGGTCGGGCAACCTGGAGCGGGCCGGCTGGGCCGGCGGTCCCGCCGCCCGCAGCGGCGCCCGCGAGTTGCGTGGCACCCCCTGCGGCCCCGGCGTCGCCGAAGCGGCCGCCGTGGTCACCGACCACCCGCACGACATCGGGGGCGGCGTCCTGGTCACCTACCGCACCGACCCCGGCTGGGTCGCCGCGCTGCCCTCGGCCGCCGCCCTCGTCATCGAACGCGGCAGCCCGCTCACCCATGTCGCCGTCGTCGCACGGGAGTTGGGCATCCCGACCGTGGTCCAGGTCAAGGACGCCACCACCGAGATCCGCACCGGCACGCGGCTGCGCGTCGACGGCGCCGCCGGGACCGTCACCGTACTCACCGACCCGCCCGACGACGGCGCAACCCCCGACCGGCACGGCGCGTCCGCCGCCCTGAACGGCCCCCGAACGGAGGCACACCCGTGATCCTCACCGAGGACCAACTGCAGGACCTGCTCGACCAATCCCTCGCCGAACCTCCAGGCGGCGTCGAGTGGGCCGTGACCCTCGAGGGCTCCATCGCGGAAGGGTTCGGCAACCCCTCCTCCGACATCGACTTCCTGCTCGTCGCCCGCTGCGCGGAGGAGCCGCCGACCATGCCGTCACTGCTTTTCGTGGACGGCCGGCGGGTGGAGGTCCGCACCCGGTCGGTACGGCAGCTCGCCGACCAGTTCCGCGCGGTGGAGCAGGCAGCCGAACGGCCCGGCCGGCTCTCCGAGGACCTCCTCAACCGCTGCCAGCGACTGCTGCACAGCCACCCGCTGCGCGGACACGCCCTGGTCGAGGAGGTCAAGGCGCTGCTGCCCGTCGAACGGTTCCGGCGGATCACCGCCGACTGGTGGGCGCACCGGGCCCGCCAGTCCCTCAGGCAGGCGACGGCGCTGCTCTGCCTCGGCGAGAGCGACGAGGCCGTCGACTGGACCCGCGCCGGACTCCTCCAGACCGTCAAGTCCTGGGCGGCCGGCCTGGGCGAGACCTACCTCGAACCCAAGTGGCTGTCGCTGCAACTGGACCGCACCGGCCGCGCGGACGTACGCGACCGCTACTGGGAGCTGGAGGCCGTCTCCCTCGCATCCGGTGACGCGGATGCCGCCCGCGACCACCTCAGCGCCTGCCTCGCGTTCGCCACGGATCTCGGGCTCACCGGTGTCCCCCGGCGCCCCGAGCAGCTCACCGTCGCACGCGTGGCCGGGGTGACCACCTGGCAGGCCGGCGAACGGGTCCACGTCATCCGCGGCCGGCGCGACGTGTTCGCCCTGGGCGACGACGCCGGCGCCGTCTGGCGCTCCCTCGTCCTGGGCCGGCCGCTGCCCCACGTGCTGGCGGCGGCCGCCGGCACCGGCGTCGCCGACCCCGGCTCGCTGCTGGCCGCCTTCCTGCGCTACGGGCTGATCCGGCTCGCCTGGAAGGGCGGCGGCACCGTCACCCCCTCGCTGCCGCTCGCCGCCCCGACCGGTCCGGTCACTCCGCCGCCGTCCACCGCACAGCCGATGCTGTCGGTGCACGGCGCCGCCGTCGGCGGGCCCCGCGCCGTCGATCTGATGCCGCTGCCCGCCGATCGGTTCGCCGCCGCGGCCATGGCGCTGGTGTGGTCCAACGTGGTGGCCGAGAACGCCGTCGAGGACTTGACCGGGGCCCTGCGACGCGGCCAGTGGCGGGTCGCCGCACTCACCGCGCGCCGCGCCGTACACGCCGCGCTGCGCGGCCTGTTCAGCGCCCATGGCGTCCATCCGCTGCCCGCCGACCCCGACCTCGTACGCCGCCTGGAGCTGCTGCCCCCGGCCGCTCGGCCGATCGGGGCACGCGCCGGCGAACTGCTGCGGCGCAGCGTCGACTCGGCGGAACACGGCGACAGCCTGCTCGCGGAGCTGCGCGGGTTCATCGCCCAGGTCCGCGCCGCCGCGGGCGCCGACTCCTTCCCGCTCTCCTTCGACTCCGCGGACACCTGGCGGGCCACCCTGCAACTCGGCTACGACTGGCTGCGCATCGGCGCCCACCTCGACGCGGAACTGCCCATCGAAGAGGCCCGCGACCTGCTGACCGGCCACGGCACCCAGCCCCAACCGGCCCTGCCCCGGCACCAGGCTCCGTGAGCCCCCTGCCCGACCTTCCGTCCGGAGGTAGCCACCGATGTCCGACCCGATGACGGTGCTGGTGACCGGCGCCGGCGGTTTCGTGGGCGCGGAGGTGACCGCCCGGCTCACCGCCGAGGGCCACACCGTGCTGGCGCTGCTGCACCACACCCCCGACATCGTCCGCAACAATGGCAGAAAACTCACCCCCGGGCCGGGCACCCTGACCCGGATCACCGGCGACATCACCCGCCCCGGCCTCGGGATGACCGACGACGACCGGCGGCTCGCCGCCATCGCCGACCGGATCGTGCACTGCGCAGCCGTCACCGACTTCGGGCTGCCGGACGAACGCTACGACCGCATCAACGTCGTCGGCACCCGGCACGTCCTCGACCTCGCCCTGGCCGTGCGCATCCCGCTGGTGCACCTCAGCACCGCCTATGTGTGCGGGGAACGCGACGGCATGGCCCGCGAGGACGAACTCGATGTCGGCCAGCACCCCGGCAACGGCTACGAGAAGAGCAAACTCACCGCCGAGACCATGGTCCGCACAGCCGCGACGGACGGCCTGCCGGTGTCCGTGGTGCGCCCGAGCATCGTCACCGGCGCCACCCGCAGCGGTCGCGTCCGTGACTTCAAGACCATCTACCCCGTGCTCCGGATCCTCACCCAGGGACTGGTAAGGACCGTGCCCGGTCACTACGACGCCGTCCTCGACCTGGTCCCGGTCGACCGCGTCGCCGCCCTGGTCACCGAGGCCGCCACCCGCACGAAGGACGCAGAAGGCCACACCCTGCACGCGGTCGGCCACGAGCTGACCCTGCGGGACTTCTCCGACGTCCTCGCCGAATACCCCTGCTTCCAGGTGCCGCGCTTCGTCCCGCCGTCCGCGTTCTCCGCCACATCCCTGCCGAGCCGCGAACGCGCCTACTACGACCGTGTCATCTCCCTGTACGACACCTACTTCCGGCGGCGCGTCCGCTTCGACGACTCCCAGGCCGCGGCCTTCAGCAGCCGTCCGGCCCTCACGGGTGCACGGCCGTACCTGCGCCGCCTCCTCGACCACTGCCTCGCGACCGGCTATCTGGGCCCGGCCCCATGCCGGACGCCGGCCGCCGCAGTCCGACCCGACGGGAGCACCCACCGATGACCCCCGACCCTCTCGCCCGGCCCGCGCACGGCATACCCGTGTCCGCGCTGCTGACCTGCCACCCGGCCAAACAACGGCTGTACGGCGCGGACACCTACTTCCAGGAGAGCCACGATCAGCTCGCCGCGCTCACCGACGACGTCACCGGGTTCGCCCACCGGCACGCCGCGCTGCTGCTGAAGCCGGACGCCGTGGTGGCCCGCAGGCTGGAGGCGGCCGTGGACTGGGTGACCGGACGGGGCTTCAGGATCGTCGCAGCGGCCGTCACCCGGTTGACCCGCACCATGATCCGCGCTCTGTGGTACTTCCAGTGGAACCTCGCCACCCCCCACCGCAGAAGGCTCGCCGCCCTGTTCCTGGAGGACGCAGACGCCCTGGTGCTGATCCTCCGCCCCGGCCACGACCTGGACATCCCCGCGTCGGTCGAACTCACCCGGCTCAAGGGGCCCACGGACCCCGACGCCCGCCGGCCGGGCCAGCTGCGGCACCTCCTCGGCCGCCACAGCTACCTGCTGAACCTGGTGCACACCCCCGACGAGCCCGCCGACGTGCTGCGGGAGCTGGCCGTCCACTTCGACGACACCGCACGCGACCACCTCTTCCGCTCCGCCCTCGCCGGCGAGGACCGCACCGAGGACGCCCTGCGGCTGACCGGCCGGCTGTACGCGGCCACCAAGCCCCGTGACCTCGACTTCGACCCCGCCGTCGAACGGCTGCGCGATGCCGTGTCCCGGCACCCGGGCACCGATCCGGCGGTGGCACCACGCCTGCTGCTGGAGACCGCGTGGGAGCACGGGATCGACCTCGACCCGTGGGACACCGTCATCGTCGGCTCCAAGGTGCTGCCCATGCGGCACCCCGGCCGCGTTCCCGTGCTCGACGGGGCCGACGCCGCAACCTGGCGCCGCCACCTGGACAGCCTGAAGTGAGGAGCGGTCCATGCAGTTCACCCGGACACTCGCCAAGGAAGTGGTGCACCGGGCAGCGGTCGCCGAGGTCTTCCTGACCGACGCCGAGCGCCCCAGCGACGACGAGCTGCTGCTGGCCGCGCAACTTCCCCGCCGCCACGCCTACTACCACGACACCCTTGAGCCCCGCACCCACCACGATCCGCTGCTGCTGCTCGAAGCGTGCAGGCAGGGCATCTTCGTGGTGGCCCACCGCTACCTCGACGTCCCCCTGGGGCACAAGTTCCTGCTGCGCGCGGTCGAGTTCGAGGTGCCGGACCCGACGGCGCTCACCTGCGGTGACCTTCCCACCGAGGCCGTCATCGCGGTCCGCATCGAGCACCGGTTCCGCATCCGGGCCGCGGTGACGGGACTGCGGCTGCGCTTCACCTGCACCATCGGCACTCAGGAGGCCCTGCTGGCCCGCATCGACTACTCCTGGATGCCGCCCGAGGACTGGACGCGTCTGCGGGCCGGTCAGCGGGGCGCACTCGGCCTGCCCGACGTGCCCGTCGCCCTGCCCGGCCCACGCGTCGATCCCGCACTCGTCGGGCGGCGTGACCCGGCCAACACGGTCATCTCCCCACCGCACGCCGCAGACGACGGCACCCGCACAGCCCACCTGGTCGTCGACACCACGCATCCGAGTCTGTACGACCACTGGGTCGACCACGTGCCCGGCATGCTGGAGCTGGAGGCCTTCCGCCAGCTCGCCGTCACCGCGGCCGTCGCCGCCGGCGCCGTCCGCACGCCCGCGGCGCTGCCGGTCGGCCTGACCGCGCGGTTCCGCTGCTTCGCCGAGATGGACCTGCCGCTCCGGTGCCGGACCGCTCCCGTGCTGCCCGGCGCCGGCATCGAGTGCACCCTGCGTCAGCCCGGCGCCGTCGCCGCCGAGGCCCGGATCCGGCTGGCCGAACCGGACCGGTCCGGCAGGGCGGGAGTCCTCGCGGGCCGGGCAGCCCACGGAGCCGTATGACGTCGTTTCCGCCGGCCCCGGCCAGACTGGGCCGTTTTGTGCTGCACAGGTTCCGGCCGCACCTCTACGTCACCTACGGGCTGCTGTGGGTCCTCGCCCTGGAGAGTACGGCGGTGGCCGCCACCGGTAGGGCCTGGCGGCCCTCCGGCGCCACCTGGGTGCGGGTCACGAGCGTCGTACTGGCGCTGCTGTTCCTGCGGATGCTGGACGAGCAGAAGGACCTCGCCCACGACCGCGTGCACCACCCGGACCGGCCGCTCGTCACCGGCGCGATCACCGCGGCCGAACTGCGCGGCGCGATGGCCGTGATCACCGTCGGGGCGGCGGCCCTGAACGCCGCCCTCTCGGCCACGGACGCCCTGCTGCTCCTCGCGGCCCTCGGGTACGGGCTGCTCCTCGCCGCCCTGGAACGGCTGTCGTCCGCGGTACGCGACCGTCAGCTGCTCGGCCTGGCGGTCACCTACCCGGTACAGGTGGTGCTCGGCGCCTATGTGTACGGCTCGCTCGTCGCCGCCGGGACCGTCACCGGCGACTGGCGCGGCGCGGTGCTGCTCGCCCTGAGCGCCTGCGTGTTCCTGCACTTCGAGTTCGCCCGCAAGACGGCCTGGGAGGCGCCGCCCGGAGCCCGTCTGTACGCGGCGGACATCGGACCGCGCCGCAGCGCGCTGGTGACCGCGGGGTTCGCAGCCGGTGCGGTCGGCTGCCAGGTGCCGCTGTGCGCGCCGGACGGCCCGCTCGGGCTGCTGCCCTGCCTCGCGGTAGCCCTGCCCGCCTGGGGCACCCGGCGCTTCCTGTCCGCGCGGCGCGGCGCCTGGCCGATGCCCACCGCGATCGGCTTCGTCGTGGCCACGTACCTCGCGCTGATCACCCGGGCGGTGCTGTGGCCGTGACCGACGAACCTGCGCTGTCCTGCGAGGAGTTGCTGACCACCACGCGATGCGTGCGGCGCGGCCTCGACCTGGACCGGCCGGTGGATCCGGCACTCGTCAAGGACTGCCTGGGCATCGCCCTGCAGGCGCCCAACGGAAACAACCGGCAGAACTGGCGGTGGATCCTGCTCACCGACCCGCGGCTGCGCGCGAAGGTTGCCGAGGTGTACCGGGCCGCCTTCTACGACCGCAACGCCGCCGCACTGGAGCAGCCGGCACAACTGCCCCGGGCCACGCGCTCCGTGCTCACCGCCGCACGGTCGCTCGCCGACCGGCTGCACCGGGTCCCCGTCCTGGTCATCCCGTGTCTCGAACTGGCCGACGGACGGCTGCCCCCCGGCAACCAGGCCGGCCTGTGGGCCTCGTTGCTGCCTGCCGCCTGGAGCTATGCGCTGGCCGCCCGCAGCCGTGGTCTGGTCACCGCCTGGACGACGGTCCATCTGGACCGCGAGCAGGAGATCGCCGGCCTGCTGGGCCTGCCGCCCACCGTCCGTCAGGGCGCGCTGCTGCCGACGGCGTACCCGCTGCGCACCACCTTCCGGCCGGGGCCGCGACTGCCGCTGGAGCAGGTCCTGCACCACGACGGCTGGCAGGGCACCTGACCGGCATCCAGCCGATCACAGGTGCTTACGGGGATGTCTGTGCCGTGTCGTCGTCCTGCGGGGGCGTCACCCGGGGCGCCGTGGTCGCCCGCGGAATCAGCTGGGTGGGCAGGATGATGTGCCGGGCGTGGTCGGCCGCCGTGTCGTCGATGAGCTGCAGGGCGAGTTCCCCCGCGAGCCGGCCCATGTCGGAGGGCGACTGCGCGACGGTGGAGAGGTCGAACCACGGGGCGACCTGGTGGTCGTCGAAGCCGATGACGGACATCCGGTCGGGCACGTGGATGCCGGCCTGGCGCAGCGTGTGGATGACGGCCACGGCCAGCTCGTCCTGTTCGGCGAAGAGAGCGGTGGGCGGCTCGCGCAGGCTCAGCAGCTGCCCGATGCCGGTGACGAGGGCCCGCGTGTCGTCGGCCGCCATGGTGACCACGAGTTCGTCGTCGACGGGGATGCCCGCCTCGGTCAGCGCCTGCTGGTAGCCGAGCAGGCGTTCGCGCGAGCTGAAGCTGAAGCCGGTGGCCCCCGTGGTCGGCGCGAACGCGATCCGGCGGTGGCCGAGGTTCAGCAGGTGCCGGGTGGCCTTCAGGGCACCGGCGACATCGTCGACGTACACACTGGGCCGGCCCTCGGCGTGCTGGCTGACGTAGATGACCGGCATCCCGAGGTCGTCCAGGCGTGCGGTCTCCTCATCGGTGAGGTCGAAGCCGAAGACCAGCAGCGCGTCGGCGTTCCGGCGGGCCGGGAGACGCTCGAAGAACGCGGTGCGCTCGGCCATGTCGGGGATGACATAGACGTTCAGTTCCCGGCCGGCCGCGCGCAGCAGGGGACCCAGGCTGGACAGCGCCGATCCCATGAACCACGAGTTGAGTGTCGGTACGAGCACCGCCACCACCCCGGTCTTTCCCGTGACCAGGCTCGCCGCCTGGCGTGAGACCGCGAAGTTCAGCTCCCTGGCGGCCTGTTCGACCCGGGCACGGACCTCCGGCGAAACGGTCGGAAGGCCGCGCAGGGTGCGCGAGACGGTGGAGGGGGAGACGCCGGCCCGTTCGGCGACGTCGGCCATCGTGGGGTGCCGTTGAGCGGGTGACATGAGCGGAAGTTAGCACAGGGACGGGTCTCGCTCCCAGCTGTCGTGACAGCGCTGTCACGACAGCAGTACGCCATCGTGATGTCATCCTTTGCCAGTAAATAGGGCATCTGTACTTCCAGATATGTTCGAGCTACCGGCAAGTTACGGATTGACTGCGCCCGAGTGCACTCCTAGCGTGCAAGCGTTGTCTCGACAGCGTCGATTCATTCCTTCGGTTCCCGCACGACCAGGAGAGAGACAGTGAAGACCAGAACCACCAGAGCCCTCCGGTGCTCGGCGACGCTCGCCGCCGCCGGGCTCCTTCTCACCGCCTGCGGCTCGAACGGGGGCAGTGACTCGGGCGAGCCGGCCGGGAGCACATCCTTCGAGGGCCGTGGCCCCATCACCTACGTGGCGGGAAAGGACACCTCCGGCGTCGTGCCGAAGGTCATCGACCGCTGGAACAAGCTGCACCCGAAAGAGAAGGTCACCTTCGTCCAGCTGCCCACGGACGCGGACTCGCAGCGGCAGCAGATGATCCAGAACGCGGAGACGAAGTCCGACGCCTACACCGTGCTCTCCCTCGACGTCGTGTGGACGTCGGAGTTCGCCGCCCACCAGTGGATCGACCGCCTGCCCGAGCAGAGGTTCTTGCTGCGGAACATGCTCAAGCCGGTGGTGGAGACGGCGAAATACCGCGGCGGCCTGTACGCGGTCCCCGCCAGCTCCGACGGCGGACTGCTGTACTACCGCACCGATCTGCTGAAGAAGGCCGGCATCACCAAGCCTCCGGCCACCTGGTCCGAGATGACCGCCGACTGCGCCAAGGTGAAGCGGCTGCCCGGGGCCGAGGGCATGTCGTGCTACGCCGGACAGCTCCAGAAGTACGAGGGCCTGACCGTCAACTTCGCCGAGGCCGTGAACTCCGCGGGCGGTGTCGTCACCGACGCGAGCGGCAAGCCGGACGTCGACACGCCCAGCGCACGCAAGGGCCTGGACTTCCTCGTCGGCGCCGTCAGGAACGGCACGATCCCGAAGGAGGCCATCACCTACCAGGAGGAGGACGGCCGCCAGGCATTCCAGTCCGGCAAGCTGATCTTCCTGCGCAACTGGCCCTACATGTACGCGCTCGCCGAAAAGAGCAAACTGGCGGGGAAGTTCGCGGTCGCGCCGCTGCCCGGTCTGAACGGACCCGGCTCCTCCAGCCTGGGCGGTCACAACCTCGCCCTGTCCTCCTTCGCCAAGAACAAGGCCACGGCGCTGGACTTCATGAAGTTCTTCAGCAGCCAGGACAGCACGAACACGTTCCTGAAGGACGCCTCCCTCGCCCCGCCGTACGCGACGTCGTACGACGATGCCTCGCTGGTCAAGCAGTATCCGTACCTGCCCGTCCTCAAGCAGTCCATCCTGCACGCCGTGCCCCGCCCGCGGGTCGTGCAGTACGGCGACGCGACCTCGGCGATCCAGCAGGAGGCGTACGCCGCGCTGACCGGCGCCAAGAGCAGCGCGCAGGCGCTCAAGGACCTGCAGAGCGCGCTGCAAAAGTCCACGGCGCAGTGAGGAGCGGGTGATGACCGACACGACGATCCCGCCCGGCACCCCGGTGCACGCACGCGGCGGCACCTCCCGGCAGCCGTCCACGCCGGTGCCCCCGCGCCGCCGCACGCGCGCCCGGGCGACGGCCGGTTCGGGCCGGATGGCGGCCCTGCTGGTCTCGCCGACGCTCCTGGTGCTGGCCGTCGTGGTGCTCTATCCGACACTCATGGCGCTGCACGAGTCGCTCTACGGACCCAAGGGCCTCGATCCCAGGACCGGATTCATCCGCACCGCAGAGCCGTTCGTCGGGCTGCACAACTACGCCGACATCTTCGGCGCCGACGGCCGGCGGTTCTGGAACGCCTTCTGGAACACCACGTTCTTCACGGTCGTCACGGTGGGGCTGGAGACGGTAATCGGCGTGGCGATGGCACTGATCATGCATCAGGCCTTCCGGGGCCGCGCCCTGGTACGAGCGGGCATCCTCGTGCCCTGGGCGGTGCCCACGGCCATCTCCGGCCTGCTGTGGCGGTGGATCTTCAACAGCAACGGCGTGGCCAACGCGATCCTCGGACGCCAGATCCTGTGGACCACCGAAGGCTTCCACGCCAAGGTCGCGGTCGTCGTCGCCGAGGTGTGGAAGACCGCCCCCTTCATCGGGCTGCTGGTCCTGGCCGGCCTCCAGGTGATCCCGAAGGAGGTCTACGAGGCCGCCCGCATCGACGGGGCCGGCGCCCTGCGCCGGTTCCGGCACGTCACCCTGCCCCTGGTGAAGCCCGCACTCCTGGTGGCGGTGCTGTTCCGCTGCCTGGACGCGCTGCGGATGTTCGACCTGCCCTACATCCTCGTCGGCGCGCAGAAGAACTCGGTGGAAACCCTGTCCATGCTCGCGCAGAACGAGGCTTCCAACGTCCGCTTCGGACCGGCCTCCGCCTACGCGGTGATCCTCTTCCTCTACGTCCTGCTCATCGCGCTCGCCTTCGTCCGGCTGCTCGGCGCGGACCTCGTCGGCGACCGGGACGGCACGAAGGGGAAACGCAGCATGCTGCGGCTGCGGGGCATCCTGGCGCCGCGCCGGACGGAGGTGGCGGCATGACCCGCACGGCGACCTGGCGCACCCGGCTGCTGTACGTGGGAGTCGCCGTGGTGGTGGCCTACTGCCTGGCCCCGTTCTACTGGATGCTGGTCTCCAGCCTGCGACGCACCTCCGACATCTTCGACACCTCGCTACTGCCCGCCCCGGTGTCGTTCGAGAACTACCGGGCCGTGTTCGACCCGTCCCAGGGGTTCACCCGAGCACTGCTCAACAGCCTGGTCGTCGCGGGCGTCACCACGGCACTGGCGCTGCTGCTGGCCACGTTCACCGCCTACGCGATGGCCCGGCTGGAGTTCCGGTTCAAGCGGCTGATCCTCACGCTGATCATCGCCACCTCGATGTTCCCGGTGGTGTCGATCGTGGTTCCGCTGCTGAAGCTGTTCACCGACATCGGCTGGATCAACACCTACCAGGCGATGATCGTGCCGAGCATGTCGTTCGCGCTGCCCCTGGCCGTGTGGAACCTCACCACGTTCTTCCGGCAGATGCCCGACGAGCTGGAGCACGCCGCGATGATCGACGGCTGCACCCGCGGCCAGGCATTCCGCAAGGTCATCATCCCGCTCGCCGCGCCGGGCATCTTCACCACCGCGATCATCACGTTCATCGCCGCCTGGAACGAGTTCCTCATCGCCCTGTCGATGACCAACAAGTCCGCCATGCAGACGGCACCGGTCGCCATCTCCAAGTTCGCCGGCGCGACCCAGTTCGAGACCCCGTTCGGCAGCCAGATGGCGGCGGGCGTCCTGGTCACCGTCCCGCTGGTGGCGATGGTGCTGCTCTTCCAGCGCCGTATCGTCGCCGGACTCACCGCCGGCGCAGCCAAGTAGACACCTCACCCTCCCGCACTCCCGAAGGGCCCACTCCAGACCATGCCCAGCACCGCGCCGTGGTGGCGCAGCGCCGTCATCTACCAGGTCTACATCCGCAGTTTCGCCGACGCCAACGGTGACGGTGTCGGTGACATCGCCGGGATCCGCTCCCGCCTGCCGTACCTCAAGTCCCTCGGTATCGACGCCATATGGATCAACCCGTGGTACAAGTCCCCGATGGCGGACCACGGTTACGACGTGGCCGACTACCGAGAGATCGACGCGCTCTTCGGCACGGTGGCCGAGGCCGAGCAGCTCATCGAGGAAGCCCACCGGCACGGAATCCGCGTCATCCCCGACATCGTGCCCAACCACACCTCCGACCAGCACGCGTGGTTCCAGGCCGCCCTGGCGTCGGGCCCGGGCAGCCCCGAACGCGAGCGCTACGTCTTCCGCCCCGGCCGCGGACCCGACGGCTCCGAACCGCCCAACGACTGGGTCTCCTGCTTCGGCGGCCCGGCCTGGACCCGGCTGCCCGACGGCGAGTGGTACCTGCACCTGTTCGCCCCTCAGCAGCCCGACCTCAACTGGGAACACCCCGACGTCCGGGCCGAGTTCGAGTCGATCCTGCGCTTCTGGTTCAGCCGGGGAGTGGACGGCTTCCGTATCGACGTCGCCCACGGACTCGTCAAGCACCCCGAACTGCCCGACCTCCCGCCCCGCCAGGAACCGGCGGTGCTGGGCCCCCTCGTCTCCCGGGAAGCGGCCGAACCGGGGCCCCGGCAGCACGTCGACCACCCCCACTGGGACCGCGACGAGGTCCACGACATCTACCGCGCCTGGCGCAAGGTGGCCGACGAGTTCCCCGGCGACCGGTCGTTCGTCGCCGAGGCCTGGGCCGACACCCCCGAACGGCTCGCCGCGTACGTCCGCCCGGACGGCCTGCACACCGCGTTCAACTTCGACTTCCTCATGTCCAGTTGGAGTGCGAAGGAGCTGCGCGCCGTCATCGACGACTCACTCGCCATGCTCGGCGCGGTCGGTGCGCCGGCCACCTGGGTGCTGTCCAACCACGACGTCATGCGCCACCCGAGCCGCTACGGCCGCCGGACGGTCAAGCGGTGGACCGCCAACGAGCCGTACCGCCCCGAGGGCCCCGTGGACCTGGCGCTGGGCACCCGGCGCGCCCGCGCGGCCGCCCTGCTCATGCTCGCCCTGCCCGGCGGCGCCTACATCTACCAGGGCGAGGAGCTGGGCCTGCCCGAGGTCGAGGACCTGCCCGAGCACGTGCTCCAGGACCCCGTCTGGGAGCGGTCCGGACACACCGACCGGGGCCGCGACGGCTGCCGCGTGCCCATCCCCTGGAGCGGACAGTCGGCACCGTACGGCTTCAGTCCCGAGGACGCCTCCGCCGCGCCCTGGCTGCCGCAGCCCGCCGCGTGGGCCGAGCTGAGCGTCGAGGCGCAGACCGGCGACGCCGCGGCGATGCTGGAGCTCTACCGCGGCGCCCTGCGCCTGCGCCGCGAACACCCCGCGCTCGGCGACGGCACCCTCACCTGGCTGGACGCTCCCGAGGGTGTCCTGGCCTTCGCCCGCGACCCCGGTTTCACCTGCGTGGTCAACCTCTCGCCCGACCCCTGCCCCCTGCCCGCCCACACCTCGGTCCTGGTCGCCAGCACCCCCATCGAGAACGGCCGCCTCGCACCCGACCAAGCGGTCTGGCTCGCTGTATAGAACGGCTCGCCCGCCCGGCGCACCTCCGCCCCGGAGGTGCGCCACGAGCTCATGAGGCCGTTCCCGGCCGGATCGGCGCGGGCGAAGAGGCCCCCGCGATCAGCAGCCGGGGGCTTCCCGTGCCGTCCGCGGGGACGCTCCACACGTCGCTGCTGCCGACCTTGCCGTCGGCCGGGAGCGCATAGGCGACGGTGTGGTTGTCGAGCCAGACGGCCTGATCGTCGACGCTGTGGCGTTCGGCGAGTGCCGTCTCGTGCAGGGTGTTCAGGTCGAGGACGTACTCGTGCCAGAGGGCGGCACCCGACAGGACCCGCTTCTTGAAGACGACGCGGGTCCCGTCGGGGGAGAGCGAGGGACACTCCACGTTCCGGGCCAGGGTGGTGACCATACGCCGGGAGAGTGAACCGCGTACGAGGTAGGTGTTGTCGGCGGTGTTGAGCGTGGCGTAGAAGGTGTCGTCGTCGGAGGCGAAGGTGACGCCCCAGAAGTTGATGTCCGAAGCGTGGTAGGGCTTGCCGTCCTTGACGATGGAGAACGTCTCCAGGCTGGGAGTCAGCCGCATGGTGCGGGTGTCGAGGATCGAGGTCCGAGTGGAGAAGAAGGCGGACGCATAGGACTCGCCGGAGACGAAGACGGTCCAGGCGGCGAAGTGGCCGCTGGGGGAGACCCGGGCCCGGCTGGGGGTGCCCGCGAGCGGGAAGGTGCGCAGGGTGCGCAGACGGTCGTCCAGGAGCAGGGCGCGGTTGCTCTGCCTGAGGACGCCGGGGGTGGACTGCAGGCAGACGCCCGTGCCGGCCGCCGCGTAGAAGCGCGCGCACTTCAGGTCCGAGGCGGTCCGCCCGCCCCCGGGGTCGGTGGCCGGCACCGCGGCGACCGCGGTGCGATGCGGGCCGCCGATCCCGTTGAGGAAGGTCAGGCGGTCCTTCTGGTCGAGCGTCACCGTGCCTGCGCTGACAGCGGGACCGCCCGTCTGCGGCTGGTTCGCCCGGTCCGCGCGGGCGGCGGCGTGCAGCACGACGCCGGTGGCCAGGCCTGCCAGGAGCAGGACCGCCGCGACGAGTACGAGCAGGCGGCGGCGCAGCGATGTCATCGGGATCCTTGTGGTTCTCGGTGCCGGCGGCGTCATCGGGCCCCGCCCGTCGGCCGCAGCACCATGCCCGCGGCGGCGGCGCAGCACAGCAGACCGACCGCCGATCCGGCCAGCGCCGGTCCGTCTCCCCACACCGTCCAGGCGGCGCCGAAGGCCAGCGAGCAGCAGAACCGGGCCAGCGCCTGGCTGGTACCGACGATGGCCAGGCCGCTGGCGCGCAGCTGCTCGGGCACGATGCCGGCGAGCGCGGCCGGGAGCACACCGTCGGTCGCCGCGTAGAACGTGCCGTGCAGGGCGAGGACGAGAAAGGGGAGGGCCGGCGTGGCGGGGGCCCACAGCAGGAGGGCGTAGGCGATGAGCAGACCCATGTGCCCGGCGAGGAACACGGTGCGCCGTCCGGCCCGGTCGGCCAGTCCGCCGACGGGCACCGCCAGCAGCAGGAACACGGCGGCGGTGCCCAGCGGCAGCAGCGTGAACCACTGCTCGCCGACCCCCGCACGCCGCTGCAGCAGCAGATAGACGAAGGCGTCGCTGACGGTGGTCAGGCCGAGCAGCGCGGCACAGCCGGCGAGCGCCCGCAGACGCGGCAGGCGCAGCAGCGCCAGCGCCTCGCGTACACGGACGGGCTGCCTGCCGTCCGCCGCACCTGGCGCGCTGTGACGTCTGCCGGGTACGAACAGCACCAGGACGAGCACGCCGAGCGCGGCGACACACGCGCTCACGCCGAACACGGCGTCGTAGCCGTCGGCCGCCGCGCGCAGGATGAGGAAGGCCGCCAGCGGGCCGAGCATCGCGCCGGTGGTGTCCATCGCCCGGTGGACGCCGAACGCCCGGCCCTGGTGACCGGCCGGCGTCGACAAGGAGATCATCGCGTCGCGCGGGGCGGTGCGCAGGCCCTTGCCGGTCCGCTCCAGGGCGAGGACCGTACCGAGTGTGCCGAGGCCGCTCGCGAGCAGGAGCAGCGGCTTGCACAGCGCGGACAGTCCATAGCCGAGTCCGGCCAGCAGCTTGTGGCCGCGCACCCGGTCGGCGAGGTGGCCGCCGGTGAGCTGCACCAGCGCGCTCACGCCGTTGTAGACGCCGTCGAGGGTGCCGAATCCCAGCGGGCTGAAGCCGAGCGTGCTGACGAGGTAGAGCGGCAGGACGGCGGTGACCATCTCCGAGGAGATGTCGGTGATCAGACTGACCGCACCCAGCACGAGCACGACCGGGGCGACCTTGGGCACCGGGCCGCGTCTTCGGCCCTGCTCGGTGTCCGCCCCCGGCGGTGTGGAGCGGTCGGTGAGATACATGGTCAGGGACTCCAGGTGCGGTGCGGATCAGGCATGCCTGCTGCTCTCGTCCCGAAGCCAGGTGCCGAAGTCCTTTTCCCCGATGGCCTTTTGGGCCTTCCGGCGGGCGACGACCGCTGCCGCGACGAAGACCAGGACACCGGGGAACAGCTTCGGCTCCCTGCGCAGCACGGCCAGCAGATCCGCCTTGCTCGTGCGCGCCGAAGCTCCGTCCGGGCTCTGCTGCCGTTCGACCTGGGCGGTGGACACCGCGGCGCGGATCCGTCGCTTGATCAAGTCCCGCCAGGTGCGCGGCGGGTGGACCACGACACGGGCCGCGCCGACCACGCGTCGCTCCTCGGGGGCGAAGGCCAGGGACGCGGCCAGGTCGTCCGCCATCAGCGGCGGCAGCGCGGCGATCCGGGCGTGCCCGGCCTTGGAGACCGCGATCACGCCTCGGCCGAACAGCCCCTTGCGCACGGCCGGCAGCCGCTGCCACACCTGGTAGTAGGCACGCACCCGCCAGGCACAGCCGGCCAGCGGGATCTGACGTTCGGGGGCGGTGGCGAGAACGCCCGCGGTGGCGTCGCACAGCGGCTCGGTCAGCGCCCGTACGGCGGCGCTCGTGATCACGACATCGGCGTCCACATACAGGCGCGGGAAGCCGCGCGCGTGATCGTCACCCGTGCGCAGGGCGACGTGCTTGGACGGGACGGGAATCTCGACCACCCGGACGCGCGGGCCGCGTGCGGCCGCGATCCGCGCGGTGTCGTCGGTACAGCCGTTGCACACGACCACGATGTCGGTCTCGGCCCCGGAGCTGTCGGCCAGCAGGGAATCGAGGAGCCGGCCGATGACTCGTGCCTCGTTGTGAGCCGGGATCACGATGCTCGTCACGGGGGCAGTATGCAGCCAATATCGCTCATGCGATGCGTGTTTCGTCCAACTGTTCCCGCGACTGCGGCTCGTGGTCTAGATTGAGGACCGCCGGGCCGATTTGGGTGGGGAACTCGACCGCATGTCACGGCGTGGCCCGGTGAACGGATTCTGCACAGGCAATACCAGCATGCCGGGGGCATGGGGCGGTTGGGGAACCGCTGAAGCTCCCTTGCTTTCCAGTGCCGCTGTGTCGAGGGCACTTCGGTCAGGGACAGCCGCGCATGTGGGGGGTGGCATGACCATTGAGGTCACGCATGAGCATGTGGTTGTGGAACACAGAATTCCACAAGGTCGCCGAAGACGTTGGGAGCAGAAGTACCGGAGAGCCCTGCTGGTCGCGGACGGTCTGGCGGCCGTTGTCGCGGCCTTATTGATCCACGCGGCTTACGGCCGCTGGGCGGTGGCTGTGGCGCTGCCCCCGGCGTGGATCGTCGTCATGCTCGTCCATCGCTCCTACGACCGCAGCGCCCTGGGCCTGGGCAGCGAGGAGTACCGCCGGGTGCTTCGAGGCGCCGTCGCACTGCCGGCGCTGGCCGCGGTCGCCTACTGGCTGTTCACACACGATTCCGGGCTCCTTCATGACATGGCCATGGCTGCCGTGCCGGTCGCCGCGATCGCCCTGTCGATCCGGTACACCCTGCGCCGCCGGCTGCACAGACGATGGTCACGCGGCCGGGACCGCAGCGCCACGCTCCTGGTCGGGCCGTCGCACGGCATCGTGGAGCTGGCCACGGTGCTGCGGCGGGGCGGAGCACAGGAACTGCAGGTCGCCGGCGTCTGCCTGAGCGACCCGCAGAACGCCGCACGGACACGCAAGTTGGGGATGCCCTTCCTCGGCGGTCTCGGCGACCTGCACGACGTGGTCCGGGCCCTGGGCATCAGCACCGTCGTGGCACTGCCGGTGCCCGGCGCCGACGCCTCCGTGCTGCGCCGGATGTCCTGGACGGCAGCCGTACAGGGCGTCGACTTCCTGCTGGCCCCCGTACTGACCGATGTGTCCGCCTCCCGGCTGGCGGTACGGCCCACCAACGGGGTGCCGCTGATGCGCTTACAGGGGCCGAACCTGTCCCGGATCTCCCGGCTGCCCAAGGAACTGCTGGACCGGACGCTCGCAGCGGCTCTCCTGACGGTCCTCGCCCTGCCCATGCTGCTGATCGCCCTGATCGTCCGGCTGGACAGCTCCGGCCCCGCCCTGTTCAGACAGCAGCGGGTGGGCCGGTACGGCGACCACTTCACCATGCTGAAGTTCCGCACGATGCGACCGGACTCGGAGGCCCTGCGGGCGGAACTGGCACACCTCAACCAGAACAGCGACGGCCTGCTGTTCAAGGTGCGGGAGGACCCGCGGGTCACCCGGGTCGGTTCGTTCCTGCGCCGCAGCTCGCTCGACGAACTGCCGCAGCTGATCAATGTGGTCAGAGGCCACATGTCACTCGTCGGCCCGCGCCCGCCGCTGCCCGAGGAGGTGGAGGAGTACACGCCGGACATCAAGCGCCGGCTGCTCGTGAAACCCGGCCTCACCGGACTGTGGCAGGTCAGCGGCCGCTCCGACCTGCCCTGGGACGAGGCGGTCCGGCTCGATCTCGGATACGTGGACAACTGGTCGATGGGCCTGGACCTTTCGATCCTGGTGCGCACCGGGTCCGCAGTGGTGCGAGGAACGGGGGCGTACTGATGGACCAAGGGAAGAGGAACCACGTGACGCAGACCAGGGAGCCGTTGGGGGTCGCGGTCGTCGGGGCCGGCTACTGGGGTCCCAACCTCGTCCGCAACTTCCAGGCCAGCGAGCGGTTCCGGCTGCGCCGGCTGTGCGACCTGGACGTGGAGCGGGCCCAGCGGGTCCTCGGCGGGTATTCGACGGTCCAGGCCACCGCGGACTACGCGGCCGTCCTCGCCGACCCCTCCGTCGACGCCGTCGCCGTCGCCACACCCGCCGGAACCCACCTCGACATCGCCCTGGCCGCCCTGCGTGCCGGCAAACACGTCCTGGTGGAGAAGCCCCTCGCGGCGACGTACGCCGACGGGATGCGCCTGGTGACCGAGGCGGAGGAGCGCGGCCTCACCCTGATGTGCGACCACACCTACTGCTACACGCCCGCCGTGGGCCGCATCCGGGAGCTGGTCCGGGCCGGCGAACTGGGCGAGATCCACTTCGTCGACTCGGTCCGGATCAACCTCGGCCTCGTCCAGAAGGACATCGACGTGCTGTGGGACCTGGCCCCGCACGACCTGTCGATCCTCGACTTCATCCTCCCCGACCACGTCGAACCGGTCGCCGTCGCCGCCCACGGTGCCGACCCGATCGGCGCCGGACAGGCCTGCGTGGCCTATCTGACGCTCCAGCTGAACACCGGCGCCATCGCGCACGTGCACGTCAACTGGCTGTCCCCGACCAAGGTTCGCACCACCATGGTGGGCGGCGCCAAACGCACCCTGATCTGGGACGACCTCAACCCCCTGCAACGCGTGGCGGTCTACGACCGGGGCGTGGACCTGGCCGCACCGCAGGAGATCGGCGCGGACGAGCGCCGGGACATGCTCATCTCGTACCGCGCCGGAGACATGGTCGCGCCCGCCATCGGCGAGAAGGAAGCGCTGCGCAGCATGGTCGACGAGTTCGCCGACGCGATCAGTGCGGGGCGGGCGCCGCTGACCGACGGCCGGGCGGGCCTCAGGGTGCTGGACATTCTCGAAGCGGCGTCCCGCAGTCTCGAATTCAAGGGCGCGGTCGTCGGCCTGCGCGCCGGGCGCTGAGGACATGCAATTGACCGGGAGGGCAAGGCAGTTGAGCAGCGTACGAGGAAAGAAGATCCTGGTCACCGGGGGAGCGGGCACCATCGGCTCGCACCTCGTCGACCTCTTGGCCGAGGGCGGCGCCCGCGAGATCGTCGTACTCGACAACTTCGTGCGCGGACGGCGGGCCAACCTCGCCCAGGCCCTGCCCGGCGGCGTCGTGGAGGTCGTCGAGGGTGACATCCGGGACGCCGCCACCGTACGGAAGGTCACCGAGGGCGCCGACCTGGTGTTCCATCTCGCCGCCATCCGCATCACCCAGTGCGCGGAGGAGCCACGGCTCGCCAACGAGGTCCTGGTCGACGGCACCTTCAACGTCCTGGAGGCAGCGGCCGAGGCCGGCGTGTCCAAGGTGATCGCCTCATCCTCGGCGTCCGTCTACGGCCTGGCCGAGACCTTCCCGACGACCGAGCGCCACCACCCGTACAACAACGACACCTTCTACGGCGCGGCCAAGGCCTTCAACGAGGGCATGCTGCGCAGCTTCCACGCCATGTACGGACTGGACTACGTGGCGCTGCGCTACTTCAACGTCTACGGCCCCCGGATGGACATCCACGGTCTCTACACCGAGGTGCTCATCCGCTGGATGGAGCGCATCGAGGCGGGCGAGCCGCCGCTGATCCTCGGCGACGGCATGCAGACCATGGACTTCGTCGACGTGCGTGACATCGCGAGGGCCAATGTCCTGGCCGCCGAGCCGGGTCTCACCGACGAGGTGTTCAACATCGCGAGCGGCACCGAGACTTCGCTGCGCGAACTCGCCGACGGCCTGCTGGAGGCGATGGGGGCCGAGGGACTGGAGCCCGTGTACGGGCCCGCCCGCACGGTGAACGGGGTCACCCGCAGGCTCGCGGACACCGCACAGGCCGCCGAGCGGCTCGGCTTCACGGCGCGGATCGACCTGCGCACGGGGCTCAACGACCTGGTGGCGTGGTGGCGTGCGGAGCGGGAGGCGGCCAAGTGAGCACCGACCGCATCCCGGTGATGATCCCCTGGCTCGGCGAGGAGGAGGCCCGGGCCGCCTCCGACGCGGTGCTGTCCGGGTGGGTCGCCCAGGGCCCCCGGGTCGCCGCCTTCGAGCGGGCCTTCGCCGAGCGGGTGGGCGCCGAGCACGCCGTCGCGGTCAGCTCCTGCACCACCGCCCTGCACCTGTCGCTCGTCGCGCTCGGACTGGGGCCCGGCGACGAGGTCGTGGTGCCCTCGCTGTCGTTCATCGCCACCGCCAACGCCGTGCGCCACGTCGGCGCCGAGCCCGTGTTCGCCGACGTCGACCCGGCCACCGGCAACCTCACCCCGGCCACCGTGGACGCGGTCCGCACCCCGCGCACCCAGGCCGTCCTCGCCGTCCACCAGGGCGGCGTACCGGCCGATGTGCACGCCCTGCGCGCCGCCTGTGCGGACTGGGACCTGCCCCTGGCCGAGGACGCGGCCTGCGCCATCGGCTCCACCGTCGGCGGCAAGCCCGTGGGGCACGGCGCGCTGATCGCCGCCTGGTCCTTCCACCCGCGCAAGGTCGTCACCACGGGGGAGGGCGGCATGATCAGCACGGACAGCGCCGAGTGGGCGGCCCGCCTGCGCCGGCTGCGCGAGCACGGTATGAACGCCTCGGCGGCCGAGCGCCATGCGAGCAACAGGCCGGTCCTGGAGAGCTACCTGGAGGTCGGCTTCAACTACCGGATGACCGACATCCAGGCCGCGGTCGGCCTGGTCCAGCTCGGGAAACTCGACGCGATGATCGCGCGCCGCCGACAGCTGGCGGCCCGCTACGACACGCTGCTGCACGACGTCCCCGGCCTCACTCCCGTACGCGACCCCGCGCACGGGCAGAGCAACTTCCAGTCCTACTGGGTGCTGCTGGACCAGGACTTCCCCGCAGGCCGGGACGACCTGCTCGCCGCGCTCGCCGAGGCCGGTGTCTCCGCCCGGCGCGGGATCATGGCCGCGCACCTCGAACCCGCCTACGCGGACCACCCCCGCGCGCCGCTGCCGGTCACCGAGCGGATCAGCCGCGACTCACTGATCCTGCCCCTGTTCCACACGATGACCGAGGCCCAGCAGGACCGCGTCGTGGCGGCGCTGCGCGAACAGGCCCGAAGATGAACGGGCTGCTGATCGTCGGCGCGGGCGGCTTCGCCCGGGAGACCGCACAGGCCGTACGCGACGCGGCCGATGCCGAGCTGCTCGGCCACCTCGACGACAACTCCGCCCTGCACGGTACCGAGGTGGACGGCGTGCCCGTCCTCGGCGGCTGCGACCTGGTCCACGACCTGCCCCGCGCCCGCGTGGTGATCTGCGTGGGCAACCCCCGGGACTACGCGGCCCGCGCCCGTCTGGCCCGCAGGCTCGCCCTGCCCCCGGACCGCTACGCCACCGTGATCCACCCGGCGGCGGCGGTGTCATCGACGTCCCGGGTCGGCCCCGGCTCGGTCCTGCTCGCGCACTGCGTCCTGACCGCCGCCGTGCGGGTGGGTGCGCATGTGGCGGTGATGCCGCAGGTCGTCCTCACCCATGACGACGTGGTGGAGGACTACGTCACTCTCGCGTCCGGCGTCCGCCTGGGCGGGGGAGCGCGGCTGGAGCGGGGCGCCTATGTCGGCTCCGGGGCCCTGGTCAGGGAGGGCACGGCGATCGGAGCCTGGTCGCTGGTCGGGATGGGCAGCACCGTGCTCGGCGATGTGCCGCCGGGAGAGGTCTGGGCGGGGAGCCCGGCCCGGCGGTTGCGCGCGGCGGACGCGCCCGCGCTCGACGAACTCGCGACGCGAAAAATGGGGGGTCCCGTCCGATGAACCAGATTCCGCTTGTCGACCTCAAGGCGGCCCACGCCGAGGTGGCCGAGGAGGTACGGGCAGGATTCGAACGGATCCTGGCCGACACCGCGTTCATCGGCGGAGACGAGGTCCGCCGATTCGAGCACGCGTACGCGGAGTTCGGCGGTGTCGCGCACTGCGTGGGCGTCGCCAACGGAACCGACGCCGTCGAACTCGCCCTGCGCGCCAGTGGGGTCGGGCCCGGCGACGAGGTCGTGGTGCCCGCCAACACCTTCATCGCCACCGTGGGCGCCGTGGCCAGAATCGGTGCGCGACCGGTCCTGGCGGACTGCCTGCCCGACACCCACCTGCTCGACCCCCAGGCCGCGCTGGACGCGGTCGGCCCGGCCACCCGCGCGGTGGTACCGGTGCACCTCTACGGGCAGATGGCCGACGTGACGGAACTGGCCGGCCGGCTGCCCGGTCGCGTACGGGTCGTCGAGGACGCCGCGCAGTGCCAGGGCGCCACCCGCGACGGCCGCGCGCCGGGCAGTGGCGGCATCGCGGCCACCAGCTTCTACCCGGGCAAGAACCTGGGTGCCTACGGCGACGCGGGCGCGGTGCTGACCGACGACGAGGAACTGGCCGGCCTGGTGCGGGCGATCGCGAACCACGGCGGCGTCGCCAAGTACCGCCACGACGTGCCCGGGTTCAACAGCCGTCTCGACGGGCTGCAGGCCGTCGTCCTGCGGGCCAGGCTGGCCCGGCTGGCGGACGGCAACGCGGCCCGGCGGGCAGCCGCGGCCCGCTACGACGCACTGCTCGCCGACCTGGCGGTCACCGGCCGCATCGTGCTCCCCACAACGGCGCCCGGCAACGTCCACGTCCAGCACCTGTACGTCGTCCAGGTCGTCGGCGCGGACCGCGACGACATCGTCGGCAAGCTCAACGCCGAGGGCATCGGCGCGGGTGTGCACTATCCCGTCCCGGTGCACCTCACGCCCGCGTACCGCCATCTCGGCCATGTCCGGGGCGACTTCCCGAACGCCGAGAGGGCGGCCGGCCGGATCCTGTCGCTCCCGCTGTACCCGCAGATCACCGCCGATCAGCAGCAGCGCGTCGTGGACGCGCTCACCGACGCGCTCGGAAGCTGACCGGCCCCGGCTCCACCCGACGGCACGCGTCGGTCCTGCACAGCACCGCTGAGAGGTACTCATGAACAGATGGAGCAGACGGATCCGGGGCGTCCGCCTCGCCGTCGTGGCGGCATTGATATGGGCGGTGCTCCCCCAGGCTGTACCGGCCCAGGCGGCATCCGATCCGTGCGGAGCCGGCTCGAACCCCGTCGTGTGCGAGAACTCCAAGCCGGGCAGCCCGAAATCCGACTGGTTCTCGCCCAACGCCTACGGTGACATCCAGGGGTTCTCCACCAAGGAGAGCGTCCAGGCCGGGGACACCGTCCAGTTCAAGGTCCAGTCGAAGGTCCCCTACCACATCGAGATCTACCGGCTGGGCTGGTACGGCGGCGACGGCGCGCGCGAGATGTCCACCGCGGCCCAGGCGGCCGTGACCTATCCGGCCAACTACATCACCAAGCCCGCCGGTTGCACCACGAAGAGCAGCACCGGCCTGGTCGACTGCGGCAACTGGCCCGTGACCGCGACCTGGACGGTGCCCAGCGGTGCCGTGTCCGGCCTGTACATCGCGAACCTGACGCAGACGGACGGCGACGGCCTGATGCCATACCCGTTCGTCGTCCGCAACGACTCCAGCACCTCCGACATCGTCGTACAGACCAGCGATCAGACCTGGCAGGCCTACAACGACTACGGCGGCCAGGATCTGTACGGCGGCACCGGGCCCGCTCCGGACGGCCGCGCCTACGAGGTCAGCTACAACCGGCCGCTGGACATCGGCGGTGACAACGGCATCTACGGCTCCGAGTACATGATGCTGTCCTGGCTGGAACGCAACGGCTACGACGTCAGCTACCTGTCCGGCGTGGACGTGTCGGCCAACGGCGCCACCCTGCTGAAGAAGCACAAGGTGTACATGTCCTCCGGTCATGACGAGTACTGGACGCAGAGCCAGTACTCCAACGTCCTGGCGGCCCGCAAGGCAGGCGTCCGCGAGGCCTTCTTCAGCGGCAACGAGGTCTTCTGGAAGACGCGGCTCGCCCCGAGCATCGACGGCGCCGGCACGGCGAACCGGACCCTGGTCTGCTACAAGATGACCAAGATGTCCCAGAACAACGGCATCGCCGACCCCAGCGGCATCTGGACCGGCACCTGGATGGACCCGGCCGGCAGCGACTACGGCCAGACCTACCAGCCGCCGAACATCCTCACCGGCTCCATGTTCCAGGTGAACGGCTACCGCAGCGACGCGATCACCGTCCCCGGCTCGTACGGCAGGAACCGGCTGTGGCGCAACACCTCCATCGCCAACCTCACCGCCGGGCAGACCGCCACCTTCCCGACGGGCACCCTCGGTTACGAGTGGGACAGCGACGTCGACAACGGCACCAGGCCCGCGGGGGAGATCGACCTGTCGTCCACGACCGTGGACATCAACGACGGCAAGCTCCGCACGGACTGGGGCAACGTGTACGGCAACGGCACGGCGACGCACAACCTCGTCGAGTTCCGCGACCGGGACTCGGGCGCCCTGGTGTTCGGGGCGGGGACCGTGCAGTGGTCGTGGGGCCTGACCGACATCCCCACCTACAACCCCGAGGACACGGTGGTCACCGAGGATGCCCGGATGCAGCAGGCGACCGTGAACGTCCTGGCCGACATGGGGGTCAAGCCACTGACCCTGCAGAGCAACCTCGTCACCGCGACGGCCTCCACCGATACCACGGGTCCGGCCGTCACCGTGAAGAGCCCGGCCTCCGGGATCACCGTCCCGGCGCTGAAGCCGGTCACCATCACCGGCACCGCCACCGACTCCGGCGGAGGCGTGGTGGCCCGCGTGGAGGTGTCCACGGACGGCGGAACCACCTGGAAGGCCGCGAACGGCCTGGCGTCCTGGAGCTACAGCTGGACCCCGACGACCCCGGGCCCGGCGTCCGTCGCAGTCCGCGCGGTCGACGACAGCGTCAACATCGGCGCGGTCACCACCGTCCCGCTGACCGTCGGCCCGCAGGCCTGCCCCTGCACCGTCTGGCCGGCCTCGGCCGTTCCCGGCACCGTCAACGCGGGCGACGGCAGCTCGGTGGAGCTCGGCGTCAAGTTCCGCACCACGACGGCCGGTTCCCTCACCGGTGTCCGCTTCTACAAGTCACCGGCCAACACGGGCACCCACACCGGGAGCCTGTGGAGCGCCTCCGGCACCCGCCTGGCCACCGGCACCTTCACCAAGGAGACGGCCTCCGGCTGGCAGCAGCTGAACTTCGCCACCCCGGTCAGCGTCAAGGCCAACACCACCTACGTCGCCTCCTACTTCGCTCCCAACGGCGGGTACTCCTACGACGGCGGCTACTTCTCCGGCAGCGACGCCGGCCTGGCCCCGCTCACGGCACTGAAGTCCGGCACGGACGGCGGCAACGGCGTCTACCACTACGGCTCGACCAGCGCGTTCCCGTCCTCGCCGTCCTCCGGCAGCAACTACTGGGTCGATGTCGTGCTGGACACCTCGACGGCCAGCACGACCCCGCCCACCGTCACCTCCACCTCCCCGACGTCCGGGGCGACCGGTGTGTCGATCACCGCACCGGTGTCGGCCGTCTTCAGCTCGGCCGTCGACACCGACGCCCTGGCGTTCACCCTGAAAGGCCCGGACGGCACCACCGTGCCGGGAACCACCACGCTCCCCGCGTCCGACAAGGCGACCCTCACACCGTCGACGCAGCTGGAACTCCACACCACCTACACCGCGTCCGTCCAGGCCTCCGACCTGTGGGGCAACGCCATGGCCGACCCGGTGACCTGGTCCTTCACCACCAGTTCCACCCCGCCCGCGGTCACCTGTCCCTGCACGCTGTGGGGTTCGTCCACCGTGCCGGCCAACGCCGACATGACCAGTGACACCAACTCCGTGGAGCTGGGCACCCGGTTCACCTCCTCGGCGGACGGCTGGATCACCGGCGTCACGTTCTACAAGGGCACCGGCAACACCGGCACGCACACCGGCAGCCTGTGGACCGACGACGGCACGCTGCTCGCCACCGGCACCTTCACCGGCGAGACGGCCTCGGGCTGGCAGCAGATGACGTTCGCCGCTCCGGTGGCCGTGACCGCGGGCACCCCGTACGTCGTCTCCTACCACGCGCCGCACGGCAACTACGCGGTGGACGGCGGCTACTTCGCGGCAGCCCACCAGTCCTATCCGCTGACCGCCACCGCCGACACCACCGCGCACCACAACGGGCTCTACCGGTACGGCACCGACCCGGCCTTCCCCAACGGTTCCTACGGCTCCGCGAACTACTGGGTCGGCCCGGTCTTCACCGCCGACAACCCGAGTGCGTCCCTGTCGACGGCCAAGGCCTCGGAGGTGACCGCGTCCTCGGTGACGCACACCGCCGACGCGCAGGACGCCCTCGTCACGACCCTGCCCGCCTCGGCCGGCGTGTCGTCCGT
Organism: Streptomyces sp. NPDC053069; assembly: GCF_044546895.1. Lineage (NCBI taxonomy): Bacteria > Bacillati > Actinomycetota > Actinomycetes > Kitasatosporales > Streptomycetaceae > Streptomyces > Streptomyces sp. NPDC053069. The sequence continues at coordinate 145,196 of NZ_JBITZN010000007.1, read as the reverse complement.
CAAGGCGACCGTGACCGTCCTGAGGGGTTCCGAGGCGGCCAGGAAGCTCCACGTCACCGCCGTCACCTCCTATGACCGGGCCACCCACAGGGTGTCCGTCCACCTGTCCGCCCCGTTGCCGGACGGCACACGGTTCACGGTCACCGTCACCGCCCGGGACCGGCACCAGCACCCGGTGAAGTCCCGCAGCTGGACCCTGACCGGCAAGACCGTCCGCAAGAAGATTGGCTCCCTTGATCGATGAGCACCGTCAGTGTCGTGATCCCCTGCTACAAGTACGGCCACTTCCTGGCCGACTGCGTGCGCAGCGTCCTGGACGAGCAGGACGGCGTCGACGTCCGGGTACTCGTCATCGACGACGCCTCGCCCGACGACTCGGCGGAGACCGCGCACAAGCTGGCCGCCTCCGACCCCCGGATCGAAGTCCGCGTCCACGCGACCAACAAGGGCCACATCGCCACCTACAACGAGGGCCTGCTGGAATGGGCCGACGGCGACTACGTCGCCCTCCTGTCGGCCGACGACCGGCTGGTCCCAGGGGCCTTGGTGCGGGCCGCCGCGCTGCTGGACGCCCATCCCGAAGCGGGGTTCGCCTATGGGCGCCCGCTGCGTTTCCAGCACGGCGGCCCGCTGCCGGCGGCCCGCACGCACAGCACCGGCTCGGTCGTCTATCCCGGGCGGTGGTGGCTGGAGCGGCGCTTCCGCGAGGGCACCGGCTGCATCACTTCGCCGGAAGTCGTCGTCCGCACCAGCCTCCAGCGCACGGTCGGCGGCTACGACCCGGCCCTGCCGCACGCCGGTGACATCGAGATGTGGATGCGGCTCGCCGCACACGCCGACGTCGGCTACATCCGCGGTGCCGACCAGGCCTTCTACCGCGTCCACGGCAAGAACATGTCCACCACCGACTTCGGCGGTCAGCTCGACGACCTGCGCCAGCGCCTGGTGGCCTTCGACTCGGTGCTCGCCAAATGCGCCGACCGGCTGCCCCACGCCGACTGCCTGGCCGACGAGGTCCACACCCGGCTCGCCCGCTTCGCGCTGCGCCGGGCGTACCGGGCCTACGACCGGGGGCGCACGGATGTCGTCCCGGTCGACGCGTGCGTGGAGTTCGCCGCGCAGTGCCTGCCGGGATACACGGCGCTGCCGGAATACCGTGCGCTGCGGTTGCGCAGGCGGATCGGTGCGCAGGTCATGCCCTATCTGCAGCCGCTGGTGTGGTCGGCCGTGGCCGAGCGCGGCCGGGAGTGGCTGTGGTGGGAGTCGTGGAAGCGCCGCGGTATCTGATGGTGCGTCGGCAAGCCTCAGTGGGTCGCCGGAACAGGGCCGGCGTGACGGCGGGGAGAGACGTGACGGCGCCTCAGCAGGAACCGGTCGAGCCACAACGCGCCGAGAACCCCGCCGGCCGCGCCGAGCAGAGCCATGCCCGCCAGGCCCCGGCTCTTGTCACCCTGCACCTGTGCCGCGCTCGGCGAGGTCAGGACGGAGGCGGTGATCCGCGACCCGGCCGGCACCCCCTGGGCCGACTGCAACTGGTCGACATGCCGGGTGTAGACATCGATCATGCGACGGACCGCCGCCACGGCGGCGCCGGCGCCGGACGCCTGCGACTGCATCTGCAGCGAGGGGATCAGGTAACGGGGCGTCGCGCTGGTGCCGCTGTTGCGTGGGACGAGATGGTAGCTCCCCCGAACGCCCACGGCCCGCAACTCCTTTGCACCGTCGGGGGATCGCAGCTGCTGGACGACCGCATAGGACACCAGGGCGAGCGGGGGCTGCAGATTGGTGAGCTGATTGGGCTGGTTCCGCGTCACCGGCGGTTTGAGGACGACCACCGCGGACCCGACGTACTGGGGAGCGGGACGCACCACGTGATACGCCCCGGCGGCCGTCAGCAGCAGCGCGACCACCACGACGTACCAGCGTCGGAGCAGCGCATCGGCGACGTTCCCGGGCGACATGTGAGTTCCTTCCGTCGCCCCCGATACTGGCAGGGCACGCGGTGGGACGCCATCGAATGGGGGGATGGTTCATGAATCTCGATGAGATATGGGCCATTCTGCGCAGACGTTGGTATTTCATGGTGCCCTTCACCCTGCTCAGCCTGCTCGGCGGCGCGTATCTGTATGTGACCGTCCCCGTCTCCTACCAGTCGCAGAGCTCGGTCGCCCTGCTGGACTCCTCGGCCGTCGCTCGGCTGGCCCCCACCTTCGGCAACCCCATCTCGAACGCTGGCGGTTCGCTCATCGTCACGGCCGACGTGCTGATCAGGACCCTTGAATCGAACGACGCCGCCAAGGAGTTGCACAGCAGGGGCGTCACGGACCCGTACACCGCCGGCTTCGCGCCGCAGAGCGACAGCCCACTGCTCGTGCTCAGTGTTACCGGGACCGACCGGGCGAAGGTGCTCAAGGAGACCAGCACCCTGACCACCTTCGCCGGCGAGCAACTCGATGCCCTGCAGGCCGCCGCCAAGGTCCCGCCCGCGTATCTCGTGCAGACCGCCCCCGTCGTGCTGCCGCAGACCCCGGTGGCCAAGTCGAAGAGCCGCTACCAGGACGTCGCTGCTGTCGTCATCCTGGGCGTCGTCAGCGCGTTTTTGCTGTCGATCCTGATGGAGGGCGTCGCGGTGGTCCGCCGCCGGCGGCAGGGCACCGCACGACAGCAGGAGACCCGCACCCCCAAGCGGGTACGAGCAGGACCGCTGAGCCGACGGGTGGACGCCACCGCGATCCTCACCGTCTACTTGGCGCTCGCCTTCTTCATCCCGTCGAACCTGGCCCTGCCCGCGCTCGGCGGCGTCGGCACGCCGGCCAACGTCTTCGCCCTGCTCGGACTGCTCTGGTACCTGGCGACCTGGCTCGGCGGCCGTGTCCTTCCCGCACCGGGCACCAGGCTCGCACGGGTCGCGATGTGCGTGCTCGGGCTGGCCGTCCTCGCGGCGTATGTCGCCGACGCGATGCGCGAGAGCTCCCACGAGGAGGTCCTCGGGGCCGACCGCGGGCTCATCGGGTTCCTGGTGTGGGTGTCGCTGGTCGTCCTGACCTCGGCGGGGGTGCAGGACCGCGCACGGCTGGACGTGCTGCTGCGCCGGGTGGTGGTCATGGGGTCCGTCGTCGCCGCGATCGGCTTCTACGACTTCTTCGCGGCCACCAACATCGCCGACTCCCTCCACATCCCCGGGCTCCAGACCAGCGTGGCGCAGGTGAGCGTCATGGACCGCGGCGCCTTCACCCGGCCCCGGGCCACCACGGCCCAGCCGCTGGAGTTCGCCGGCATGCTGGCGATCCTCCTGCCCTTCGCCGTCCAGCAGGCCTTCGATCCGGTACGCCGTCACCGCCATGTGCTGCGCCGCTGGGCACCGGTGGTGCTCATGGCCGGTGCGCTGCCGCTGACCGTGTCGCGGACCTCGATCATCGGCCTGCTGCTGGTCGCCCTGGTGATGGTGCCGCGCTGGAAGCCGGCCCGACGGTGGGCCGCGATCGGTGTGATGACGGCCTCCGTGGCCGTCTTCAAGGTGCTCGTCCCCGGGCTGATCGGCACGATCACGGGCCTGTTCGCGTCGTTCCTGTCCAACTCCGACAGCAGCACCCAGGCCCGGACGGTCAAGTACAGCGCGATCGTGCCCTATCTGCAGGAGCATCCGCTGTTCGGGCGGGGCTTCGGCACCTTCACCCCGGACCTGTACTTCTTCACCGACAACCAGTACATGCTGACCCTGGCCGAGACGGGCGTGCTCGGGCTCGTCGCCCTGCTCGTCCTGTTCGTCACCGGAATCCACCACGGCGGCGCCCTCCGGCGGCTGGCCCGCACCGAGTCCGACCGCGAACTGGGGCAGGCGTTCTTCGCCTCGTCGGTGGTCGCCCTGGTCATCAGCGCCACCTTCGACTCACTGAGCTTCCCGATGTTCGCCGGGATGTTCTTCCTGATGCTGGGGGCGGGGTGCAGCTGTCTGGGCTTCGTCCGGCGCGAGGCGGCAACCGCCGCCGTCCCGGCCCCGCGCGCCGCCTCCGAAGACCGGCTTCCCCACCTCATGGAGTCCCGTTGAGCCCTGTCGCCGTCATCGTCGTCACCTGGAACAGCGCCCCGGTGCTCCCCGGGTTCCTCGCCGCACTCGGGGACGGCATGGCCGGTCTCGACTGGCGGCTCGTCGTCGCCGACAACGACTCCGCCGACGACACCGTCGAGGTGCTCCGTGCGCTGGCCCCCGACGCGACCGTCGTCCAGACCGGCCGCAACGCCGGGTACGCCGCAGGCATCAACGCTGCGCTGGGCGCCGCCGGTGCGTACAGGGCCGTACTCATCTGCAACCCCGACATCCGGATGCGGCGGGGCTGCGCCCGACGTCTCGTGGACAGTCTCGGCGACGGCGTGGGGATCGCCGTGCCCCTCCTGTACGAAGACGGCCGGGACTCGCCCCATTACTCACTGCGCCGGGAGTCGAGCGTGTCCCGGGCCCTCGGCGAGGCCGTCATCGGAAACCGCCGGGCCGGGCGCTTCCCGCACTGGAGCGAACTCGTCACCGACCCCGCCGCCTACCGACGGCCCACGCGCGCGGACTGGGCGACCGGCGCGCTCATGGCCGTCGCCGCGGACTGCCTGGCCGCCTGCGGTCCCTGGGACGAGTCCTTCTTCCTCTACTCGGAGGAGACCGAGTACTGCCTGCGCGCCCGGGACCGTGGATACGCCACGCAGCTGGAACCGACAGCCGAGGCCGTCCATCTCGGCGGCGACTCCCAGGTCTCGCCCCGGCTCTGGACTCTGCTGACGCTCAATCGCGTGCGCCTCTACGGGCGGCGCCACGGGGCCGTCGCAACGGCATGCTTCCGAGGAGCCGTGTTCCTGCGCGAGGCGTCGCGAGCGGCTCTCGGCAGGAGGGCCAGCCGCGCGGCGGCAGCCGCCCTGCTCAAGCCGGGCGCGCTGCGGGCCACACCGGCACCGTGACGCTCAGTCGGCCCACGACGTGTAGAAACTCCCCGGGTTCACCAGATACCGCACGGTCGCCCGCGGCACGTGCCGCACACTGTGACCGCGGCTGTACCGGTGGACGAGCTCCCAGTCCTCCCGCGGAAGCACCTCCGGCGTCCGCCGCAGCCGGCTGAAGTGCAGCGAACCGTCCCGCCGCGCGACGAACGCGTTGGTGTCCAGGAAGGACTCCCGGGCCGCCCTGCGGCGGTCGAACGGCACGGACAGGATGTCCCGCTCGGTCCCGTCCGGCAGGACGCGGCGCAGCGCCGTGTAGACGCCGTCGGGCCCGTGGGGGGACTCCAGAACCGCCAGCGCCTGTTCCAGATGGTCGGGCTCCCACAGGTTGTCGTCGTCGAGGAAAGCCACGTACCGGGAGCGGCTGAGGCGGATGCCCACATTGCGCACGACGCCGGCAACGCCCGTGTTGCGTGCCAGCGAGACCGCGAACAGGCGCGGATCGTCCGGCAGTTCGGGGAGCCCGGCACCGTCGTCGACGACCACCACGACCTGGTCGCGGACGGTCTGCGCCAGGGCCGAACGGACGGCCGCCCGCAGCTCGTCGGGTCGGCGGTGGGTGGCGATGACCGTGGCGACCAGGGCGCAGGGCAGTGGCGCGGCGGCAGCCCCGAGCCTGCGAGCCTCGGCGGTTTCGAAGCGGCGCAGCCGCACCGCGGAGGGAAAGAGGAGGACCTTGTTGCGCAGCTCGAACAGGACGAGCCAGCCGAAGGCGCGCTTGAGGAGCTCCCAGGGGGCGCGGGCGATGCGTCGCATGATCCTCTTCCTCAGCCGGCCGGCTCGGGGGTGATCGGGGTGCCGTGGGAGAACCGGTTGCCGCGCCAGACGTTGCCGGTACCGCCGGCGTTCCAGGCGGTGACGGCTCCGTAGACACCGCAGTTGCGGTGGTAGCGGGTGGAGAAGACGTTGTCCGTGACCTCGATCCCGGTGGCGCCGTCGCCACCCCCGTAGAGGCAGTACGCGCCACCGGCCAGCAGGTTGTGGTCGATGACCGTATCGGAGACGGGCCCGGAGTCGGCGAACAGACCCAGGCTGGCGGAGGCTCCCCGGTCGACGGCGACGGGATTGAGCAGGGTGTTGTGACGGATGATCAGCCGGCCCTTGTTGCTGCCGCCGCTGATCACCGCGTCGGTGTGCTGCCACTCGCCACCGGCGTTGCGGAAGGGGACGAGGTCGTGGACGTAGGAGTCGTGGATATAGCCCTGGCCCATGGACAGGGCGTTGCCGAAGACGGAGATGTCGCTCCAGCCGACCTCGATGGAACTGCCGCCCATGTTCGACACGGCGTAGTCCACCCCGCCGTTGTCGGGACCCTTGCCGGGGACGGCGGTGATGGTGGTGTGGAGGACCTTCAGTCCGCTGTGACCGGGGCGCAGGTTGACCCCCCACCAGTTCGTGGAGGTGATCCTGGTGTCGACGATCGTCACGTTGTCCGCGTAGATGTCGAGTGAGCCGGTGATGTCCCACCCTCTGATGACGGTCCCGTCCGTCCTGACGGTCATGTTCCCGGTGGAGTGCGGCGTGAGGGGGACGCGGGGGCCGGTGCTGCGGGCATCGGGGAAGCCGGCTGACCGGGGGCTCCCGCTGGTGGCGTGAGCGGTGCCGTTGGTTCCGTCTTCGGCGGTGTGGCCCGCTCCGCCGGCGCAGGCGGTCGCCAGCGCGAGCGTCACAAGGGCGGCCAGGCCGCGGATCCTGGTCATACGGTCTCCGGTGCCCGGGAACCGAGGAGCAGGCGGCGGCCGGGCAGGACACACACCGCGTAACAGGCCAGGGCCGCTGTACCGATGAGGAGGAGGGCGGGGGTGCCGTCGCCGAGGAACCGCTTCCCGGCGAGGATCAGCAGGGTCATCACGGTCCCCCCGAGCAAGGGCCAGGCGCAGGCTGCGGCGATGTGGGCGAGGCCGATCCCGGCCCGGCCCAGGGCGTAGAGGAAGGCGGGTACGACGAGACAGGCGGCGACCAGGACATGGCCCTGGGAGACGCCGACGATGCCGCCGAGGCGCGCGCCGACGAGGAGGACGGGGACGAGGGCCACGACCCACAGGCCCTGGACGAGCAGGAGGGCGCGCCGTTGCTCGGTGGCGACGAGGCAGTCGTAGGCGAGTTCGCAGCCGATGCGGATCAGGCCGAGGGCCATCAGCCAGGGCAGCGCATCGGCGGCGGGCACCCACGTGCCGCCGTACACGAGGTGCACGACCGGCGCGGCGAGGCTGCCGAGCAGCACGCACAGCGGGACGGTGCCGGTGACCAGCACGCCCAGGGCGCGGCTGAAGCCTCGAACGAGGGCCTGCGGGGAGCCGGCGAGGCGCGAGAAGCCGGCGAAGGAGACACGCCGGGCCGCCTCGGAGATGATGCGCACCGGCCAGCCGGACATGTTGAACGCCAGGACGTAGAAGCCGAGGGAGACCTGACCGAGGGTGGAGCCGACGACCAGGGTGTCCACATTGACGACGGCGAGGGCGAGGAGGCTCGCGCCGGCCAGCGGCAGCCCGAACCTCAGCAGCGCGCGGGCCTGTTCGGGATCCCAGCCGAACCGCAGGGTGCCGGGGGCGGCCAGGGCGCAGCCGGCGAGGGCGGCGATGTTGCCCGCGACCGCGCCCCAGGCGAAGCTCATCGCGCCCCAGCCCGCGAAGGCCAGCACCAGGGTCACGGAGGTGCTGATGAGGAAGTTGAGCGCATCGATGACCATCCGCCTGCCCTGGGCGAACTCCCGGGTCAGAAAGCCGGCGGGCACCTGGGCCACCCCGTCGATCACCAGGCACAGGCACATCACCCGCAGTACGCCCGCGGCTCCGGGCGAGTCGAGCAGCCCTGCCACCGTCGGTGCCGAGAAGAACAGGGCGGCGTACAGCAGGCCGCTGGACGCGGTGGCCAGCGTCAGTACCGTCGGCGCGAAGCGGCGGGGATCGCCGTCCCAGCGGACGATGGCCAGGCTGACGCCGAGTTCGTTGGCGGAGAGCAGGACCAGGAGCACGGTCTGGGCGATGCCGTAGACGCCCCACTGAGCGGGCCCGAGGGCGAAGCGCGCCAGCAGGATGCCGGTGGCGAAGTTGCCGAGGCGCATGACGACGGTGTTGATCAGGCTCCAGCGGGCCGCGGAGCGGACCTTGCGGCCGAGGGAAGCGGGAGCGGGGGTGTCGCTCGGCTCAGCGGTCCCGCTGTCCGGTGTGCGAACGCTGTCCATGAGTCGACTCCTCGTCGAGCGGCTCGGCGGCGGGTGCCACGGCCATGGCGGGCCGTCCGGCCCTCGGCTCCGCGGCGGCCCTGGTCTCGGCGGACCGCGACCAGGTGGGCGGCGGCCGGAGGGCCACCGTCTCGTCCGTCGCCGGTTCTCCGGTCGCGGACGTGGGGGCGGTGACCGGTCGCGCAGGCTCGTCCGGCTGCGCCGGCGCGCGCGGCCGGCGGCGGGCCTCCACGTAGAAGACGGCGACCAGGCTCAGCACCAGTCCCAGGAACCCGGCCATGACCAGGTATTCGAGCCGGGTCTTGGTCTGCGCCACCGGGTTCTGGGGGGCCACGACGGTCGTCATACGGATCATGGCCTTCGGGGCCACCGACTGCTGTTTCTGGAACTGCTCCAGCCGTTGTCCGGCATACGCGGTCAGGATGCGGTCCGAGGCCAGCACGTCGGTCTTGTCGGTGCCGGTGACCGTGAGCCACATGAGTGGCCCCTGGGCGTTGTCGGCGAGCTTGGCCTCGAACGTCCCCGTGGCGCCACGGGACTTGAGCTCCCGCACGGAGTCGTCGGAATTGAGATTGCGGGCCAGGCCGTCGGCCATGCCGGTGAGCGAGGTCTGCGTGCTGAGGAAGGGGTTGCCGTCGTAGGCCACCGTGGCCTTCTGGGAGTTCAGGAGGACCACCGTGCTCTGCGACTGGTAGGTCACCGGAACCAGCAGGTACACGGCGACCGTCAGTCCGGCGGTCAGCAGCAGTCCGGGCAGCAGGACGCGCCAGCGCCTGCGCATGACCCGGAAGATCTCAGCGAGATCCATGGCGGTCCCCCCTCGCGACCCGACGTTCGACGAGCATATGCGGCAAGCGGATCATTTGGGGAAGGTTCGGTCGGTCGGCCTCGGCCGTGTGCTCGCGGTGCCTCCCTCCATCAGCACGTCGGCGATGCGGTCGCTCGCGCGCCCGTCCCACAGTTCGGGCCGGCGCGGTGCGGGCGGATCGTCCAGCACCCTGTGCACGGTGGAGACGATGCGCGCCGGGTCGCGGCCGGCCAGCACATTGGTGCCCTGCTCGACGGTGATCGGCCGCTCGGTGTTCTCCCGCAGGGTCACGCACGGCACGCCCAGCGCGGTGGTCTCCTCCTGAATGCCGCCGGAATCGGTCAGCACGAGGCGGGCGGAGTCCTGCAGGGCGATGAAGTCCAGGTATCCGGCGGGGGGCACGAGCCGGATGCCTGCGGGGACGCCGATGTCGGCCAGCCGTCCGGCCGCGCGCGGGTGCACGGGCAGCAGCAGCGGACAGCGGCCGGCGATCTCACCGAGGGCCTTCAGCAGCCCGGCGAGGACCTCGGGATCGTCCACGTTGGCAGGGCGGTGCAGCGTGACCAGGCCGAACTCCCCTCTGCTCAGGCCGTACCGGCGGAGAATGCCCGAGGCCCTGGCCCGTTCCAGGTTGGCCAGCAGGGTGTCGATCATGACGTTGCCGACCAGGTGGATCTGGTCGTGCCGGTAGCCCTCCGCCCGCAGGTTCTCGACGGCGTCGGGTGAGGGGGCCAGCAGGTAGTCGCTGACGCGGTCGGTGGCGACGCGGTTGACCTCCTCCGGCATGCTCCAGTCGCGGCTGCGCAGGCCGGCCTCGACGTGCGCCAGCAGCGGCCCGGCCTTGGCGGTGACCAGGGCGCAGGCCAGAGTGGAGTTGATGTCGCCGACCACCACGACGATGTCCGGGCACACCTCGCCGAGAAGGGGCTCGAACGCGGTCATCACGCGTCCGGTCTGCTCGGCGTGGGTGCCGGAGCCGACCCCCAGGAAGCGGTCGGGCGGCCGGATGCCGAGGTCGGCGAAGAACACGTCGTTCATGGCCGGGTCGTAGTGCTGACCGGTGTGCACGAGGACCACCTCGGCGCCCCGGCGTTCCAGGGCGTCCATCACCGGTTTGATCTTCATGTAGTTGGGGCGTGCCCCGGCGACACAGACGATGCGCGGCATGGCTCAGAGCACCTCGATCGTGGGTCCGGCCGGCAGCCGCCGGCGGCAGTCGAGGACGAAGGGGGCGTGTTCCGCGACGAGTTCGTAGTCGAAGCTGTCGTGGTCGGTGAGCAGGACCACCACATCGGCCGCCGCCAGCTCCTGAGGCACCGGCTCGACCCGCACCAGCCGGCTGTCCATCGGCAGACTCTCGACGACGTGCGGGTCGGCCGCCCTGACCTGGGCCCCCATGTCGAGCAACAGGTGGGAGATGCGCAGGGCGGGCGACTCGCGGGCGTCGCCGGTGTTCTTCTTGTACGCCAGACCGAGCAGCAGGATGCGCGAGCCGTTCACGGAACGACGTCTTTCGTTGAACAGGTCGCTGATACGGCGCGCCACGTACTCGGGCATGTGGTTGTTGATGTCGTTGGCCAGTTCCACGAAGCGGAAGCTCTGCCCGAGTTCGCGCTGCACCCGCCAGGACAGGTACGAGGGGTCGATGGGCAGGCAGTGGCCGCCGACACCGGGTCCGGGTGTGAACCTCATGAACCCGAAGGGCTTGGTGGCGGCGGCGTCGATGGCCTGCCAGACGTCGATGTCCAGGTGGTGGGCGAACATCGCGATCTCGTTGACCAGGGCGATGTTCACATGGCGGAAGGTGTTCTCCAGCAGTTTGGCGAGCTCGGCCTCCTTGGGCGAGCTCACCGGGACGGTGGTGTCGACGAGTTGGGCGTAGAAGTCCTGAACGGCTTTGAGGGACGGTTCGTTGACCCCGGACACGACTTTCGGGGTCTGCTGGAAGCCCCAGACGGCGTTTCCCGGGTCGATCCGCTCCGGGCTGTAACCGAGGTGGAAGTCCGCACCGGCGGTGAGGCCCGAGCCCTCCTCCAGGATCGGGGCGAACAGCTCCTGGGTGGTGCCGGGATAGGTGGTCGACTCCAGGACGACGGTGGCTCCGGGGCGCAGGTAGCGGGCGAGGGTGACCGCCGACTCCTTGATGTAACGCAGGTCGGGAGTGCCCTCGTGCAACGGGGTGGGGACGGTGACGACCGCGACGTCGAAACCGCCGCAGTCGCGGGCCGATTCGCTCGGACGGTAGGCACCGTTGTCCAGTGCCGCGCGGATCCGCTCGGAGGAGACGTCCTCGACGAAGGACTCACCGGCGGCGAGGCTCTTGATCCGCCGCGAGTCGACGTCGTAGCCGATCACCTCGTGTCCGACCTCGGCGGCGCGGATGGCCAGTGGCAGGCCGACATATCCCTGTCCGACCACGACGACGCGCATCAGTGACTCCTGTTCGCGGAAGCGGGCGGCGGGGTGAGCCGGATGAACTCGCGCGCCGTCATGAGGACGAAGGCAGCATTGGTGGTGAGATAGCGCCGGCCCAGGCGGCGCGGCTCCTGCAGCGCGCGGTAGAGCCACTCGAGTCCCCACCGCTGCCACGATGCGGGGGCCCGTCTGGTGACACCGGCCAGGATGTCGAAGGAGCCGCCGACTCCGTGGACGACGCGGGCGCCGGTGCGTGCGCCGTAGGCGGCGGTGAAGATCTCCTTCTTCGGCGAGGTCATGCCGAGGAACAGCATTCGGGCGCCGCTGCGGGCGATGGCGCCGGCTATGGCTTCCTGCTCGGAGTCGTCGAAGTAGCCGTTGCGGCTGCCGGCCACCTTCAGCCGGGGGAAGCGGTTGGCCACCCGGCGCAGCATCCGCTCCAGTACCTCCTGCTTGGCGCCGAGGAAGTACACGGACACTCCTGCCGATTCCGCCTCGGCCAGCAGCCGCAGGAACAGATCGATACCGGCCACCCGTTCCGGTAACGGCGCACGCAGTACCCGGCCGGCCCAGACCACGGCCTGCCCGTCGGCGAGGACCAGATCGCAGCCGGCCACGGCCTGGGCGAGCCGCGGGTCGCGCCGCATGTTCACCAGCTTCGCGGCGTTGACCACGCCGATCTCCAGCTGTCTGCCGTCCCGCACCGCCTCCAGGCAGCGCTGTACGGTCTCGTCCATGGTCAGCGGGTCCAGCTCGACCCCGAACAGGGACTGACGCGCGGTCATATCCGGCCTCCCTGCCAGGCGTAGAGCATCCAGCCGAATTCGTACGGCCGGCATTCGCGGTCCACGGACAGGGGGCGGTACACCCGGTCCAGGGGTTTCAGCCGGAGGCTGGGAGCGATCCGGGTGCCGAGTCCCCGGGCGGCGCGTACGGCCTTCTTCGGATCACCCCGGTAGACCTTGCGCCAGGTGGCGCCGAGCCCGTCGAGGATCAACGGCTCCTTCCGCTCCGGGTGTTCGGCCAGTTCGGGCACGTCCGTCATCCAGGCGAGGCCCGTCCGGACCGACGCGCCGAAGTCGGTGCCGCCGGCGTCGGCGAGATCGAACAGGGCGGTCGGCGCCATGGCGTGCTGATGGACGCTGTAGACCGGGTAGCCCTCCACGACACCACCGGTGCGGGCGTCGTAGTGCCACCACCACTGCCCGCCGTCGCCCTGCAGGGCGCAGATCCGCGCCGCGCAGGCCTCGGCCGCGGCCAGCGCCTGCGGATCACCGTCTCCGTCACCGCTGGCGTGTGCGCGGGCCAGGGCCTGAAGCGGATAGGTCTGGTCGGCGAAGCAGCCCACGTGCGCCCGGTACCAGGGCAGCAGGCCGGGCCCGGTGGCGTGCGGGAACAGCGGGCTGTCCCCGATCCGGGCCCGCAGCAGACGGTCACGGGCTGCGGAGAAACGTCTCTCCACATCGACCGTGCCACGAGCCGCCGCGAGGGCGGACAGCACCCACGCCGCCTCGACGGTGTACTGCGGCCGGCCGTCTTCGTCCAGGGCCTCGACCCGAGCGACGGCGTCCGACAGTTTGGGGTGCCCGGTCTCGGCGGCGGCCCAGGCGATCAGCGCCGCGTCGCCGAGGTTGGCCACCGCGGGCAGCGATTCCACCAGCAGGCCTGTGAACTCCTGTGCGGTACGCCCGCCGAGCACCGCGCGCTGGCGGTCCTCGGGCAGGAACCGGACCCCCAGGGCGGTGATGGCCGCGTACCGGGTGCTGGTGCCGCGCCGTTCCAGGGTCCAGGATCCGTCGGGTGCCTGCCGCCCGGCCAGGGTGAAGGCGAAGGCCTCTCCCCCGGGGAGCAGCATCGACGGAAGGCCCGACTCGGCGACTGCGAGCAGTCGTTGGGCGAGGGCGAGCAGCTTCGGCTCCTCACGACCGAGCGCCGCCAGACGTGTGATGGTCATCGTTCGGACACACCAACCCCCCTGTGGGTCCCCTTGTGCGCAGACTTGTGAGCGCCGTGGCGCGAACGGCCGCACGGCGGAAGAAAGGCGCGCCAGACGTCAGGCGTCGGAGCGGTCGTCGCTCCTCGTTTCGGACACAGGTGTCCCCACCCGGTAACCCCCCTGGGCACTGGCGTGTGTGCTCACTGTGCCCGGTCTGCACAGTTCGCACACATGTTATGCCTGCATGTGTTCGAGGGTCGGTGTTTTGGCAGAATCGGCAGTCACGCGCGCTCGACGAGTCCGCCGTCCTTCTCGTCGTACAGCGCGCCCGTCTCGGGGCACTGCCATCCGCCCGGCTCGCCCTCCCGCTCCACCAGCCGGACACCGGCCCGGCCGACCCAGCCGATCCGGCGTGCCGGTACGCCCGCCACGAGCGCGAAGTCCGGCACGTCCCGGGTCACCACGGCACCCGCCGCGACCAGCGCCCAACGACCGACCCGTACCGGCGCCACACACACTGAACGCGCCCCCAGCGACGCCCCCTCGCCCACCACCACTGCCACGGCCTCCCAGTCGCCGCCGCGCTTCAGCCGGCCCCGCGGGTCCACCGACCGGGGGAAGTGGTCATTGGTGAGCACCGCCGCCGGGCCGACGAACACCCCGTCTCCGAGCACCGCGGGTTCGTAGACCAACGCGTAGTTCTGGAGCTTCACATGGGCGCCGATCCGCACTCCCGGACCGACGTACGCTCCCCGGCCCACGATGCACCCGCTGCCCAGCCGGGCGTCCTCCCGTATCTGGGCCAGGTCCCAGACCGTCGTCCCGTCACCGATCGTGGCCGTCTCGTCGACCTGGGCGGTCGGCTGGATCCTGAAGTTCACCGGGTTGAACCTTTCTTCTCGTCGAGCAGAGCAGGAAACGCCGCCTGCAGCGCCTCCCGCCAGGGACGGATCGGTTCCATTCCTGCCTGGCGCCAGAGGTCGTGCCCCAGAACGCTGTACGCGGGGCGGGGGGCGGGCCGCACGAAGGCGGTGCTGGTGGTCGGCCGCACCCGTCCGTGGTCCGCGCCGAGCAGCCGGAAGATCTCCCGGGCCAGGCCGAACCAGGTCGTCTCCCCACCGCTGGTGCCGTGGTAGATCCCGGCGGGCGCGCTGCCGGCGAGGGCGGCCCGCCCCAGCCGCACCATCCGGTCCGCGAGGTCCACCGTCCAGGTGGGCTGTCCGTGCTGGTCGTCGACCACGTCGACGGTCTCCCTCACCGACTCCAGCCCGATCATCGTGTCGATGAAATTCCCGCCCCCCGCCCCGTACAGCCAGGCCGTCCGCACGACGTACCCCGCGTCCGGGAGTTCCGTCAGCACCGCCTGTTCCCCCGCCAGCTTGGTGCGTCCGTACGCGCTGCGCGGTGCCGTCGGGGCGTTCTCGGCGTACGGACTGGTGCCGTCGCCCGCGAAGACATAGTCCGTCGAGACCTGGATCAGCCTCGCCCCGATCTTCGCGCACGCCTCGGCGAGGTGCCGGGGCCCGTCACCGTTGACCCGCAGGGCGTCCGCCTCGCGCGCCTCGGCGTCGTCGACGGCCGTCCAGGCGGCGCAGTTGACCACGATCCGGGGCCGCTGCGCGTCGACGGTGCCGTGCACCGCATCCGCGTCCGTGATGTCGAGATGGCCACGGGCCAGGCCGACGGCGTCCTCGCCGTCCCGGTGGAGCCGTGCCAGAAGATCCCGCCCGAGCATGCCGGCGGCGCCGGTGATCAGCCAAGTGGTGGTCATGGTCCCCTGTTTGTCGTCCGAAGGTGGCCGGGGCAGATCTATCGGAGCGCCGCGCGTTCCTTCAGCGGCTCCCACCAGGAGCGGTTCTCGCGGTACCAAGTGACCGTTTCGGCAAGGCCGATGGCGAAGTCCTTACGGGGCTCGTAACCCAGCTCCGCACGTGCCTTGCTGCAGTCCACCGAGTAGCGGCGGTCGTGTCCCTTGCGGTCGGGGACGTACTCGACACTCGTGTGCCAGTCCGCGCCGCAGGCCTCCAGCAGCAGAGCGGTCAGCTCCTTGTTGGACAACTCGGTACCGCCGCCGATGTTGTAGACCTCACCGGCGCGCCCCTTCGTGCGCACCAGCTCGATGCCCTGGACGTGGTCGTCGATGTGCAGCCAGTCGCGGACGTTGCCGCCGTCGCCGTACAGCGGGACCTTCCCGCCGTCCAGCAGGTTCGTGACGAACAGCGGGATGACCTTCTCGGGGAAGTGGTGGTGCCCGTAGTTGTTGGAGCAGCGGGTCACCCGCACGTCGAGGCCGTGGGTACGGTGGTGGGCGAGGGCGATCAGGTCGGCCGACGCCTTGGAGGCGGCGTACGGGGAGTTGGGGCGCAACGGGTCCGTCTCCGGCCAGGAGCCGGAGTCGATGGAGCCGTACACCTCGTCGGTGGAGATGTGCACGAAGGTCCTCGGTCTTCGGCGTCCGGTGTGTCTTTCGTGGCGCAGCGCCGCCTCCAGCAGCGTCTGGGTGCCCACCACGTTGGTCCGGACGAACTCGGCGGCGCCCAGGATCGAGCGGTCCACATGCGACTCGGCGGCGAAGTGGACCACCTGGTCGTGAGCGGCGAGCAACTCGTCGACCAGCGCGCCGTCGCAGATGTCGCCCTGGACGAAGGCGAATCCCGGGTGGCCGCGCACCTCGTCGAGGTTGGCCGGATTACCCGCGTAGGTGAGCTTGTCCAGCACCGTGACCGTCACATCACCCGGGCCGGCCGGACCGAGGAGCGTGCGGACGTAGTGCGAGCCGATGAAACCGGCACCGCCGGTCACCAGAATCCGGGTCGGGCCGTCGGGCGAGGAAGAGGCCGTCATGACGAGATCTGCACTTTGCTGTGGTCACCGAGGACGAAACGGTGAGCGGCAGGCTTGCGGGTCGCGGGAGTGACCTCGACATTGCGGCCGATGAGGGAGGCCTCCACCCGCCGGACGCCGCTCAGCGAGGAGTCGCGCAGCACGATCGAGTACTCGATCTCGCTGTCCTCGATCCGGCAGTCGTCGGATATCGAGGTGAAGGGGCCGACGTACGAGTCGGTGATCACGGTGTTCGCGCCGACGACCGCCGGGCCCACGATCCGGCTGCCGGTCACCTTGGCCCCGGTCTCGACGCGCACCCGGCCGATGATCTCGCTGCCGGCGTCGACCGTGCCGTCGATCCTGCGCTCCAGGGTCTCCAGCACCGAGCGGTTGACCTCGAGCATGTCGGTGACGTTCCCGGTGTCCTTCCAGTACCCGGAGATCGTGGTGGACCGCACGTCACGCCTGGCGTCGATCAGCCACTGGATGGCGTGCGTGATCTCCAACTCGCCGCGCCAGGACGGCTGGATCGCGCGCACGGCCTCATGGATCGCCGGGGAGAACAGATACACGCCCACCAGCGCCAGCTCGCTCTTGGGATGTGCGGGCTTCTCCTCCAGGCCGATCACCCGGCCCGCCGTGTCCAGCTCGGCCACGCCGAACGCGTGCGGGTTCGGCACCTTCGTCAGCAGGATCTGTGCCTCCGGCCGCTCGGTGCGGAAGGAGTCCACCAGATCCTTGATGCCACCGACGACGAAGTTGTCGCCGAGGTACATCACGAAATCGTCCTCGCCCAGGAACTCATGGGCGATCAGCACCGCGTGGGCCAGCCCGAGCGGTGCCTCCTGCCGGATGTAGGTGACGTCGACACCGAACGCGGAACCGTCGCCGACCGCCTCCCGGATCTCCTCTGCGGTGTCCCCGACGATGATCCCGACCTGGGTGATGCCGGCCTCGGCGATCGCCTCCAGACCGTAGAACAGCACCGGTTTGTTCGCGACCGGTACAAGTTGCTTCGCCGATGTATAAGTTATGGGGCGCAATCGGGTACCTGAGCCACCAGACAACAAAAGTGCCTTCATGCGTATCACCCTACTTTCGCCGGACTCGCCGACGGAGGGATTCCGCACAGTGCAGGGCAGCCTTCGGTGAGTGAGCCCTGAACGGCACCTCAGGGCCACCGGCGGAAAACCGACGGTGGCCCGAAGCCGCGATCAAGGCCTGTGAGGCTGTGGTCCGCCGTTCGAGGCGGCTGCCCCGGGGGATGGTGACGGACAGACGAGTTCGTCCGCCTCGGTGTGGATCTCCCAGTGATCGGCGTGGACATCGGCGCCGGTTTCACCTGCACCACAGCAGCCTCGCCCGCCGTCTCCAGCAGATCGGCAAGGTCCTGGGCGTGGAACTCACCGAACCCGCCGGCCTGATACGGGCCACGCTCGCCCTCACCGCCTGGCGGCTCCTCGACGACTGGGCACGCGGGATTCAGGGGGTCGACCGGATACCGGAGGAACGTCCTGGCCGGCGGCGCTCATTGGACTTTCCGCCGAGGGAATCGAACATCCATGGTGGGGAAAGCGCCTTGTGCACAGGGGCGTCGGCAGATGGGATCGCCAGGGTCAGGACAGCGGCGCGGAAGAAAGCGGATGACATCCATGCTCGACGGCTGTACGCCCTGGCCCGAGGAGTTCGTCGACCGCTACTGGGCGGCCGGGCACTGGCGTGGCAATACGCTGGACAACCTGCTGCGCGACTGGGCCCTGCAGCACGGACCGCGGACCGCGCTCGTGCACGGCGGTACCCGCATCACGTACGCGCACCTGAACCGGCGCGTGGACCGAATGGCCGCAGGGTTCCGGCTGCGCGGCCTGAGGCCCCGGCAACGGGTCGTCGTCCAGCTGCCGAACGTGCCCGAGTGGGTCGTCACCGTGTTCGCGCTGATGCGCGCCGGCGCGGTCCCCGTGTGCTGTCCGGTCTCTCACCGCGCGTCCGAGGTGTCCCACCTGGTGCGGGTCACCGAGGCCGCCGGCTACGTCGGCCCTTCGACGTACCAGGGCTTCGACCACACGGCGATGGCCGCGGACATCGCGGCCCGGGGGCCCTTCCTGCGGCGGGTGTTCACCCGTGAGGCGCCGGGAGCCGCGTCCCCGTACGGCGGCCTCAGGACCGACCCGTCGGGCTGCCACTACTTCCCGCTGGACTCCATCGACGCCCCGCCCGGGCCGGCGCTTGCGCAGGGCGCCGATCAGGTGGCGTTCCTCCTGCTCTCCGACGACACCACCGCGGCGCCCGAGCTCGTTCCGCGCACCCACAACGACTACGCGTACCAGGCGCGGGCCGCCGCCGAACTGGTGTCGCTCACCGAGAACGACGTCTACCTCGCCGCGCTGCCCGCCGAGTTCAATCTCACCTTCGGCTGCCCGGGGATCATCGGCACCCTCTCCGCCGGCGGCACCGTCGTCCTGGTCGAGAGCCCGGAACCCGCCGAATGCCTTCCGGCCGTGGAACGGGAGCGGGTCACCATCACGTCGGTGGTGCCCGCCGTCGCCCGGCTATGGCTCGACGACCTCCCCAAGATCCGGGCCGACTTGAGCAGTCTGCGTCTGGTGCAGGTCGGCGGCGCACCCCTGCACCGGGCGACCGCCGCACGGATGGGCCCCGCGTTGGACTGTCGCCTGCAGCAGGTCTTCGGCCCGGCCGAGGGGCCGCTCGCGCTCACCCGGCCCGCCGATCCCGACGAAACCGTACTCACCACGCAGGGCCGGCCGCTCTCGCCCGACGACGAGATCCGGATCGTCGACACCGACGGCAGGGACGTGCCCGACGGGGAGCCCGGCGAACTCCTCGCCCGCGGTCCGTATACCCTGCGAGGGTATTACCGGGCATCCGACCACAACGCTCGCGCCTTCACCCCCGACGGCTACTTCCGCACCGGTTTCCTCGCGCGGCGCAGCCCGGCCGGCAACCTGGTGGTGACCGGCCGCCTCAAGGACGCCCTGCGGCGCACCGGCCACGAAGCACCGTCCAGCCTGTGACGGGCAGGGCCGGCCCGGCGTCATGCCGTGCACAGGTCCGTCGCAATCCCTTCCGACGTCGTTTGCGTATCTCTTTCATGAAGTCCCTCTCTGCCACCGACATCACCCTGAGAGGACTGGGAGCGTGCTGCGCCGTCGGCAATGTGGTGCTGCACGGCCTCCTCGTCCCTGATCACCTGGAGGAGAAGTTCTACATCGGGTTGCTGTTCGCCCTGGGCAGCGCCGTCATGCTCGTCGTGGCGGCGGTACTGGTGACCATGAGGCGTCCGGCAGCCGCGTGGCTGACCGGAGCCCTGGTCAGCCTCGGTATGATCTTCGGTTTTCTGTTCTCGCGCACCGTTGGCCTGCCCGGCGGCTACTACGAATCCGGCTGGGAACCGCCGTACGGCCCCCTTTCCCTGATCGTGGAAGGGCTGTTCGTCCTCGCCTCCCTCACCTGGCTGGGAGCGAGACTGACGAGTGACGCCTACCCGGCACCGCCGCATCAGGCGGCGAGTACGCCGCGTCCGGCGGCACCCTCAACGGCCCGAGGCGTCAGCCGGTCGTACCGAAACGCGTCATGACGGTCATGGCCGGCCGGATGTCGCGCACCGCGGGGCGCGGCGTCCACCTCGTCCCCCGCACCGCGGCATGATCCCCGCCGTGTCATTCGGGTGTCTCAGCCCGCGGCTCCTCACCGACGGGCAGGCCCACAGGGCGGCGGCCCGGCGGCTGTTGTGGCTCGGTGCGCGCCCGGACGGGGGGCGTCGGGCGGTCGACCGGTTCGTCGGCGGTCACGGTCGTCGGCTCTCCGTGGTGCAGCAGGAGCAGCGGTTCGCCTTCCACCAGCTTGTACCGCGTACGGGAGCGGCCGATGTCCACCGTCAGTCTGCGTCCGCGTACGAGCACGGTGAACGCCACCCTGGACAGCGCTTCCGGCAAGCGCGGTGTGAACGCCAGCCGGTCCGGCTTCCCGTCCTCACCGATGTACCGGCGCATCCCCCCGAACCCTGCGATCAGGGCGATCCAGGTTCCGGCGAGGGAGGCGATGTGCAGCCCGTCACGGGTGTTGTGCTCAAGGTCGTCCAGGTCCATCAGCGCGGCCTCGCCGAGGTAGGCGTAGGCGAGCCGCAGATGCCCGGTCTCGGCGGCGAGCACCGCCTGGCAGCACGCCGAGAGCGAGGAATCGCGCACGGTCAGGGCGTCGTAGTAGGCGAAATTGCGTGCCTTCTGCTCCGCGGTGAAGACGTGCGGGCACTCCATCATCGCCAGCACCAGGTCGGCCTGCTTCACCACCTGCTTGCGGTACAGGTCGAAGTAGGGGTAGTGCAGCAGCAGCGGGTAGTTCTCGGGTGGGGTCGCCTCGAAGTCCCAGCGCTGGAAGGTCGTGAAACCGGCCGACTGTTCATGGACGCCGAGAGACGCGTTGTACGGCAGTGCCATGCGGGCCGCCGCGTCCCGCCACACCGCGGCCTCCTCGTCGTCGACGCCGAGCTCCGCGGCCCGGTCCGGATGGCGTACCGCCACGTCCGCGGCGGCCAGCAGGTTCTGCTGGGCCATCAGGTTGGTGTAGAGGTTGTCCCGGGCGAACGCGCTGTACTCGTCGGGGCCGGTCACCCCGTCGATGTGGAAGACGCCTTCCGCGTCATGGTGACCGAGGGAACGCCACAGCCGCGCGGTGTTCACGAGGAGGTCGAGTCCCTCGGCACGCTCGAAGTCCTCGTCTCCGGTCACCATGACGTACCGCACGACGGCCATGGCGATGTCGGCGTTGACGTGGAAGGCGGCCGTCCCGGCGGGCCAGTAGGCGGAGCACTCGGCGCCGTCGATGGTGCGCCAGGGGAACGTCGCCCCGGCCAGCCCGAGTTGGCGCGCACGTTCCCGGGCCGCCGGCAGCGTCCGGTGCCGCCAGCGCAGCGCCGAGGCGACGGCCTCCGGCGCGGTGAACGTGAGCACCGGCAGCACATAGGACTCGGTGTCCCAGAAGGAGTGCCCGTCGTACCCGGTTCCGGTCAGGCCTTTCGCGGGAATCGCCCGGTTCTCGCCGCGGGCCGCTGCCTGGAGCACATGGAACAGAGCGAACCGCACCGCCTGCTGGATCTGCGCGTCGCCCTCCACCTCGACGTCCGCGCCGGCCCAGAAGCGCTCCAGGTACGCCCGCTGCGCGGCGACCAGTCCCTCCCAGCCGGTGCTGACCGCCGCCGCCACCGCCCCGTCCACCTGATCGTGCACGGCCGGCAGCGAACGCTCCCCGGACCAGCCGTACGCCACGAACTTCACCAGGCGCAGCGGCTGTCCGGGCACCAGGTTCGCGGTCACCGTCAGCCGGCTGACGTCGGGCTCGCTCTGTGCCGTCCAGCGCGTGCTCTCGGGCCCCTCCACGACGTGGTCGGCCGCCGCTCCCACCCGCAGTGCGCTGACGTCGGTGCAGTGCACGAGCCGCAGCCGGGTGTCCTGCGCGAAGTGCTCCTCGGGCACCAGCGGGGACCCGGTCGCCGCTGCGACCCGGGGATCGCCCTCGAAGCGGGGCAGCTGTTCGTTGGCGACGAGCTCGGACTGTACGGCCACCGTGGTCGGCCCGTCGACGGGCTCCACCTCGTACACCACCGCGGCCACCGCTCGCTGGGTGAAGGACACGAGCCGCCGTGAGGTGATCTTGACCGTACGGCCGCCGGGTGAGGTCCACCGGGCGGTCCGGCTGAGCACACCGGAGCGGAAGTCCAGGACCCGCTCGTGCGCCAGCAGCCGGCCGTAGCGCAGATCGCACGGGTGGTCGTCGACGAGCAGCCGGATGACCTTGCCGTCGGTGACGTTGATCATCGTCTGGCCGGACTCGGGATACCCGTAGCCCGCTTCCGCGTACGGCAGCGGATGCCGCTCGTAGACGCCGTTGAGGTAGGCGCCGGGCAGTCCGTGCGGCTCTCCCTCGTCGAGGTTCCCACGCCACCCGACGTGCCCGTTCGACAGCGCGAACACCGATTCGCTCTGGGCGAGCACGTCGAGGTTCAGCTCCGTCTCGCGCAGGCACCACGGCTCGACCGTGTAGCTGGGATGCGTGATCACCGCGACTCCAGAAGCTCGGCCAGGTCCCGGACCACCACATCGGCCCCGTGCGCCCGCAGTTGCTCCGCCTGGCCCACCCGGTCGACGCCCACGACCATCCCGAACCCTCCCGCCCGGCCCGCCTCCACGCCGGCCAGGGCGTCTTCGAACACGGCCGCCTCGTCCGGTTCCAGGCCCAGCCCGCGCGCCGCCTCCAGATAGGTGTCCGGAGCGGGCTTGCCGCGCAGCCGACGCTCGTGCGCCACCACTCCGTCGATCCGCTCGTCGAACAGGCCCTCGATCCCGGCCGCCACCAGCACGTCCCGGCAGTTGGCGCTGGACGACACCACCGCGCAGCGCAGCCCGGCTTCCCGCACCGCGTGCACGAAACGGACCGAGCCCTCGTAGGGCTCCACCCCGTCCTCGCGGATCCGCCGCAGCACCAGGTTGTTCTTCCGGTTGCCCAGGCCGTTCACGGTCTCGGCCTCCGGCGGGTCGTCCGGCGATCCCTCGGGCAGGTGCACCCCGCGCGCCGCGAGGAAGGTGCGTACCCCGTCCTCACGGGGGCGCCCGTCCACGTACTCGTCGTAGTCGTCGACCGCGTCGAAGGGCACGAACGCGGTCCCCTCACGTGCGGCGCGCTCACGGAGATAGTCGTCGAACATCTCCTTCCAGGCGGCCGCGTGCACTTTCGCGGTCTGGGTGAGCACCCCGTCGAGGTCGAACAGGCAGGCACGGACGTGAGCAGGAAGCCCCAGCATGCCGCCGAGGCTAGAAGGCGGACACAGCCAGCGGTGGCAGGACACCGCCCGGCAGGCCGGAAGGCACCCACTCGGTGGAGAGGTGCTCCCTCTGAGGTTCCTCAAGTCATTTGGCGGACCGGGAAGGCGACCGGCACAGTGATCGACATGAAAGCATTCACGGGGCTGACCAAGAAACACGACGCCGTACTGCTCATCCGGGACTCCGACCTGGTCGCGGCGACCCTGCGGCAGGCGCTGAGCGAGGCGTCCCCCGAAGAGCGCCCAGGCCTGGAGCGCGCCGCCGCGCTGGTCGAATCCACGGCCGCCGCGACCGACCCGCAGCTGCGCGCCCGCTGGGTCCGTTCCCGGCTGGACGCCGTCGGCTTCACCGGGGACATCGCCTCCGTCGCGGCGGTCAGGGCGCTGCGCCAGGCCGAGCCCTCGCTGAGCCTCCTGGCGTCCGTACAGCTGCAGAGGGACGCAGTGGCCCACCCTGAATGATCCGGCACGCCCGGTGCCGATCGTGGCCACCCCGGCACGCCGCCCGCCACCTGCGCACCTGAAGAGCTGCACCCTGGGACGGGGCCGTTCCCGGGACGGGACCGTTGTCGCTGCGCACCGGACAGCACGCCCCGCAGCCGGCCCCCAGCCACCGGCCGGCGGTCCGCTGACCACCCCGCCTTCCCGCCTAGTGGCCCCGAGGGGGTTCGTCAGTCCCGCACTGCCCCGTACACCGGCGCCGCAGACGTCCTCGCTGCCTGACGGGAACCGCGCTCCGGGCGCCAGGTGGCGACGAGGGCGGCCGCGAGGAGGAGTTCGGCGATGTCACCGCCGTAGTACATGATCTCCGCACCGCCCTGGACCTGAGGGATGGGAGCGCGGATGTCTATCCAGAATCCGCCGTACATCAACTGCGCGATGACCGCGTGCGCGGCGATGGCACAGCCGAGGCAGACCAGCCGGGCCCGTACGCCGGGGCGGGCCGGAGCGGGGTCCGGACCCGCGATGACGTGGGCGAACAGACAGCCCGACAGCAGGAAGTGCACGTGCAGCAGCCAGTGCCCGGCAGGATGGGCCATGGCGGTGTTGTAGAGCGGCGTGAAGTACACGACCGCGAGACTGCCGGTGGACAGCAGCAGGGCCGGCACCGGATGGGTGAGGAGACGGGCCGGACGACTGTGCAGGAACACGGTGAGGCCGCGGGCGCGCGGTGCGGGCAGGGCGCGCAGCAGGAGCGTCACCGGGGCGCCGAGTACGAGGGCGAGCGGGGCGTACATGCCGATGAGCAGGTGCTGGGCCATGTGACCGCGGAAGTCGCTGTGGGCCAGGGGCGCGAGGGGCGGCAGCAGGGCGATGGACGCCAGGGCGAGACCCGTGACGAAACTGACGGCGCGCCAGCAGCTCCACCCCCGTACCGGGTTGCGGCGGCGCGCCCGGTGGACCAGGAGGAGATAGAGGACCGCACACACCAGCAGGCCCAGCAACGGCACCAGTACGTCTGCCGCACCGCTGCCCTGCGGGTGATGCATGTGGCCGCTGTCGTCGCCCATCAGCCGGCTCGGCCTGCCCGCCCGGTGCCGGCGGCCTGCGGATCGAAGGGCCGTGCACCACGCTGGAGCAGCCGGCCGCCGCCGACCAGCAGCGCTCCGAGTGCGAGGAAGCCCATGTCCCACCAGAGCTGGTACGGCCCGCCGTGGACGTGGTGGATGCCCAGGATCTGGTGGTCCAGAATGCCTTCGACGAGGTTGAACAGGCCCCAACCGGCCAGAATCCAGCCCCACAGGACCCGCGAGGCCCACACGCGGCGCCTGCCGGTCGTCACCCGCGCGTAGAGGATCGCGAGGCCGGTGAGCACAGCGATCCAGCACACGGTGTGGAAGATTCCGTCCCACACGGTGTTCATCTCCAGCCCGGAGACGGTGTGCGGGTCGTAGTACTTCACACCGATGTGGTCGTGATTGGTGCTGGTGAGCATGTGGTGCCACTGCAGCAGCTGATGCAGCAGAATGCCGTCGACGAACCCGCCCAGCCCCACCCCGAGGACGATCCCGGGCAGCTGAAGGCTCGGCGGCGCGGTGTGGTCCCTGGTTCCGTCCACGGTGGTGGCCATGACCATCCTTCCCTCGGCGTCCGCTGTCCCTCAAGGAGCTACCAGTTCCCCGGCCCCACGGCGCCGTCACCGTCGGCCATTCGCAGACGACGCCGTGCCGCGCGAGGATTTCGGCCAGACGAGGACTTCGCCCGGACGAAAACTTCGGCCGGACGACGACGGCGCGGTACAGCGTGCCGAAGACCGCCGCCGCTCAGAACGTCCAGCGCGTATGGGTGTAGACCCCCTCGCGCCGGCCGAAGCCGTACGCCGTCTCGGGAGCCACCGCGAACACCACCACGTCCCCCCTTCGGAACGCATCCCCGATGCCGTGGAAGGTGCCCTCGGGCGAGGTGATGTGCGGCCCGTACTTCGCCTCATATGCCGCGATGACCTCGTCCAGCACGGCCGGATCGGCAACCGGCTCGGCCCTGCCCTCCACCACCAGGTCGAGCCCTTCGCCGAGCGAGTTCCCGCCGGTGGTCAGCGCGCAGTGGCTGTCATGAGCGAGGTTCTTCGCCTTCTGCTCCCCCTTGCCGGTGGAGAAGTACAGCACCCCGTCGTGCCAGGCGGCGATCACGGGCGTGACATGCAGCCGGCCGTCCGCGCGCACCGTGGACACCCAGAAGATCTCGGCGGCCCTCATCTGCCGTTCGGCCTCGGCCCATTCTGTGGCGGTGACGTCCGCGGCACCCGGCCGGGGATTGAGCGCGGAACTGTAGCGGGCGTCCAGCTCGGACGTGGGCTGCTTGGCGGGTCCCTGTAGTGGCATGCGGATCTCCTTCCTCCCCCCATGTAAGCCGACCGCCCTGATCGGGAACGCCGCCACGCCGTCACCGTTCGGGTGTGGCCGGACGAGATGTGGTCGTGGGTTCTTGCGCCAGTCGTTTTGCTGTCGCTCACCGTCCCGTGCCAGGCGCGGGAAGAGGTAGCCCTGCCGGCCCACCTCCTCGCCGAAGAGCGTCGGAAGCCACAGCACCATCTTCAGCACGACTCCGACCGCCCACATGCCGAGCCGGTTCCGTGCACCCCGCCGAACGGACAGCGACCGGCGAAGGTGCCGATGGCCAGGAGCGGTGACATGGCAGCCCACATGCCGATGCAGGCGACGCCGATGCAGACGAACAGGCCGCGTCGCCGGTTCAGCGGCCCAGGAGCAGTCCCGTTCCCGACACCTCGGCGCGGATGCCGTCCCTGTCCACCGTCACGCGCTGCAGACGCAGGGAGCCTCCGGGTGGCTTCGGGAGCTGGAAGGCGAAGGAGAAGCGGTCGGCGATCTGGGGGCGGGTGAGCTTGGTCAGCGCGGTGAGCAGGGACGGGTCGAGGCCCAGCCTGGTGAGGAGTTCCGGGTGGGCGAGAGCGGCGTCCACGAGGTTGATGCGGGTCAGCCGGTGCAAAAAGCGCGGGGCGCCGGTGAGTCGATGGAGTTTGTCCTCGTCGTGGAGCGCGGCGCGCACCGCGCTGTCGGGGACACCGAGGCGGTGCACGATCTCGGGGAGCGCCAGGAAGGCCTTGATCTTCTCCGCCTCCCGGGTGAGGCGTCTCGCCGATGCGGGGGTCAGGTGGAGCCCCTCGGCGGGCCTGGTGCCGGGCCGGTAGGTCGCGAGGCCGTCGATGTCGAGCCGGATGCCGTCCACGGAGGTGGCGATGCCGCGGTCCCCGTTGCGCCGGATGCGCGCGTCGGCCCGTACGCTCAGGTCACGGCCCGCCATGTGCAGGGAGCCGCGGGCCTGGACGCCTTCCGGTCCGTGCGCCGTGAAAGCCACCTGGGAGGCGCCGAGTTCGCGGTTCATGTCGGCGAAGGACAGCAGGACCTGGCCGCGCACCTGCCGGACGAGTGCGCCGCGCACCGCGGTGGGTCCGTCGCCGTCGATGCGTATGTCGTGTGCGGTGGCGGTGACCTGGGTGAGGGTGACCCGGTGGGCCGGGATGCCGGGGACGGTCACCCGGACCGAGTCCAGGCGTTGTGCGGCCAGTTGCGTGAGGAAGGGAAAGCCGCCGATCCGTACCTCGGGGGCGGCTGCGAGGTGCAGTTTGTCCTTCAGCTGTTCTGAGGCCCTGTACTCGGCGTACAGCAATGCCCAGCGGTCGGCAAGGGTGACGAGGCAGGCGAGGGTGACGACCCAGGCGAGGCCCCGGACCACCGTGGGCAGGCCCGTGGCGCGGTTGCGACGGCGGCTGCCGCGCCGGTGGTTGGGGGGTGTCCAGGGCTCCTCGGCGTCGTCCTCCTGCCGGGCCGGCGCGCTGTCCTCGGTGAGGAAGTCGTCCAGCGGATGGTCTGCCAGCGAGGCCAGTTCGTCGTACGGATTCCGGCGGGGTGGAACCTCTTCGGCGGGAGGCCCGTCCGACTGAGCAGCATGATGCGTCTTTATGTGGGGGGTACGCATCGGTAGATTTGATCACATAATGGCACCCGGTGCGCAAGTCCTACCTGAAGTAAGGCGCGAAATACGTCACTTGGGTGGGCGCGGCTCGGCTGAGCGCGATGTCCGGGCCCACCCCAGGGAGCGTTCCACCGCCCGCTGCCAGTTGTCGTACTCCGCCTCCCGCAGTCGGGGATCCATGGCGGGCAACCACTGCGCCGCCCGGTGCCAGTTGCGGCGCAGCACTTCCAGGTCCGGCCAGTAGCCGGAAGCGAGGCCGGCCGCGTAGGCCGCGCCGAGGGAGACCGTCTCGGCGACCAGGGGCCGCACCACGGGCACGTCGAGGACGTCGGCCACGAATTGCATGAGCAGGTTGTCCGCGGTCATGCCCCCGTCCACCTTCAGTTGCTGCAGGGAGACCGAGGAGTCGGCGTTCATGGCGTCGACGACCTCGCGGGTCTGCCACCCGGTGGCCTCCAGGACGGCGCGCGCCAGGTGCCCCTTGGTGATGTACGAGGTGAGGCCCACGATGACCCCGCGTGCGTCACTGCGCCAGCGGGGTGCGAACAGGCCCGAGAAGGCGGGGACGATGTAACAGCCGCCGTTGTCCTCCACCGTCCGCGCCAGGGTCTCGATCTCCGGGGCGCTGCTGATCAGGCCCAGGCGGTCACGGAACCACTGGACGAGTGCGCCGGTGACGGCTATGGACCCTTCCAGGGCGTACGCCGGCCGCTGGTTCCCGATCTTGTAGGCGACGGTGGTGAGGAGCCCGTGCCGGGACCGCACGACGTCGCCCCCGGTGTTCAGCAGCAGGAAGCTCCCCGTTCCGTAGGTGCATTTCGCTTCGCCCGGCGAGAAGCAGGTCTGGCCGAAGAGCGCGGCCTGCTGGTCGCCGAGGGCGGCGGTGAGGGAGACGCCCGGCAGCAGCGAGCGGGCGTCGCCGTACGTCTCGGCCGACGACCTGATCTCGGGCAGCATCGAGCGGGGGACGCCGAAGAAGGCCAGCAGCTCTTCGTCCCAGGTGAGCGTGTGGATGTTCATCAGCATCGTGCGGCTGGCGTTGGTGGCGTCGGTGATGTGCAGGCCACCGTCGGTGCCTCCGGTGAGGTTCCAGATCAGCCAGCTCTCCATCGTCCCGAACAGCACCTCCCCGTCTACGGCGCGCTGCTGCAGACCCTTGACGTGGTCGAACAGCCAGCGGATCCGCAGCGCCGAGAAATAGGTCGAGGGCGGCAGACAGCACCGTTGCAGGAAGAACTCCTCACCGGGGTCCTTTCTGAGCTCCTCGACGAGCGGCGCCGTACGGGTGTCCTGCCATACGATCGCCCGGCCCAGCGGTGCGCCGGTACGCCGGTCCCAGAGCACGGTGGTCTCGCGCTGGTTGGCCAGGCCGACGGCGGCGACCTGTCCCGTGCCGACCCCGGCGTCGGACAGGGCCTCCGGCACGACGCGTCGTAGGTTCTGCCAGATCTCGACGGCGTCGTGCTCGACCCAGCCGGGCCGGGGGAAGTGCTGCTGGTGCTCCTTCTGCGCGACCGAGACCAGCCGCCCGCGGTGGTCGAAGAGAATGCATCGGGTCGAGTTGGTGCCCTGATCGATGGACATTACATACCGTTCAGCCATGATCGGGTCTGCCTTCCGATGGATAAGGGGCGGCTGTCCTGGCCTACCAGCGGGCGGCTCCCAGGTCTCTGGAGATCGCGCGCGCCGCTTCACGGATCAGGGTGACCAGGCTCGGGCGGGGACGGCCCTGGCTGTCGCAGATCCGCTCGACCGGCCCGGACAGGCCGATGGCGCCGACGACCAGGCCGCCGTGGCCGCGGATCGGCGCGGCGAGCCCGGCCTCGCCCATGCTCATCTCCTGGATCTCGGCGCCCCAGCCGAGTTCCCGCACCTCGGCGAGTGCCCGGGTGAGCCGCTCGCGGTCCACCAGCGTGTGGCGGGTGTACGCCTCCAGGCCAGGCCTGTCGCCGGGCTCGATCGTCGCGGTCCCGAACGCCAGCAGTACCTTGCCCAGCGAGGAGGCGTGCAGGGGCAGCAGCGAGCCCACGTCCAGGGTCTGGAAGGTGTCGTCCGGCCGGAACACATGGTGGACGATGAGCACGCTGCCCTCCAGCGGGGTGCCCAGGCGTACCGCCTCCCCGCTGCGGGCGGCGAGGGCATCGGCCCAGTTCAGGGAGCGCGAGCGGAGTTCGTTGACGTCCAGGTAGCTGGTGCCCAGGTGCAGCAGGGCGGCTCCGAGCTGGTATTTCCCGGTCGCCGCGTCCTGCTCGACGAAGTCCACGTGCTGCAGGGTGCGCAGGATGCCGTGGGCGGTGCCCTTCGCCAGCCCGAGCGAGGCCGCCACCTCGCCGAGCCCGAGTCGGCGGGGCCCACCGGCGAGCAGGCGCAGGATCGCCGCCGCCCGTTCGATCGACTGGACTGGGCCGGCCATGAGCCGAGCCTATTACCGCCGCGGGTGCTTCGCTCCGCGGGCGGACGGCGCTCGGGGGTCGCAGGTGAGCAAAGCCGTTCGGCAATGCCGACCGCTGTTCATTGACGGGCCGGATTTGTCTTCATAGTTTGCTGCGAAGCCGGTATGCGTGAGGACACAGCGTCGGACCGGCAGCACACACCATGGGGAGAGACCATGACGGCTCAGCTCAACACGCTGCTTCGGGCGGCTTGCGAACACGTGTGTCCGGTGCCCCCCGTCGCCGGCGCCGTCTCGGCCGTACGCCGGCGTGTTGCGGCGGTCCTCGCCGACTGGAGGGTGTTCCCGGAGCTGGTCGAGGACTCTCTGCTCGTGGTGTCGGAGCTGGTCACCAACGCGCTCCTGCACGCCCGCCCCCCGGCCGTACTCCGGTTGTCCTGGATACCCGACGACGGCGCCTGCACCCTGCGCGTCGAGGTCACCGACGCAGGGGCTGCGTTCCCGGTGGGCGGGGCCCGTGCCGACGACCCGGACGAGCACGGCCGGGGCGAGACGATCATCCACGCCCTGGCGACCCGCCACGGCATACGCGTCCACCCGGGCGGGGTCACCCGATGGGCCGATCTCGTCGCGGTCTAGAGCGTGGCCTCCACCGGAGACGGCAGGAAGGCCGTTTCGCTGTCCGCGGTCTGCCTGCGGAGCAGGAGCAGGGCGGCGTCGTCGTGCAGGCGGCCGCCCACATGCGTCAGCAGCTCGTCGTGCAGCGCGGTGAGTGTGCGGGCCGGCTCGTCGGAGACATGGCGGGCCAGCCCTTCGGCGAGCGGATAGAACTCGCGCGCCTGATCGCGGGCCTCGGTGACCCCGTCGGTGTAGAGCAGCAGCTGCTCTCCCACCGCGAAGGGCAGCCGCTGCAGACGAGGGGCCTGGCCCGAGAGGGCACGCAGCCCGAGAGGCGGCGCGGGGTGGGCCGGCTCCACCGCCCTGACCTCTCCGGACGCGGATATCAGCAGCGGAGGCGCGTGTCCGCAGTTGACGACCTCCAGCTGTCCGGGCCGGGGCCATCCGGCGACCACGGCGGTGACGAAGTCGTCGGGGCCGAGGTTGCGGGCGAGGCTCCGCTCGATCCTGCCGACGACGGCGAGCAGGTCGGGCTCGTCATGGGCGGCCTCGCGGAACACCCCGAGCACCAGTGCGGCGGTCCCCACGGCGGGCAGCCCCTTGCCGCGCACGTCGCCGACGATCAGCCTGACACCGTGCGGGGTGGGCACCAGGGCGTACAGATCCCCGCCGATCCGGGCCTCCGCCGCCGCGGCGCTGTAGCGGACGGCCACCCGGAACGGTCCGACGGTCTCCGGGACGGGCTGGAGTACGGCGTGCTGGGCGGCCTCGGCGACCGAGCGGACGGCTGCGAGGACCCGCTCACGCCGGCTGCGCAGCGCGCCGGCCAGGCCGCTGGCCGCCGTGACGGCCAGCAGCGCGGACAGTACGGCCATCAGCTCACCGGCGGGAACGCCGTTCCTGATACCCAGCCCCGCGCCCAGCGCCGTGGCGAGGAGACCGGCACACAGCACCCCGCGCGGCCCGTTGGTGGCGGCGGCCAGCGCGGGCCCGGCCGCCAGCAGCGGCAGCCAGACCATGCCCGCCCCGCCGGAGATGTCCACGAGCACGACGACGGCGAGGACCAGGACCGGCAGCACGGCTGTTCCGGGGGACGGCTGACCGGCGGCACGCCGGCGTACCGATCCCCAGATGCCGGCTGCACGCTTCCTGAACAAACTCGGCTCCTGGTCGCCACCATGGTGTCGGGCCTGACTCATGTTTCTTCCGCAGTCCTCGCCTGTACGGGATGCACACCCGGAATGTCCCTTTCGTCAAGGAAAACGGGCTCGGCGTGGCTGCCACAAGAAGCGGAATTTCAGATAGTGAGCGAGAGGCTCCTGGTGATACGGCTCGCGACCGGGAGCAGCCGTGCCCGGATCTCCTCGATCTGGTCCCGCCGTTCCACGGGCAGGGAGACACCGAGCGAGCCGAGCGTGCCGCCACGATAGACGGGCACGGCGACGCACACGGTGCCGAGTGAGTACTCCTCCAGGTCCGTGACCGCCGGGGCGAGGGGGGACGACGCGATCCTGCGCAGCAGCTCGGGAAGGCTGGTGACCGTACGTGGTGTGAGGTCGGGTAGGTGGTGGCGCGACAGATAGTCCCGGCGGGCGTCCTCGTCCAGCTCACGCAGCACGGACTTGCCCAGGGCGGTGGCATGTCCGGCGTCCTCGAACCCCACCCAGAGATCGACCCGTGGGGCACGGGGCCCGTCGACGATCTCGGCGACCCTGATCTCACCGTCCTCGTAGAACGTGAGGTAGGTGGCGGTGCACAGCTCGTCCCGCAGGGCGGCGAGCGCCGGGCGGATGCGGCTGAGCAGGGTCTGCGTGCCGGCCGCCGAGTGCAGGGAGTTCAGTCTGTCGCCCAGGACGAAGCCGCCGTCGTCCAGTTTCCGCACGTATCCGTCGTGCACCAGGGTGCGCAGCAGGTGATACGCGGTGGCCAGGGGCAGACCGGTCTCGCGTGCCAGCTGTTTCGCCGGCGCGCCGTTCTCGTGCGCGCTCACCGCTTCCAGCAAACGGAAGGCCCGCTGCACGGACGTGATGAGCGTGGGGCCGTCCTGAGCGCTCATAGGACCAGACTGCGCCGGGGGAGGTGGCACGGGCAAGGCGGGGATCACCGCCGGAATCGCCGATGGACCGGCCGCGCGTCGATACGCCGATCCTCACCTCGGATCGGCGAGTGTCGTGCCGGAGAACGTGCCAAAGAGACAACGAAACGCCTCGAAGGAGCGCAATGATCAAGTCTTTCCGGATTGCGGCTGTCACTCTCCTCGCCGTCGGTGGCCTCGGTGTGTACGCGGCCGACGCGTCGGCGGCCGCCTCTCGTTTCGGCTCCGCTCCGATCGGCGCCCTGGCTCACGGCTCCGCGCGGTTCCCGGCGCCGCCCACGGGTGACAGTGCCGAGGGGGCGTCCGCCGGCCGAGCCTTGGGCGGCCCGGCCGATCCCATCAGTCTGGGACCCCTCAACGTCGCGGTCCCTGCGGTGGGTCTGCTGTAGCGGCGGCCGGGCTCGGCGCCACAGAGGCGGAGCGCCTGCCGGAGCAAGGAACCCGGAGAGGCCGTACGCAAGTCCGACCGCGACTTCGCGGAGCTGCTTCCCGAGGGCCCGGCCACGCCCGTCGGCCATGGGCTGCACATCCAGGAGCGGCACCGCGGCAAAGGGGTACGGGCAGGCCGCGAAGGCGGCCGGCGAACAGGCCTGACGCGGCTCTCCACGCCACGGCCCGGCGCGGGGCGGCGGTGGCCCGCGGTCATGAGGCCACGCCGGTCAGGGCCAGGAATTCGCTCCGCGAACGGGCGTCGGACCGCAGCAGGCCGAGCAGGGTGGAGGTCATGGTGCTGGAGCCGGTGGCCTGCACCCCGCGCAGCGTCATGCAGGAGTGCTCGGCCTCGATGACCACGCCGACGCCTTTGGGCTCCAGGTGTGTCTGCAGCCAGTCGGCGACCTGCTTGGTCAGGCGTTCCTGGACCTGCGGCCGGCAGGCGAAGTGCTCGACGACGCGGGCCAGCTTCGACAGGCCCAGGATGCGGGCGCCGGGCAGGTAGCCGACGTGGGCGGTGCCGACGAACGGCAGCAGATGGTGCTCGCACACGGAGCGGACCGGAATGCGGCGGGCCAGGACGAGTTCGTCGTAGCCCTCCTCGTTGGGGAAGGTGGTCAGGTCGAAGGAGCGCGGGCTGAACAGTTCGGCGTACGCACGGGCCATCCGCCCCGGTGTGCCGCGCAGGCTCTCCGAGGCGGTGGAGATGCCCAGTGCGGTGAGGAACTGGCCGGCCGCTGCCTCCGCGGCGGCCAGGTCGATACCGTCGGGCTCGTGGACGACCCGCAGCGCGGGTCGTGCGGATGGCGCGTCCTCCGCATCGGGCAGGTCTATTCGGGCGGTGGTGCGGTGCTCGGGCCGCGGGCTCATGTCAGCTGCCTCCGATGCCCAGGGCGGTGAGCAGGACCAGGACGAGGGTGACCACGGCGAACAGGCCGTGTGCCAGCACCACGGCGAGGGGGAAATGCCGTTCGGCGGGTACGGCCCCTTCGGCTCCGGCAGCCGTCGCGGCGGCCGGTACCGCCCCGGCCGTGGCGCGGTCGCGGTAGACGGGGATCCAGCGGGCGAGCATCACGAATCCGAGCAGGGCGACCGGCAGCAGCAGACCGAACGACGTCCAGGCCAGGGCGCCCTTGTCGGCCACGACATAGATGATCCACACCACCAGCCCGATCGCGGCCAGGGCGAAGTGCCCGAAGACGACGGGTGCGGGCAGGCGGCTGGTGCCGGATTGCTGCTGCCGGATTCCACCGCGTTGGATCCAGGTGCCGAGCATGTAGAAGCCGCCCAGAGCGGTGACCACCCAGGTGATCAGTGCGGCGATGTCCATGGGAACTCCCAGCTGAAGACGGGGTAGGAGGCGGTCGGAGGGCACCGGCCGCCGTGGCGGGTGCGCGGCCCGGGTCAGGCGACGGAGCGGGCGTTCCCCGGGCCGCGGTCGGTGGTGAATCCCTCGGCCTGGGTGCTCTCGTCGGCGACCCGGACGCCGTAGCGGTAGGCGAGCTTGCCGCCGAGGAATCCAGAGACGCCCAGGGCTGCCACGCTCAGTGCGGACAGGACGAGCCGCCCGATGCCGACGCTGCCACCGCCGGTGTGGTCGCCGTACCGCCACAGGAAGTTGACGACGTAGGCGGCGGTCACCAGCAGGTTCAGCGTCATGTGGACCAGGGCGGTGCGAAAGGCCGGGGTGCCGCTGGGGATCGCGAACAGGTCGAGGAATCCGACCATGGCTGCCAGCAGGGCACCGATCACCCCGACCGCGATCAGCCACTCCGAGGACTGGGTCAGGAAGCCCGGACGGTGCACTGCGTGGGACGCGATGTCGAACACCAGGCTGGTCACCCAGGCACCGATCGGCACGGTCACCAGGATCGGGTGGAACGGGTGGCCGTACGGGCCGGCGAGCGAGGCGCTGACCGGACGCTTCGCCTGAAGCTGTGGCTCATTGACCATCGCAACCTCCCAGGGGTTTCACCAATAAATGTTGGTCTTATTCGGGTAAGACGTCAAGACGCGCAGAACAGAGGGCCAAAAAGGCAGTTGCGCCCAGCAAGGTGGGAGTTACTGTGGTCTCGTGGCTTCCCACCCGACTCCGCAGCCCGACACGGCCGACACCGCCCTCGACTCCGTGAGCGTCCTGAACGAGGACTCGCGCAGGCGCATGTTCACCTTCATCCGGCGGGCCCGCCGTGCCGTCACCCGCGACGAGGCCGCCGCCAGCGTCGGCATATCCCGCAAGCTCGCCGCCTTCCACCTCGACAAACTCGTCGACGCCGGCCTGCTGCGCGCCCGCTACGAATCACCGGGCGGCATCCGCAAGGTCGGCAGACAGCCGAAGGTGTACGAGGCCACCGACACCCAGATCACCGTGACCATCCCCGACCGGCGCCACGAACTGCTGGCCGGTCTTCTCCTGGACGCCGTCCTGACCGAGGGCGCCGACGAGAACGCGACGCAGGCGGCCATGCGCACGGCCGACCAGCGGGGCCGGCAGATGGGCGAGGCCGCACGCGAGGAGACCCGCCCGGGCCGTCTGGGCCCCGAGCGCGGGCTGACCGCGTGCGAGCGGCTGCTGGACCAGTACGGCTACGAACCGGTCCGGGAGAGCCCCACCCGGCTCCGGCTCCGCAACTGCCCCTTCCACCCGCTGGCAGCGAAGGCCCCCGACCTGGTGTGCGGCATGAACCAGGCCTTCCTGAGCGGCTACCTCGACGGTCTTCAGGTCACCGGAGTCCACGCCGTCCTCGCCCCCGAGCCCGGGGAATGCTGTGTGCGGCTCGGCCCGAGCAGCCCCGAGGATGACGACCGGACGCCCCAGGACCGCTGAGGGCGACACCGGCCGCCTGCCTCCGGCGGGCCACCGCCCAGATGCACGGCACTGCCCTCGGCGCAACGATCGTAGGGAGGGCCGGCTCTGCGCCGCTGCGCGGGGCCCGCCCGTCGACCGGTTGCTCGGTATCCGCCCGAGCTGGGGGAAACGCCCGTCATGGCGTTCCGACCGGAGCATCTGCCATGTTGACCAAGCGCATCCTGAACCGTGCTGCTCGTTCCACGGAACCGGTAGCGCATCCCACCACCGCCTCCAGGACGACCGCCGCCGATGCCGGCCTGCTGCTGATCAGACTGACCTTCGGTCTGCTCATGGCCGCCCATGGAGCTCAGAAAGTCTTCGGGCTCTTCGGAGGCCCGGGCCTGACCCGGACCGGCAAGGGGTTCGCGGCCCTGGGCTATCACCCGGGAAAGCTCTTCGCCACGATCGGCGGCCTGTCCGAATTGCTCGGCGGCCTCGGCCTGGCGCTCGGTCTGCTGACGTCGCTGGCGGCTGCCGCCCTGATCGGCGTCATGATCAACGCGATGGCCACGGTCACCGGCGCGCACGGCCTGTGGGAGACGGACGGCGGCGTGGAATACAGCGTGTGCATCGCCGTCGTCGCTCTGGCCGTCGCAGCCACAGGTCCCGGCCGGCTGGCCGTCGACCGCTTCTTCCGCTGGGGCGAGGGCGGCTGGACGGAGGCGGCCTTGGCCCTCGGCCTCGGCGGCGCCGCCGCTGCGGTCACGCTCGCTCTCTGAACGGACCACCGGCCCACTCGGCCATCCCGCGCCGGTCGAGTGCCCGGCCCGCTCACACGGCCGGCCGGGCCGCGGTGTAGTCCCCGAGCACACGACCGCCCGTCCAGCCCTGGGCCTCGGCCTTGGACACGTCCAGGACGACGGAGTTGGCCAGCTGGTCGACCGCATAACGGGTGAGGAACGGCTCAGTGTGCGGACGCAGCCGGGCCAGCGACTGGGCGGCGCCCGCTGCGGCGTGGGCGACCGCCGCCGGCAGGTGGCGGATCCGGGCCCGTATGCCGTGGGCACGGAGGACCGCCCGTACGGCCTGGTCACGGTCGTACGGCGCCGGGTCGGCGATGTTGTAGGCGCCCGGCGGCCAGTCGGCGGCGCTCAGGCACGCCTCGGTGAGGTTCTCCACGGCCGTCAGGCTGAGGCGGACGCTCGGGCCGGGCAGCAGAAGCAGGCCGCTGCGGACGCGGGACACCAGCCGCGGCACCAGATGCGGATCCCCGGCACCGTAGACCGCCCGGGGACGCAGCACCACGGCACCGGCAGTGAGCGCCAGCGCCTCACCGGCGGCCTTGGTACGGCCGTACGCGTTCAGCTGGCTGTGCACCGGATGGTCCTCGGTGATCCGCGCCCTTCCGGGGCCGGGCGCGTAGACACTGGCGCTGCTCACCCAGACCACCGGTCGGCCGGCGGCGGCCTGCAACAGACGTGCTGTGCCCTCCACGTTGACGGCACGCATCGCCGCTTCGGCGGGGGAGCCGGGCACCGGGTCGCCGACCGCCGCCGCGCAGTGCACCACGATGTCGGCGCCGGCGAGGTCCGGCACCTCGTGGGCGGCGTCCCACGGAATGTGCCGTCCGACCGGGCCGGGGCGGCGCCCCACACACAGCACCTCGGCGCCCCGGAGGGCAGCCGTGGCGGCGACATGGGAGCCGCAGAAGCCGCTCGCCCCCGTGACGGCGATCGTGGTCATCGGGCCTCCGAAGGGCGGGCGGTGGAGCGGACGGTGAGCGAACGCCAGCCGGGCAGAGCCGCGGACCGGTCGGCACGGGCCCGCACGACGGCGGGGCGGTGGGCCGCGAGTGCGGCGAGCGCGTCGTCGAGCTGCGCGCGGGCCAGGCGCGCACCGGGGCAGGCGTGGGATCCGGCGCCGAAGACGAGCTGGGCCACCTCGGGCGGCGCGGGATTGCGGATGTTCGGGGGATCGGTGTGCGCCCGGGCCGCGTGCCGTGCCACCAGGATCAGGCGGTCCCCTGCCCGTACCGGGCACCCGTCGAGAGCGCCGCCGGCCGCTGCGGCGCGCGGCAGCAGCGGGGACGGAGCGATCACCCGCAGCAGTTCGGTCACCAGGGCCGGCCGCAGCCGGTCGTCGGCCGCCTGGTCCCACCAGGCCGCGTCGGCACACCAGGCTGCGGCGCGTGGGAGAGCCGCCACCGTGGTG
This sequence comes from Streptomyces sp. NPDC053069, assembly GCF_044546895.1. NCBI lineage: Bacteria > Bacillati > Actinomycetota > Actinomycetes > Kitasatosporales > Streptomycetaceae > Streptomyces > Streptomyces sp. NPDC053069. Next base: position 107,236 of record NZ_JBITZN010000007.1, on the reverse strand, counting down.
TTGACGGCGGCGACCGCGAGCATGGCCCGCAAGGCCGTTTCCGCCGACTCGCCGGGCGCGCTGCCTCGGGTGAGCAGGGCCTCCAAGCGGGCCGTCGCCCTGGCCGCCGCCCGGGCGGTGCCGGGCAGCCGTGGCCCGGGCAGATGACCGCGTACGGCGGCGGCCGCCACGTGGGCGGCAGCCACGGCGACACCCTCCGGGTCCGCGCCCGTCCCGAGCAGCGCACAGACGGTGGCCCCGGCCAGCTCGCGGGCCAGCGGCACCAGGTCGACCGTGCGGCCGTCGGCCAGTGGGGCGAGACGGCGGGTGAGGACCTCCCGCCACACCGGGCGCAGCCGCTCCACCCCGGCCGCGCCGAGCCCTTCGGCAACCGCACGGCGGGTGGCACGGTGACCGGCGCCCTCCTGGTCGAACAGCGACCCGCCGGCGGACAGCTCCCGCGCGGCCCCGCCGGTGGTGCCGGCCGCGGTGCGGTCCAGCGGAACACGGGTGAGGGCGTGCCGGTACGCATCGCTGCCGTGCACCAGCACCGTCCCTCCGAGCCGGGTCACCGTCCGGTGACGGCCGGCCGCGAGCAGAGTGAACAGCACGGGGTGGGAACGGGTGTACACGCGCCGGTCACGGCGGCGTGCCGCCCGTACGCCGGGCGGGACGGGCGCGGCGGTCACCGCACGTGTACCTCTCTCGTGTCGGCGGGGCAGTAGCGTCGGTCCCAGGACCACAGGAGGGTCCGGCGCGCACCCCACGCCCGCAGACGGCGCAGGCTGGAGTGGACCACCATCCGCTCGGCCCGCGCGATCCGGTCGCTGTACGCGCGTGCCCGGTTGAGGAGGACCACGTCCTCGGGCGGCCCCTGCAGCGGGACGCGCGGTGTGCCCCCGCAGCGCAGATACAGAGCCGCCGTGACGGCGAGGTTGTGGCCGTGGCACAGCACGTACGGCGCGCGGAAGCGCGGGTGGCGATGCTCCGTGCGGTACCGCCCGTACAGCGCGGTCGCGCGGATCACCGCCGGCAGCAGATACCGCTCGGCGAGCGAGGGGTGTTCGTCCCTGCGTGGCACGCTCCGCCCGCAGGCCAGCTCCGTGCCGCGCCCGAACTCCCTGCGTACCGCCGCGATCCAGTCCGCGGCGGGTACGCAGTCGGCGTCGGTCCGTGCGAGCAGTGCGGCGCCCTGCCCGATGGCGTACCGGAATCCGGTGTCGGCGGCGGCCCCGGCGCCCGGCTCCTCCTCTTCGATGAGGTGCACGGGAAAGGGCGCGGCGGCGGCGAAGCGGCGCACGACCTCCGCGGTCGCGTCCGTGGAGGCGTTGTCGACGACGACCAGGGTGAAGCCGGTGTCGGTCTGGGCGGCGAGCGCGGCCAGGGTGGCCCCGATGCCGGCCTCCTCGTTGTAGGCCGGTACGACCACCCACAGCGGCGCGCTCATCCCCGGGCCCCTTCCGCGAGGCGGGCGGCGGCCAGGCGCGCGGTGGCCGCGCGGTCCGGCTTGCGGGAGCGCCCGGACAGCGGAATGTCGGCCAGCAGCACCGCATCGGGCCGGGCGGACCCCATCCGCCCCAGCGGACCGGTCAGCGCGGCCCGCAGCGCCGCACGGTCGGCACCCCGGCCCGGCTGCACGACGGCGACCAGGCGCTCGTCGCCGTCACCGGCCGGTACGCCGACCAGCAGGGCCAGTTCGACGCCGGGCACGTGCAGCGCCGGCTCGTACAGCCCCGGGTAGATGTTCTCCGCGCGCCTGAGCACCATGTCCTTCAGGCGGCCCTGCAGCACGATCCGGCCGCCCTCCAGGTGCGCACGGTCACCGGTGGCGACCCACGGGTCCGGGTCCTCGCCCAGGTAACGGTCCCGGGCCGCCGGACCGGCCAGCAGCAGTTCACCGGAGGCGTCCGTCCTGGCCGTCACCCCCGGCAGCGGAGCGCCCACCAGATCGCCCCCGCTGGTGAAAGCGGCCTTGTCGGCCTGTTCCACCGCGGCGGCGGGGAACAGCTCGGTCAGCGCGTACACGCCCCACGCCTCCCGCGCCCCCGCCTGCTTGACCCGGGTGAGCAGATCGGCACTGGCCGGAGCCGACCCCGTCCACACCCGCCCGGTGAACCGGGCCCCCGCGGCGAGCAGCAACCGCAGCTGAGGTGGCGTCAGATAGGTGGCCTGCGGGTCCAGTCGGCGCAGCTGCCGGACCAGAACGCGCGGCGAGCGGGCGGGCAGCGCGACCGGTGCACCGCTCGCCAGGGACGGCACGAGGACGAAGAACGTCCCGCCCAGCACCGGCCGTTCGGCCTCCACCGGGACCAGACCGGTCACCGTGGCCATCCCCGCCGCGAGCGAGGAACGGGTGTGCACCACCGCACGCGGCCGGGACGTGGTGCCCGAGGTGAAGACGATGACCGCGTCGCCGTCCTCGTCCACCGGACGCGGCAGGACCACCGACCGGACCCCGGTCTCCAACGCCGGGGCACAGCCGGGCAGTCGGGGGCCGACCGTGGCCACTGGCCCCAGCGTCGCGAGGTCCGGCAGGGCCAGGTGCGCCCGACGGGCGAGCGGGCGGGCCCACCCGGCGACGGCCTGGGCGGTGGCGTCGGCGAGGACGACATCGGGCCGGGCGAGGGCGAGCCGGGCACGCAGTACGTCCGGTCCCGCGCCCGGGTCGAGCACCGCGGCCCGCGCCCCGAGCCGGTGTACGGCGAGCATCACGGCCAGCGCCCGGGGTCCGGGCCGTACCGCGACGCCGACGGTGCTGCCGCGTGCGATGTCCCGTGCGTGCAGCGCAGCGGCGTAATGGTCGGTGAGGTCGGCCAGGTCCCCGCAGGTGGCCATGACGCGTACGGCTCCGTTCCGGGCGGTGCCGAGAACGGCGGGCCGATCGGGGCTCTTGCGCAGGGCGTGGGCCAGTGTGTCGAGCATCAGCGAGGGTCCTCCGGGTGCCGGCCCGGGCCCCGGTCGAGGTACCAGCGGGCCGTGCCGACCAGCCCGTAGGCGCGCAGCCGCCGGGTGGAGTTCTCGACGACCATGGCGCGGGCGTGGACGATGGCGGTGGTGCGGCGCCGGACCCGGTTGAGGAAGAGACGGTCGGTGGGGGAGGGGCGGCGCGGCATACCGCCGACGGCTTCGTACAGGGCGGCCGTGACGGCCATGTTGTTACCGGCGTGCATCCGGTACGGCGTGAGATAGCCGTGCCGGCGCCCGTGCGCGGGGCGGACCCGGCCGAAGAACGCGGCGACGCGGACCAGCGTGCGGAAGACGGCACGCCCGAGCGGTCCGTGTTCGTCGCGACGTGCGTCGATACGACCGCACACCAGGCCTGCGCCCTGCCGCAGGGCGTCGCGGGCGGCGGCCGTCCAGCCGGGGCGCGGCAGACAGTCCGCGTCGGTGCGGGCCAGCATCGTCGCGCCGTTGCCTATGGCGTACCGGAAACCGGTGTCCACGGCACAGCCGACGCCCTTCTCCGGCTCGCTGAGCACATGGACCGGGAAGGGGGCCCGGCGGGCGAAGTCGTACGCCATCGCTGCCGTGGCGTCGGTGGAGGCGTTGTCCACGACGACGAGCGTGAAGTCCCGGTCGTGCTGGGCCGCGAGCGCGTCCAGCGTGGCGCCGATCCGCGTGGCCTCCTGGTGTGCGGGCACCACCACCCACAGGGCACTCACGCCTTCTCCCACACCATGGTCATCAGGCTCACGCCACCGCCCAGGCCCACGAACAGCACCCGGTCGCCGGGAAGCAGCCGCCCGTGGACCCGGTCGAGCTGCACGCCCAGCGTGGCGCTGGCCATGTTGCCGAGCTCGGGCACCGTGACGACGAGCCGGTCCCGGGGTATGCCGGTGAGCTCCACGAACCGCTCCAGGTACGGCACGGTGACCTGGTGCACCAGGACGTACCGGAAGTCGCCCCAGTCCAGCCCGGTGCGCAGCCTCATCCGGTCCAGCACCGACGTGCCGATCTTCTCGAACACCTCGCGCAGTTCGGTCCCGTCGCCGCGGAAGTACGTGTGCTCGTCCCCGCGGGGGTGACGCGAACCGCCACCGAAGATCCCGCCGACCCGCCAGTGCTCGGAATGCGTCTCGGTGTCGACGTCGAGGATGCCGCCCTGCTCCACGGCCTCCAGCACGACCGCGGCTCCCGCGTCACCGAAGGTGTAGCCCGCGAAGCCGTCCCGGAGCTGCCCGGGGCCGGAAGGGGCGTGCCGCACCGCCCGGCTCGGGGTCTCCCCGGTGACCACCAGAGCCCGGCGGGCCCGGCCGGCCAGGATCATCGCCCGCGCCGTGTCGATTCCGTTGACGAAGCTGTTGCACGCGTTCGTCACATCCAGCGCATGCGCCCGGGAGCCCAGCTCGGCCTGCACGACGTGGGCAGTCGCCGGTTCGGCCATGTCCCGCGTGGCGGAGGCGAACACCAGCAGATCCACGTCGTACGGAGCCAGACCGGCCCGGAGCAGCGCGGTACGCGCCGCCCGCACCGCGAGCGTCGAGGCGTACTCGCCCTCCGCCGCGGCCCGGCGCGAGACGATCCCGGTGACGCGTTCGAGCATCCGGGCTGGCAACCGCAGCCCGGATGCCGTGGAGATCTGCTCCTGCAAGTGCTGGGACGTGACCGCGAGCTCCGGCAGGCAGGACGCCACTGACGTGATGCCCACCCGGAGCACGGGACCGCGAGCAGCGTGGTCTGTGTGCATGGGCTGGACGCTATGAGCGGGCACGGACGGCCTGCCTGAGCACGCGTACTCAACTCGCCTAGGTAGAAGCCGCCCACCAGGTCGTCTGTGCACACGCCACGCCGCGGAGGGCGCGCCCGTGGACGCGCCCTCGATTGCCTGTGGTGACCGCTAGCCGACGATGATCACAACCGTTCCGTTGTTGAACCGGTGGTCGAACCGGTGGTCGAAGCGGTGGTCGAAACAGAACCAGGGGTGGTGGAAGCAGAAGCCCCGGTGGTCGAAGCGGAACCCGCCGTGGTCGAAGCAGCGCCAGTCGTGATGGCCGAAGCACTGGTCGGTGATCACACCGGTGTGAACGGACGGGGCTGCTGCTGCCGCCGTGCCTGCTGCGCCGATCGCAGCGCCGCCGGCCATCAGCAGGCCGGCCGCGGACGCCGCGACGAGACGCCTCGCGCCTTGTACTCGCATGATGGATGCACCCTCTTCTTTCCGGACTGCGGCCCTACTCTCAGTACGTCAGCGGCGCGCTTCGGGATTGCGCCTCGGCGGGACGGATACGGCGAGCGGTTGCCGAGCGCCGCGCTCGACCGCGCGCGCCGGCTCGTCGTACGGCTGCGCGACGATGCTGCCCGATGGATGGACTCCCGTGGTACGACCGGCCAGTGGCAGCCCGGGGAACTGGACGAACGGCTCTCCCGGATCCTCAGCAAGGCGTTCCTGCTCGCCGCCGGCACGAAGATCACCGACGAGTCCGTTCTCCTGCAGATCAAGCGAGGTGCCTGATGGCCACCGTGACCTTCCGGGACGAGACCGCGACGGGCAGGCCGGTCACCGAGCGGGAGATCGCCGGGCTGCCGGAAGGGATGACCGTACGGGAGCTGATCAGGATCCGGGTCCGGGAGACCGACCTGAACGGCTACCGTCTGCGCGAGCCCCGCCGCATCGAGAGCACCAGGCCGTGATCGCCGAACGCGCCTTCCCGGCCAACGGGTTGTTCGTGCCGGCAGGCGATCGCCAGGTGGAGGACCTCGACGAAGTCCTGGATCTCAGCGCCGATCCCGACCTGGTCTTCATCAAGCTCGTCGCCCTCGTCGGCGGCTGAGGGACCCGCATCTGCCGGCGGGTACAGTGCGGGCGTGTCCGACGATGCGGCACGCTTACGGCAGGTCGTCGCGCCCCAGCCAGGCCGGCTTGACGGGCACCCCGTCCGCGTACCGCTCGTCCTGCTCCGCCGGCTCATCCGGCGAAGCGATGGGGCCAGTCGGCGTCTCCACAGGTTCTGGGGCGGCGGGCGCGGCGGAGTCCTCCAGCAGTTCCGCCACCGTGAACCGGGTGGCGAAGGACTGCCATGCCCCGTCCACGACGACGAGGAAACCGTCGCCGTCCCGAAGGAGCCGACGGCGTCTGGGACTTCGGGGATGCTCGGGCGAGTGGTTCCGGGCCCGCCGTTCCAACTCCGCGAGCGCCTCGGCACGAGTTCCGGAGACGTGCGCGACGACGTGCGCCTCCATGTGCTTGCCCTCGCCGGCACCCAAGGTCATCTCGACAACCAGTGCCCACGTCGTCATGTCCGCCGCCTTCATGTTCGTACTGCTGCCTGGAGCAGGGCCTTCTCCGCCACGGGAGTTGGGGATGTTGACGGAGGAGCGCCTGAGTATGTGCGCTCTGGTGGGGGAGGGAGCCGGCCACAACGCTGGGGGGATGCGTCAAGGACTACTGAAATCCGTACCTCACCTGCTCTCGATTCCCTTGCTGGCGGGGGTGTCACTGGCTGCGTGGGCTGTCTGGCTGGGCTGGGACCAGCATCGCGACGTCCGTCCCGATGGCTCGACGACCGGCCCGTACGAGGCGTGGCAGGTGATCGGGCTGGTGCTGACCCTGCTGGTACCGGTGTGCTGGGCGGCGTACCGGGGCTACACCGTCGGCGGTGTGTCGGGTACGACGGCCGGTCTCACCCTTGCGGCCTTTGCGGACTGGTCGGACGACTCCACCGGACTGTTCGGGGTCGGCGTCGCGATGGTCATGATCGGCAGCCTGGCCACGACCTTGGCCGTGTCCGCAGTGATCGCCTGCAGGAAACAAGGCCCATGACGTCCTGGAGCTGCGTACGACGCCGGCGGCTCGACCGGCCGCGATGATCTCCTCGACGCTGCTGACGAGGGGATGCCGGGACCGACGAGCCGATGACGGCAGGAAACGTCCTAGACGCCTCTGCGGCGGAACCAGCCGCGTCCAGGTGTGAGCGGGGCGGACGGGCCAGGGTGGGGCGGGGGAGAGGACACGGGGTGTGGGGCAGGGGTGGGGCCGGGGTGTGCGGGCGGGACCGGGCCGCCGTAGGGAGCCGGAGACGGACCGGGGTGGGCCTGGGGTGGCGTCGGGCCGGGGAACGGCGGCAGGGTCTTGAACTGGTCGTGAAGGGTGACTGTCGGCGTGATCCGGCGCAGGGCGGCGCGCACCAAGGTGAGCGGGTGATCGGGGAATTGGGGATCCCACTGCTCCAGGTCGGCCACGTGGTACGGCAGACCGCCGAACTGCCCGCCCCCGGCGTACGGATGGGGCTGGAAGTAGGCGGCCGGCCCCACCTGACTCATCACCATGGCTTCCCGCAGGCCGGTCGTGGCACCCTCCGCAGCCTGCACCTTCACCACGGTGCTGCAACGGTCCTTCGGCAGCGTCCAACTGCCGATGAAGGCCTGCCCCTGCCTGCTCTGCAGCGGCATCTTGATCAGCTGGCGCAGCGCCGGGACGCCGTCCACGCTTCCCACCACCGCTTCGATGAGGCCGCCACCGGATCCGGCCGCGCCCTGGGCGCTCCCGTAGCGCAGCCGCTCCTGCTCGTGCAGGGGGGCCGGCAGGTCCGGAACCAGGGGAAAGAAGTGGACCGACAGGACGAGCCCCGCTGCATCGGTCCACAGGCCGGGCTCACGCTCGGTGAAACCTGTGAGGTCCAGGCCGGTGATCGGGGTCTGGGCGATCGAAGTCATGCTGATCATCATGCCGGGTCGGTGGGGCGGAGTCGTGGCCAGGGCCGGGGCAGGCGGATGCCCGGCGGTCACCAGGGCGTCCTTCGTCCCGTCCGGGGCGGAGCCACCACCGGCGACAGCGATCGGTGCGACCATCAGCCCATCGACCACGAGCCCATCGGCCGGCAGTTCCTGCGCGAGGGCAGTCACGGCGGCCCCGGCCCCTCGGGCCGGATCCAGCGTGGCGGTCGTCCCGTCGCAGATGTGAAGATTTGGCCCCCGCTGGTCCGCCACCCCGGGCCTGGCGGACCAGCGCCTTGGAGGCGCCGTCGCGGGGTAAGTGGAACTTACGCCTCCAGTGGCGGCCGCGGAAGACCTGTAGATGTGGTCCAGGTCATATTGACCCGGTCGGGCCGCAGGCCCGGGCCCGGGAGGGGGGTCAGCCGATGAGTGAGCGGAACTGGTCGATCGTGCGGCGCCGCATCGTGAGAAAGGCCAGCCAGGAGCTGTCGGCGTAGTGCAGCCGGAAGCGGGCCATCAGCTGTGTCCGCGGCCTGCGTTCGACCCGGGTCACCCAGGCCCGCGGCACCTCCCACACCGGGGTGCCGTCGAGGGGCTGGACGAGTCCGATGCGCTGGTCGGTCACCCGCAGCAGCAGCGCGCCGGAGGTGTGGGGCATCTGAGCGGCGATGCTTCCGGCTGCTCCGGACTGGGCGCCGACGCTGTTGACCAGGTCGTTCGCGAGGGACCGGACGATGGTCGGGCTGATGCCTTTGGCGCTCTTGGCAGGAACGACGGTGCCGTAGCCCAAGAGCCGCTCGCCGGGGGCCAGTTGATTGAGGGCGGAACGCTCGTGGAGGACCGACATGCTCGTGATCATATGCCGTGCAGGTGGAGGATGCGGCACCGCCCTTGGCCGTACCAGCCGTCGTCGCCGCTCGGCAGGGTGCAGAGGCTGAGGGTCCCTTGACGCAGCCGTGGTTCGGCTCAGGCCGGCAGGTTCAGTTGCCAGGAGACGCCGAACCGGTCGTTGACCCAGCCGAACTTCCTGCTGAACCCGTAGCCCCCCAGCGGCATGAGCTCCGTGCCGCGCTCGACCAGGGCCGCGTGGAGGCGGTCGATCTCCGGCTCGCTCTCGCACTGCACGAAGAGCGAGACCGCGGGGGTGAAGGTGAAATCGTGCTTCGCAGGGCTGTCGATGCACATGAACTGCTGGCCGGCGAGTGAGAACGTCGCATGCCGCACGCTCCCCTCCTTGCCCTCGCCCCCGGCGCCGTAGCGGGTGATGTTGACGAGCTCGGCGCCGTCGAAGAGTGAGATGTAGAAGGTCATCGCTTCCTCGGCGTCGCCCTCGAACATCAAGAACGTGGTGATCTTCTGCGATGCCGTGATCTCCATACCGCTCACTCCTCCAGTGCCTCGGACAGCCGGCACACGAGCGCCCCGGACAGTCGACACATGGCCACCGTAGCCGGTGGCCTCCTCCGCATCCGGCCGCGACCCAGAGCCGACATGAACAAGGCCCCGGGATGGAGCGGAGTCGTCACCGGCGGGGCGACGGCCGTCGTCCGATTCCCCCGAGGGAGTGTTCGTGCGCATCCATCCGGAGCCGGTCACCGAGCGTGACCCGGCGACGGGGCAGATGCTCTACGGGGTGGACCTTGTGCCTTGGGGCGACCCGGAATACAGACGGTTTGGCCCGGCGACGGGGCCGAACGGCCCCTGTCGGGCACCGGTCGGTACACCGGAAGGTGACGTGCTGTGCCCCCAGCGCCGAGACCGGCATGCGTCACACCCCCGATCACCGGCCGAACCGGGAAGGACCACAGATGTCCCTCGACACGCAGCAGGCGTCCGCCGGACTCACCGACGAGGAGCTCGCCACCCTGAACGCCCACTGGCGCGCCGCGAACTACCTCTCCGTGGGCCAGATCCATCTCATGGCCAACCCCTTGCTGACCGAACCGCTGCGGCCGGAGCACGTCAAGCCACGGCTGCTCGGCCACTGGGGCACCTCGCCGGGCCTCAACCTGGTCCACACTCATCTGAACCGCGTCATCAAGGCCCGCGACCTGGACGCCCTGTGTATCTGGGGGCCCGGCCACGGCGGCCCGGCCGTTCTGGCGAACTCCTGGCTGGAGGGGTCGTACACCGAGACCTACCCGGACATCACCCGGGACGCGGCCGGCATGGCCCGGCTCTTCAAGCAGTTCTCCTTCCCCGGCGGGGTGCCCAGCCATGTCGCCCCCGAGACCCCGGGCTCGATCCACGAGGGCGGGGAGCTCGGCTACTCCCTGTCCCACGCCTACGGCGCCGCACTGGACAATCCGGACCTGCTGGTCGCCTGCGTGATCGGGGACGGAGAGGCGGAGACCGGCCCGCTGGCCGCCTCCTGGCATGCGAACAAATTCCTCGACCCGGTCCACGACGGCGCCGTGCTGCCGATCCTGCACCTGAACGGCTACAAGATCGCCAACCCGACGGTGCTGTCCCGCCTGCCCGACGCCGAACTCGATCAACTCCTCAGCGGCTACGGCCACGAGCCGATCCACGTCACCGGCGACGACCCGGCCGCCGTTCACCGCGCGATGGCCGAAGCGATGGACACCGCCGCCGACCGCATCGCCGCCCTGCAGCGCGCCGCCCGCCGGGACGGGGTCACCGACCGGCCCCGCTGGCCGGTGATCGTCCTGCGCACACCCAAGGGCTGGACCGGTCCCGCAGAGGTCGACGGACTGCCGGTCGAAGGCACCTGGCGTGCCCACCAGGTGCCGCTCGCCGCTGTCCGTGACAACCCCGAACACCTGCGCCGACTGGAGCAGTGGATGCGCTCCTACCGGCCCGAGGAACTGTTCGACGAGCATGGCGCCCCGCGCGCGGACGTGCTGGCCTGCATCCCCCGGGGCGCCCGACGGCTCGGTGCGAACCCGCACGCCAACGGCGGACTCCTGCTGCGCGAGCTGCCCCTGCCTCCGCTGGAACGCTACGCCGTGACCGTCGACAAACCCGGCGCGACCCTGCACGAACCGACCCGCGTGCTCGGCGACATGCTGCAGGACGTCATGGCGGCCACTGCCGGCCGGCGCGACTTCCGGCTCGTGGGCCCCGACGAGACCGCCTCCAACCGGCTCCAAGCGGTCTACGCGGCCAGCGGCAAGGCCTGGCAGGCCGCCACCCTCCCGGTCGACGAGCACCTGGACCGGCACGGCCGAGTGATGGAGATCCTGTCCGAACACACCTGCCAGGGCTGGCTGGAGGGCTATCTCCTCACCGGCCGGCACGGGCTGTTCTCCTGCTACGAGGCGTTCGTGCACATCGTGGACTCGATGGTCAACCAGCACATCAAATGGCTGCGTACCACCCGCCGCCTGCCCTGGCGGGCCCCCCTCGCCTCCCTCAACTACCTGCTGACCTCCCATGTATGGCGCCAGGACCACAACGGCTTCTCCCACCAGGACCCCGGCTTCGTCGACCACGTGCTGAACAAGAGCCCGGAAGTCGTGCGGGTCTACCTGCCGCCGGACGCCAACACCCTGCTGTCCGTGGCCGACCACGTGCTCCGCAGCCGTGACTACGTCAACGTCGTCGTCGCCGGCAAACAACCGTGCTTCGACTGGCTGTCGATGGAGCAGGCGAAGGTCCACTGCGCCCGCGGCGCCGGCATCTGGGAGTGGGCCGGCACCGAGGACGGCGCGCGTGAACCCGACGTGGTGCTGGCCTGCGCCGGGGACGTACCCACCCAGGAAGTGCTGGCGGCGGCCCAGTTGCTGCGCCGCCACCTGCCCGAGCTTGTCGTGCGGGTGGTGAACGTCGTCGACATCGCCCGGCTGCTGCCGAGCGAGGAACACCCGCACGGCATGGGCGACTTCGCGTACGACGGGCTCTTCACCGCTGACAAACCGGTGATCTTCGCCTACCACGGCTATCCGTGGCTGATCCACCGCCTCGCCTACCGGCGCACCGGTCACCGCAACCTGCACGTGCGCGGATACAAGGAGATCGGCACCACGACCACGCCGTTCGACATGGTGGTCCGCAACGACCTGGACCGCTACCGCCTGGTGATGGACGTCATCGACCGCGTCCCCGGCCTGGCCGTACGGGCGGCGGCCGTACGCCAGCGCATGGAGGACACCCGGCAGCGCCACCACGACTGGATCCGCGAGAGCGGGACGGACCTGCCCGAGGTGGCGGACTGGTCGTGGGACAGCTGAGCTCCGGCGCGGCCCGCCGTCGATGTCGTCGCCGGCCCGAAGCGGTTTCCGGCTCCCGGCCCGGGGTACTCGGTGTGGCTCGACTTCGGAGGGAGGCATGGAGATGACAGCCAGGCGCGACCAGCACGGGGACCGCTACGACCGTGCGCGCACCCCGGAGGAGCCCGGGTCGCACTCGGGCGCGGAGAGCCAGGCACGAAGCCGGTCCGTCCCGGGTACGGCCGGAGCCAAGGAGGGCTACCAGCCCGAACGGGGCACGACAGCGGGCAAGCCCCTCGAAGGCATCGAGGACCCCGAGGCCGGCGACGAGGCGGCCCACGGCACGGACACGAGCGACCGCTGACCCAACGGACGACGGACGCCCCCCTCAGATGTGCAATTCGGGGGGAAAGCCGGTCCAGCGCAGCTCGGCGGGCAGATGGCGCATGTCGTTGGAGACGAGGACGGAGGCCGGCCGACCGGGAGCGTAGCGGATCACCGTGAGCGCGGCGTTGCCGTGGTTGAGGCCGAGCCAACGCCATTTCGGCGCGTACATGGCGTCCCGGACGAGCCAGGCGACCAGGAAGTTGTGGGTGACGACCAGTTCGTGCCGCTCCTCTTCTCCCTCCACCGGCCCGGTGAACAGATCCAGCGCGCGGCGGGCCAGCGCAGGTCCGTGCTCCCGCTCCTCATCCGTGGCGTCGGCGAGAAAGCGGAGGAAGAAGTCTGCCGATTCCTGAGGGAGCTCGTCCCTTGCCGGCACATGGGGAACGTAGTCTCCGGCAACGTCCGAGACGTGCAGAGGGACGTTCTTCAGCTGGTCGCCGATGAGACGCGCGGTCTGCTCCGCCCGGGGCAGCGGACCATGGTGGACAGCGGCGAGGGGAATGTCCCGGAGGCGCCGGCCGAGCAGTGTGGCTTGCCGACGGCCGCCCGCTGTCAGCCCGCTCTCGTCCGCCGACGCCTCGCCGTGCCGGACGAGATAGAGGTAACGGGTGGCCGTGCCGGTCATCTGGAACTCCTCTGGCCCCTTGAGCGATCTTGTGCATCGATGGACGCTGCCTTCCTCGGTGCCGGTTCCGGCAGGCCCCGGGTCACAGGTCGTCCGAACGGTCGCGGATCACAGGGATGCGCTGTCGGCGTGCGGGACACGGCGGGGGTGGATGAGACCGGTCTCGTACGCCACCGTCACGGCCTGTGCCCGGCTGCTGAGGTCGAGCTTGGCCATCATCCGGTTCAGATGCGTCTTCACCGTGGCGATGCTCACCGTGAGGCGGTCGGCCACCTCCCGATTGGAGAGTCCCTGGCCGACCAGACTGAGTACGTCTCGCTCCCGGTTGGTCAGCGAGGCCAGGACGGCGGGGTCGGTGCTGGCGGGTGACGGACGGCTGAGGTAGGTGTCGATGAGCCGCCGGGTGACGGTCGGCGCGAACAGCATGTCACCGTCCGCGATGGTCCGGATGGCGGTGAACAGCCTTTCCGGAGGCGTCTCCTTGAGCAGGAAGCCGCTCGCGCCCGCCCGCAGCGCGGCGTACACCAGCTCGTCGAGGTCGAACGTGGTGAGCATGACGATCTTCGGCTTGGGCTCGTCCGACGCGGTGAGGATCTGCTCGGTCGCGGCGACCCCGTCGAGTCCGGGAAGCCGGATGTCCATGAGGATCACGTCCGGCCGTCTCCCTGCGGCCAGTGCGACCGCCTCCTCGCCGGTCGCGGCTTCCCCGCACACGTCCAGATCGGGCGTCGCACGCAGCAGCGCCGAGAGCCCGCTGCGGACGAGTGCCTGGTCATCGACGACGAGCACACGTGTCATTCCCGTGGTCCCCCCGAACTCGGTGCACCTCATCTGTCTGCAGGCGGCTCCGCGGCCGGGTGGCCGTCCCGGCCCGCGCGGTACGGGGCGGGTAGCGTGAACGCCACCTCGAATCCCGCCGCCGGTCGGGGCCCTGCGCGGAAACTGCCGCCATAAAGCCTCACGCGTTCATACATGCCGATCAACCCATGCCCGGTTCCCGTGGAGCTTTGTCCGAATGCTGGCGGGCGTTGACCGATTCCCACGCCTGGGTCGGTGGCCGGGGCCTCCCGCTCACCGATGCCGCCTTCCCTTCGGCCCCCGTCGTCGGTCACCGTGACGGTCAGCGCCCCGGTGCCGTACACCAGTGATACCCGGACCCGGGCGGCCGGCCCGGCATGTTTGAGGGTGTTGGTCAGGGCCTCCTGGACGATCCGGTAGGCGCACAGATCGGCTCCCGGAGCCAGCTGCCGCGGCACACCCGTGACGTGGGTGTCGACGGTGAGCCCCGCGGCGACCATGCGTGCGGACAGTTCTCCCAGGCGGGCCAGGCCCGTGTCGGGGTCGGGCGGCGGTCCGGACACGGCGTCGGTACCGTCCGTCGTCACGCGCAGCACATGAAGCAGGCCGCGCATCTCCTCCAGCGCCTCGCGCGTGGTGCCCTCGATGGTGTGCAGTGCTTCGCGGGCCTTCGCGGCGTCCGTGTCGAAGACGTACCGGGCCAGTCCGCTCTGCACCGAGACCACCGACAGTTGGTGGGCGACCACGTCGTGCAGTTCCCGGGCGATGCGCACGCGTTCCTCGGTCACCGCGTGCCGGGCACGCGCTCCCTCCTCGGCCCGCAGCCGCGCGGTGAGGCGGTCCAGTTCGGCGTTCTGCTGCTCCAGACGGCGCAGGTTCCGGCCGAAACCCCAGGCGAGCAGGAGGACCACGAGGGTCTGCCCCAGGGCAACGGCCGCCGACACCGCATGGGAGGCCATCGTGTTGTGGAGCCATGCGCCCATGACGGGCAGGGCCGCCAAGGCGGTCTCCCGGGTGGGCCGTGCGGCGGCGATCGTGAAGAACGCCAGCATCGGCGACCACACGTTGACCGACGGCTGGTAGCCGAGAGCGGTGTAGACGGCGAGGCCGGCGCAGGTGCACCACAGCACCGGCCACGGGACCACCCGACGGACCGCCAACGGCAGATGGATGACGCAGGTCAGGACGACGGCACGCGTGTCGAAGGGGGGCCAGCCGGAGGGCGTGTACTGCTCGGCGAAGCCCAGTGTGACTCCCAGCATGCCCGCTGCGATCGCCGTGTCGAGACAGACCCTTTGACGTGGCGTCACCCCCAAGCGCATGCCCGAAGACTAGCCATGACGTCTTTGGCCGGCCGTCGGACCAGGGGTTGAACTCCGGCGGTGGATGGCTTGAGGGGCGTAAACCTGCGCGGTAGCCGGCGTACCGCCGGGGACTGACCCGCGAATTGCAACCACCGTGGGATTCGCTGGGGCAGCCGCTCTCGTAGCGTCGTCGACGCAAGCCGGTTCCAACACGGGGGACGGTGCGCCCAGGCCACGCAAGGCAGCGACGACAGCTGACTTCAGGGCCGGGCAGCCACCTCGGTCTGCATCCACGACGGAGGAATCATGTTCATACCGCGCCTCAGCACCCGCGCAGCGGTCCTGGTCGCGACGACGACCCTGCTCACGGGCTTGGGCGGCGCCGTCGCCGCGACAAGCGCTGCCGCCGCCGACGCCAGTGCTGCGGGGTCGTGCACGTTCGCCCATCCCAAGACGGTGAAGACGGCGAAGGTCGACTCGATCAACATCCAGCTCCGCTACAGCACCTCCACCCGCTGCGCATGGGGCCGCATCTACAACGCGGACCCCGGCGACAAGGTCTGGGTGGACCGCTCCTCGAACAACGGCCGCACCTGGGAAGGCCCGCTGAGCCTGACCACGGTGCGGAGCGGCTCGGACACGCATACCGCTTCACGCTACGACGGCGGATATGTGATGCGCGCCTGTGCGTGGAACGACTCCACGCACCACATCAAGTGCACCGGCTGGTACTGATCCCGCCGCGAGCACAGGGCCGGTCAGGCCCGTGAGCGTCAGGAGGCCGCCCGGAACACCCGGGCGGCCTCCGCGTGTTGGGCCCGCCGTCTGCTGGATCAGCACGGCGGAGTGTGCGCTTCCGCAACGTCGGACGCCTGGGGCCCGTGCCTTTCGTCGGCGCCTGGATTCATGGTCCCGGCCCGGCGGGTGCGGTCTACTGCGGCGGCGTGAAGAGGATCCTGCGACCGAAGCGCGCGCACATTCCGGCCCCTCTCCGGGGCCGCTACTGGGGCGGTCAGCGTGGTCGACAGCCCCCGAACAGCTCGACACCGCCGTACGGCCGCCCATTCCTGGCCGATCGCCGCCCCGCACGGACTGACGAGGGCCCCCTCGGCGTCGAGGCGGGGTGCCCGCCTGCCGGGAGACCACCTCGTGGCCGGCATGGCCCACGCCCGCACGGGTCCGACGCGGCCCACGCGCCGGCCCGCACCCGCAGAGAGGTGAGCACACCCGCAGAGAAGTGAGCCGACAGATGCAGCGCATCGCCTTCCTCCGGTCCGCGGACATCCAGCGCGCCGACCCCTACATCCACGGCATCGCCCCCGCCCTGGCGCAGCTCGGTGCCGAGGCCCGTCTCTTCCATACCCACGGCGACTGCAGTCCGGACCTCTTCCCGGGCACGAGTGAGCGGCTCGACCCCGCCGCGACACCGGACGAGTTCGTCGCGCGCGTGCGCGCCTGGGGCGCCGACGCCGCCGTGGCGATCTCCCTGCCGGACGAGAACGCCCTACGCGACGCCGTCGTCAAGACCAACTGGAAGCCCTCGGCATCCGCGCCGTCATGACTCCTTGGGGAGCAGGTCTTCGAACAATCCTCGGTGAGATGAACAAGCGCTTAGTAAGATGAGGTCTCCGGAGTCCGCGCGGTAGGAAGGGGCAGTTGTGCCGACGTCGC
Organism: Streptomyces sp. NPDC053069; assembly: GCF_044546895.1. Lineage (NCBI taxonomy): Bacteria > Bacillati > Actinomycetota > Actinomycetes > Kitasatosporales > Streptomycetaceae > Streptomyces > Streptomyces sp. NPDC053069. The sequence goes on along the minus strand of NZ_JBITZN010000007.1, from coordinate 90,647 downwards.
AAGCCGAGGCCTTCTACGAGCGGGAGTCCGGCAGCCGGTTCCTGCCCACCGCCTACACCCGGGGCCCCTGGGACGCCGACTCCCAGCACGCCGGCCCGCCGGCCGCCCTGCTCGCTCTGGCCGTCGAGCAACGGCCGGGCGGACGGCCGGACATGCGGGTCGCCCGGCTCACCTACGAGATCATGCGCCCGGTCCCGATACGGCCGCTGACCGTGGCCACACGCGTGCTGCGCGCCGGGCGCAGCGTCGAGCTCGTGGAGGCGGTGCTGACACCCGAAGGCGGCCAGGAAGTGATGCGGGCGACGGTGCTGCTGATGAAGACCGCGCCGGACTCGGTACCCCAGGTGTCGCCGGGCCCGCAGGTGCCCGGGCCCTCGACCGCGCCCTTGAAGGCGTTCTTCCCGGTTCCGTGGGATCAGGGCTACCACACCGCCATGGACGTACGCTTCGCGGCCGGTTCGTTCCTCGATCCCGGACCGGCCACCGCGTGGATGCGGATGAGGGTCCCCCTGGTCGCCGGGGAGGAGATCACGCCGCTCAGCCGGGTGCTGACGGCTGCCGACTCGGGCAATGGTGTCAGTGCCGAGCTGGACTTCCACCGCTACGTCTTCGTCAATGCCGACCTCACCGTCGGCCTGCACCGCCATCCCGAGGGCGAGTGGGTGTGCCTGGACGCCCGGACGATGGTGGACGGCGCCGGTATTGGTCTGGCCGAGTCCGCCCTGCACGACGAGAAGGGGCCGCTCGGCCGCAGTACCCAGAGCCTGTATGTGGCCGCGCGCGGCTGAGACGACGGGGGAGGTCCGGAGGCTGCTGGACGGGGGAGGGGGGTGACGCCTCCCACGAGAGCCATGTCACGTCCTACCGCGGATAGTAGCTCCAGACCGCCTCAAGCAGGAAAGAAAGCCGCTAGAACGGCTAATTTTGGACATTTCTCCGTAGTTGGGTAGTACGTCACATTCTTGCGCCGGTTTCCGCGCCCCGATAACCATGTCTGTCGTTGCCGGAGCCGCAGGACGCACCGGGCCTACCTACCCAGGCCTGGTCCGCTGTGCCCTGCAGCACGGGGCCTCGCCCCGACGCCCTACAGGCCGCGACCGACCCGGCCGGCGCCTCTACGACGTCCCCACAGGAGAGACCCCTTCATGACCGCGTTCACCACCCGCCGCCTTGCCCGCCTGCGTACCCTCGCCCTGACCGGCATCGCCACCACCGGCGCCGCGACCGTCGCGCTGACCCTGATGCCGGCGTCCGCGCAGGCCGCCGAAGCCCCGCAGACGAACGCCGCCCACACGATCGCGGCCCTCCCCAGCGCCGGCCACGCCGACTCCAAGGGCACCAGCGGCACCACAGGCAACCTCGACGGCTGGATCAAGCAGTCCCTGGCGATCATGAAGGCCAAGGGCATCCCCGGCAGCTACGAAGGCCTCAAGCGCAACATCATGCGTGAGTCCGGCGGCAACCCCAACGCCCAGAACAACTGGGACGTCAACGCGCGGCAGGGCACCCCGTCCAAGGGTCTGCTGCAGGTGATCGACCCCACCTTCAACGCGTACCACGTCGACGGCACGGCGCACAGCGCCACCGACCCGGTGGCGAACATCACCGCCGCGGCCAACTACGCCGCGCACCGCTACGGCTCCATCGACAACGTCAACTCCGCGTACTGACCCCGCACCCCGTGCGGGAAGCCGCACCGCGGCGCCCGTGGGCTGGGCGCCGCGGCCCTCGTCTCACGGCAGGAAGGTCACCTCGGGGAAGGCCCGGGTCGGGCCGTCGAGCAGGTGGCCGTGGCGACCGCGTAGATGCAGGTCGAAGAAGGCGAGCGGGTACGCCTGCTGGATGCGTACCGCCCGGGCCGGGTCGAGCGTGCCGGTCCAGGCGCGCAGCTGCTCGTCGCTCATCCCCACCGCCTTCGCCAGCTGCGGAATCAGCACCTGGTTGTCGCCGTAGGACGAGTGGACGGCACCCTCGGCCCGGATGTCGAGCCGCCATCCCCGCAGGTGCGTCCAGAACTCGGCGACGCTCGGCTCCGCGGCCCGGGTGAACTGGGCGGTCATCATCATGAACGGCCGGTCCAGGTCACCGGTGACGGCGGGCAGCATCGGACCGTCGAGGCTCAGCCCGGCCCGCACGCGGGCATCGTCGAGCATGACGCGGGCGGTCGCCGTCCCGCCCTTCGACCAGCCGAACATGCCGATGCGGCGCGGATCGATCGCGCAGGCCAGGCCCTGCGGCAGCGACCGGCCGCCGGCATCGGGATTGCGCCCGGCGGCGAGGTCCTCGACGCAGTCGAGGACGAACCGGATGTCGGCCGCGAAGTCCGCCGGCCCCATTGCGACCTCCCGGTCCGGGGCGAGGACCCGTCCGTCGGGGAACTCGGTGAAGGCGTCGTAGGTGTGGGCCACTGTCACCACCGCGTAGCCGTGGCTGGCGAGTTCCTGCACCATGACGGTGTGGTCCCCCCGGTGGCTGTGCGCGCCGTGCGAGTACACGACGACGGGCAGCAGCTCCCGGCCGCCGCGCCGCACCGGGGCACCCTGGTGACCGGCGGTCAGCGGCACTTGTGCGGCGTCGGCGGGGAAGTCCGCGGACGTGAGCAGCGCTCGCAGGTTGGCAGGGGACATCCACGGTGCCGGCGGATACCGCTCGGCGTCCCGGGCGGGGTACCAGACGCTCGCCATCAGCTCCCGATGGCGCCCCGGTCCCGCCACGGGGTCCGGGCGGGCGGCGTCGACGAGGTGCAGCGCCACCGTGCCCACCGGGTACGGCCCGGTCGGCGCGGGCAGGGCGAGCTGCGCGGGGGTCGACGTACCCGAGGCCGCCCGGGCCGGCCCGGCGAGGCCGAACGGCACGGCCGCGCCGACCGCCAGCGCGGCTCCCAGAAGGCGACGGCGGGTCAAGGTGTCTCGACTGGTGAACGGTGTGGTGGTCACGGCCTCTCCCTGGGTCTCCTGGACGGAACCGGGCTCAACTGCCTGACCGTCAGCTGTGCCCGCGGTCGCGCATCGGTGTGCTGTGCCGAGATCCGTGCGCATGTGCGGAACGCTGTCATCCGCCACGGCCGTGCCGCGTCCGCCCACCGGATGCAATCCACCGTCTCCTCAGCCCACGGGTGTACCTCCGCAGGCTGACGGCCCCCCGGTTCCCGGTGGTTCAAGGCAGGCGGTGTAGTTTCGAGGCCCCAGCTCGCCATCGAGAGGAACCCGCCGTGAGCGTCGAACGTATTGGTCCGCCCCTTTTCGGTACGGAGCGCGAGACGCTGCGGGCGTTCCTGGAGTTCCACCGGGCGACCCTGGCGATGAAGTGCGAGGGCCTGACGGAGGAGCAGCTCAAGGAGCGGTCGAGCCCACCGTCGACCCTCTCCCTGCTTGCTCTGGTCCGCCACATGGCCGAGGTCGAACGCGCCTGGTTCCGCCGGGTGTTCGACGACAACGCCGCCCCGATGGTCTGGTCGGAGAAGGAGTTCGACTTCCAGGCCGCGTACGACACCACGGACGCGAGCGCCGAGGAGGCGTTCGCGGCATGGGAGGCCGAAGTCGAGCACTCGCGCCGCATCGAGCGCGAGGCCGAGTCCCTGGACCTCGCCGGGCACCAGCCGCGCTGGGGTGAGGACGTGTCCCTGCGGATGGTGATGCTCCACATGATCCTGGAGTACGGCCGCCACAACGGCCATGCCGACTTCCTCCGCGAGGGAGTGGACGGCACGGTCGGCGCCTGACGACGCGCGCGTCACGGCGGACGTCGCTCCGCACCTTCGTGACCGCCGTCGTCACCGCGTCGAAGGACGGCAGAGTCGTGTAGCCGGCCACGGCCTCATGAGCCACCCGTGTTCGGCGGCGGCACCTGGGCACCGCTGCCGTCCGGCTTGTCGATGCAGTCGATGAACGTGACGATGCCGGGCCGGACCGTGCCGTCGGTCGCCAGGAACGTGCTCGCCGGATGGTTACGGAGCAGGCACGTGTCATAGCGGACGACGGAGGGGAGTGCCGTGTGTGAGTCGGTCGTGCGGTACTGGTGACGACCCATCAACTGACAGGAGTCGTAACGGATCAGCGGTCCCCGCGGCCCTACCGTGTAGCGATGCGTTCGCACGTCGGCGGAGAAGTCCTTGCCGGCGGTGGCGGTGTCGTCGCAGTCGTTGAAGTGGACCGTTCCGCTGTTCCACACGCAGTCGATGATCACCACGTTCCGGTTGCGCACCTCGAAGCGGATGTCCTCGGCGTGGAAGCGCTGTACGGCGTCGTAGTGCTGTGCCACAGGGAACCGGAACAACGTGCTGGTGCTGCCGTATTCGTGGGTGGCCGCGGGGCGTTGGCCCGTGACGACGTAGGAGCCGCCGCGGCAGGTGATCGAGCCGCCGTAGGGGAACTCCAGGAAGTTGCCCCACTCGTACTCGACCCTCATGTCCGTGAACCAGTAGTTCAGGAACTGGTCCTGGTCGTTGCGGTTGGTCTGTCCGCGCCGTGAGAGACCCGAGTAGAGAAAGGCCCGGCGATAGCTGCCGCCGATCTCGCACGCCAGCCAGCGCATTTCGGAGTTGTTGTTCGTGCCGTCCAGCGCGAGGCCGTACTCCCACTCTCCCGTCCACTTGCACTCCGAGAAGCGGTAGTCCTGTGCCTGCCCCGTCGAGTAGGAGCTGAAGAAGGAGGCGCCCGGGGTGGTCGAGCGGAACTGCATGCGCTCGAAGGACAGGTTGAACCAGCAGTCCTCATTGCGGCACAAGAAGGAGCCGGGGCCTGTCTTGGGGCGGAAGACGAGGCTGGTCATGCGTTTGCCCGCCCCGCAGAAACGCAGTCCGTTCGCGGGCCGCGGGGGCGCGACGCCATTCATCAGCGCATGTGGCCGGCTGATGAGGAAGTCGCCGGCCGGAATCTCGATCACCATGCGTCCGACACCGTCCCTGACCCGGGCGGCGGCGACAGCATAGGCGAGCTCGAAGGCCCCGGTGTCGTCGGTCCGCCCGTCTCCCACAGCCCCCAGGTCCGCCACGTTGATGGTCGGCGGCCGTTCAGAAGCGGTACTGCCGCACACCGAAATGGCCATTCCCGAAACCCCTAATATCACCTCAACAGTGCACAATCCGAACGTATCAAAAGGCGGAGTGTGATTCATGGTGGCCAGGGCTGCGTCGCCGCCGGGGTCACCGGGGTGGCTGCACGGCAGGTCCCCGTTCGGACGTATTGCATTGGTGACGTTTCTGGTGGCGCCTTAACCTCGGGCCATGGCGATATCTTCGCGTCCGCGGCGTTCGGCCAAGCCGATACGGCAGTCCGGACGCACGCTGGTCGTCGTGCTGATGGCCGTGCTGACATGTCTGCTCAGCGCCCCCGCCGGAGCCGGCAGCGCCTCTGCCGACGCCACCAGGTCGAGCTTGCGGCTGTTCGTCATGGGCGACAGCATCGCCGGCGGCAGTGACGAGGGCGGCTACGGATCGCACGGCTGGCCCGCGCTGGTGGCAGCCCGGTTGGGACTGACGCTCACTCTCGACGGTGAGGGCGGCACGGGCTACACCACTGCCGGCCCGCAGCCGGGCCGACGGGCCTACCCGCAACGGGTTGACGACGCTGTCGCGGCGGCGCCCGACGTGGTGATCGTCGAAGGGTCCCGCAACGACCTGGATCCGACACGAAGCAAGGCAGCCGCGGTCGACACCCTGCGCCGGCTGCGGGCAGGCCTGCCGCACGCGCGCATCCTGGTCATCGGGCCCATCTACTCCGACCCGCAGCCGGTCGCCTCGCGACCGGTCGACGATGCCGTCGCGGCTGCGGCGGCCGAAGTGCCCCTGCCGTATGTGTCCGCGGTGCGGCGTGCGTGGTTCACCGGCTCCGCCCACCAGTTCATCGGCAGTGACGGCGTCCATCCCACAGACGCGGGACACGTCTACCTGGCCGACCAGATCAGCCCCGAAGTGTCCCGGCTGTTGGGTTACTAGTGCCCGTGCCGGTGTGCGGTCGGCCGATCGAATCGAGCAGCCGCCGTTCTTCCGGCGTGAGCCGGAGTGCGCCGGCTGCCACGTTGTCGACGAGGTGTTCCGGGTTGCCCGTGCCGGGGATGGCCAGCACATGGGAGCCTTGCTGCAGGGTCCAGGCCAGACGGACCTGCGCGGGTGAGACGCCGTGTGCGCGGGCCACGGCGCGGACCTGGTCGTGCTCGGCCCGGACGGCTCCGGCCTCGCGTCCCTGCCCGGCGATGGAGAAGAAGGGCACGAACGCGATGCCCTGCGCGGCGCATGCGCGCAGCATCGCGTGTCCGCCGGGGGTGTCGATGCCGTAGCGGTTCTGGACGCAGACCACCGGTGCGATCTCCTGCGCCTCGGCCAGGTGCTCCGGGCGGGCGCCGGCGATACCGAGGTGGCGGACGAGTCCGGCGTGGCGCAGTTCGGCGAGAGCTCCGAAGTGTTCGGTGATGGACTCCTGGTCCATGATGCGCAGATTGACCACGTCGAGGTGGTCACGGCCCAGTTGGCGGAGGTTCTCCTCGACCTGGCCGCGCAGTTGGTCGGGTCGCGCCGGCGTGATCCACTCGCCGTCGGCATCCCTCGCCGGGCCGACCTTGGTGACGATGACGAGATCGTCCGGATAGGGCGCCAGCGCCGAGTTGATCAGTTCGTTGGCCGAACGCATCCGGGAGAAGTAGAAGGCCGCGGTGTCGATGTGGTTGATGCCGAGGCTGACTGCGCGTCGGAGGACGTCGATCGCCTGGCTGCGGTCGCGGGGGGTGCCCTCGTGGAAGGCGGCGCTACCGGTCAGGCGCATGGCGCCGAAACCGATCCGGTTGACCTCCGAGTCACCGAGCACCCAGGTGCCGGCGGCTGCTGCAGAGACCATGTGTGACGTCAACTTTTCCTCAGCTCCATCCGAGTCGGCCCTCGTCCGCGAACGGTTCGAGGCGCGGCGATCCTGGAGTATGCGCAGATGGCGAGCGTGACCGTAAGGCGCGAAGGGCTGGGGGAATGTCACAACACGACCGGGAACTCGTGGGCGCCCGTTCCGAGTTGTTACCGGTGAAGCTTCCGTGCCTGGCGGTGATCAGTGGTCGGGCAGCAACGTCGTGCGGTTCTCAGATGGCGTCACGGATGGCCCGTTCGAAGCGCTCGACGTGGCTGCGGGCGAGCTGTGCCGCCCTGTCGGAGTCACCGGTGACGATCGCCTCGATCAGCGGTCCGTGCTCCTCGACATGTCCGGCCATGTCGGACAGCCGGTCGACGAACAGACACCAGATGCGGGTGGCCAGGTTGTCGTGGCGGACGAGGGTGTCTTCCAGGTAGGGGTTGTGCGTGGCGGCGTAGATGGCGCGATGGACCTGGAGGTCCAGGTGCATGAGTGCGGCGGCGTCGCGCCCCCGGGAATCCGCGCTCGCCAGCTCCCGCCGTAGAGCGGTCAGGTTCGCGCGGTCCGTGGGTGTGGCGCGCCGCGCTGCCTGCGCGGCGGCCAGGGGCTCCAGCTCCTGACGCACCTCGGAGATGTGGGCCAGGTCGGTGATGTTGACATCGGTGGCGAAGGTGCCGCGCCGGGGGTAGGCCGTGATGAGCCGCTCGTACTGGAGCCGCTTGAGCGCCTCGCGCACCGGCGTCCGGCCGACGCCGAGGGACTGGCCCAGCTGCTCCTCGTTGATCGGCGCGCCCGGGCGGATCTCCAGCATGACGAGCCGGTCACGGATGGCGCGGTAGGCGCGCTCGGCGAGGGACAGTTCCTCGTCCTCCGGTGCCCCGCTCCTGGGGTCGGTCGCCGCCTGCTGCATGGATGCCCCCTTGACCTGTCCGGCGAGCTCCCATACCTTACCGGAGGCGCTGATATATCAGTTGCTCATTAGCTGGCTTCCAGGATGGTGCACAGATGGCAGCGAACCCGTCGCCCGCAACGCTCACCTCCCCGCTCTCCCTCCCGCTCAGCGAACTCGACCCGGACGTCGCCGCCGCCGTCGACGCCGAGCTGCGCCGCCAGCAGTCCACCCTTGAAATGATCGCCTCCGAGAACTTCGCCCCGGCCGCCGTGATGGAGGCCCAGGGCTCGGTGCTGACCAACAAGTACGCCGAGGGCTACCCGGGCCGCCGCTACTACGGAGGCTGCGAACACGTCGATGCCATCGAGGAACTGGCCATCGCCCGGGTCAAGGAACTGTTCGGCGCCGAGGCCGCGAACGTACAGCCGCACTCGGGCGCCCAGGCCAACGCGGCAGCGATGTTCGCGCTGCTCCAGCCCGGCGACACGATCCTCGGCCTCGACCTGGCGCACGGCGGCCACCTGACCCACGGCATGCGCCTCAACTACTCCGGCAAGCTGTACGACGTCGTGCCCTACCACGTGCGCGAGTCGGACCTGCGCATCGACATGGACGAGGTGGAGCAGCTCGCGCTCGCGCACCGGCCCAAGATGATCGTCGCCGGCTGGTCGGCCCACCCCCGGCAGCTGGACTTCGCCGCGTTCCGGCGGATCGCCGACGCGGTGGGCGCGTACCTGCTGGTGGACATGGCGCACTTCGCCGGCCTGGTGGCCGCGGGCCTGCACCCGAGTCCGGTGCCGTACGCCGACGTCGTCACGACCACCACGCACAAGACCCTCGGCGGCCCGCGCGGCGGTGTGATCCTCAGCCGTGCCGACCTGGCCAAGAAGATCAACTCCGCGGTCTTCCCGGGCCAGCAGGGCGGCCCGCTGGAGCACGTCATCGCGGCGAAGGCAGTGGCCTTCAAGGTGGCGGCGGGGGCGGAGTTCAAGGAGCGGCAGCAGCGCACTCTGGGCGGCGCCCGCATCCTCGCCGGACGGCTGCTGGCCGACGATGTGGCCGAGGCCGGGATCACGGTGCTGACCGGAGGCACCGAAGTCCACCTCGTCCTCGTCGACCTGCGCAACTCCGCGCTCGACGGCCGGCAGGCCGAGGACCGGCTGCACCGCATCGGTATCACCGTCAACCGCAACGCTGTGCCCTTCGACCCCCGTCCGCCGATGGTGTCGTCAGGACTGAGGATCGGTACGCCGGCCCTGGCCACCCGCGGCTTCGGCGAGACGGAGTTCCGGGAGGTCGCCGACATCATCGCCGAGGCCCTGAAGGGCGAACAGTCCGACGACGAACTGCGCGCCCGGGTCGGGAAGCTCGCCGCCGCCTTCCCGCTCTACCCCCACCTGAACGGAGACCCGGCATGACCGCCGAGCAGCTTCCGGAGCACCCGGACTTCCTCTGGCGCAACCCCGAGCCGCGCTCCTCGTACGACGTCGTCATCGTCGGCGCCGGCGGCCACGGCCTGGCCACCGCGTACTACCTCGCCAAGAACCACGGCATCACCGACGTCGCCGTACTGGAGAAGGGCTGGCTGGCCGGCGGCAACATGGCCCGCAACACCACCATCATCCGCTCCAACTACCTCTGGGACGAGAGCGCGGCGATCTACGAGCACGCACTCAAGCTGTGGGAGAGACTCCCGGAAGAGCTGGACTACGACTTCCTGTTCAGCCAGCGCGGCGTCCTCAACCTCGCGCACACCCTTCAGGACGTCCGCGAAGGGGTGCGCCGGGTGGGCGCCAACCGCCTCAACGGAGTCGACGCCGAGTGGCTGGAGCCGGACGAGGTCGCCGAGATCTGCCCCATCCTCAACGTCTCGCCCCGCACCCGGTACCCGGTCCTCGGCGGAACCTTCCAGCCGCGGGCCGGCATCGCCAAGCACGACCACGTCGCCTGGGCGCTGGCCCGCCGGGCCGACGAGCTGGGCGTGGACCTGATCCAGGGCTGCGAGGTCACCGGCTTCGTCAAGGACGGCAACCGGGTCGTCGGCGTCGACACCCCCCGCGGCCGCATCCTCGCCGGCCGGGTCGGCCTCGCGGCGGCCGGGCACAGCAGCGTGCTGGCCGAGCGCGCCGGCTTCCGCCTTCCGGTGCAGTCCCATCCGCTGCAGGCGCTGGTCTCCGAGCTGCACGAGCCGGTCCATCCGACGGTGGTCATGTCGAACCACGTCCATGTCTATGTGTCCCAGGCGCACAAGGGCGAGCTGGTGATGGGCGCGGGCGTCGACTCGTACAACGGCTACGGGCAGCGCGGTTCCTTCCACGTGATCGAACAGCAGATGGCCGCCGCCGTAGAGCTGTTCCCGGTCTTCGCGCGGGCGCATGTGCTGCGCACCTGGGGCGGCATCGTCGACGTCACCCCGGACGCCTCCCCGATCATCGGCACCACTCCCGTCGAGAACCTGTATGTCAACTGCGGCTGGGGCACCGGCGGATTCAAGGCCACCCCGGCCGCCGGCTGGACCTTCGCGCACACCATCGCCACGGGCGAACCGCACCCGCTGAACGCACCCTTCGCCCTGGACCGTTTCGCGACGGGCGCCCTGATCGACGAACACGGCGCGGCAGCCGTGGCCCACTGAGGAGGACAGCGTGTTGCTGATCAGCTGCCCGTGGTGCGGTCCCCGTGACGAGACCGAGTACCACTACGGTGGACAGGCCCATGTCGCCCACCCCGGCAACCCCGCGGACCTCACCGACGAGCAGTGGGCCGAGTACGTCTTCTACCGCGACAACCCCAAGGGCCCCTTCGCGGAGCGATGGGTGCACAGCACCGGTTGCCGCCGCTGGTTCAACGTCCTGCGCGACACCGCAAGCCACGAGGTGCTCGCCGTCTACCGGCTCGACGAGCCCCGCCCGGAACTGCCCCAGGCCGGAGGAACCCGATGACCGACCAGCGATACAGGCTCCGGCAGGGCGGCCGCATCGATCGCGGCACGTTGCTGCACTTCACCGTCGACGGGCGGGAGCTGACCGGCCACCCCGGAGACACCGTCGCCTCGGCCATGCTGGCGAACGGCATCATCGAAGTCGCCCCGTCGCTCTACCGTGGCCGCCCGCGCGGCATCGTCGCCGGGGGCGTCGAGGAGCCCAACGCCCTGCTGCAGCTCGCCGGCCCGTGCTCGGAGGGCATGCTGCCGGCGACGACCGTGGAGCTGTACGACGGCCTGTCCGCCACCACCCTGTCCGGCATGGGCCGGCTCGACCCCGCCCCCGACCCCGCCGTCTACGACAAGAAGTACGTCCACACCGACGTCCTGGTCGTCGGCGCCGGACCGGCCGGGCTCTCGGCCGCCGCCGAGGCCGCCGGCTCCGGCGCCCGGGTGATCCTCGTCGACGACCAGCCCGAGGCCGGCGGTTCGCTGCTCTCCGGCACCCGGGCCGACCTCGAACGGGTCGCCGAGCTCCGCGCGCTGCTCGACGCCGCTCCCGAGGCCGTCGTACTGCAACGCACCACGGCCTTCGGGTCGTACGACGACAACTACGTGCTGGCTCTCCAGCGCCGCACCGACCACCTCGGAGCCGCTGCCCCCGAGGGCGTCTCGCGCCAGCGCCTGTGGCACATCCGCGCCCGCCAAGTCGTCCTGGCGACCGGCGCGCACGAGCGTCCCCTGGTCTTCGCCGGCAACGACCGCCCCGGAGTGATGCTCGCCGCGGCCGTACGTTCCTACCTCAACCGGTACGCCGTCGCGCCCGGTTCGCGTGCCGTGGTCGGCACGACCAACGACAGCGCCTACGACACCGTCGCGGACCTCCACGCAGCCGGCATCGACATCGCCGCCGTCGTGGACGCGCGCCCCGAGCTGTCCCGCCGTGCCGCCGAGTCCGCCATGGCGGCGGGGGTGCGGGTGCTGACGGGCAGCGCGGTGGTCGGCACCGCGGGCGACGGCCGGCTCACCGGCGTGACCGTGCAGGCGCTCGACGCCGACGGGCAACTCACCGGCGCCCCCGAGTCGTTCGACTGCGACCTGCTCGCCGTCTCCGGCGGGTGGAGTCCGGTGGTGCACCTGCACAGCCAGCGTCAGGGCCGGCTGCGCTGGGACGAGGACCTGGTCGCCTTCGTCCCCGACGGCACCGTACGCAACCAACACGTCGTCGGTGCGGCCCGCGGGACGTACGACCTCGAAGGCTGCCTCGCCGAAGGGGCGCGGGCCGGTGCCCGGGCCGCGACGGACGCAGGGTTCCCGGTTGCCGTACCGTCGCCCGGCGACGCGCGGACCGGAGCCGGGCGGATGCGCGCGCTGTGGCTGGTACCCGCTCCGGAAGGTGAACCCGGCACGTGGGACAGCCACTTCGTCGACCTGCAGCGCGACGTCACCGTCGCCGACGTCTGGCGTTCCACCGGCGCCGGTATGCGCGGCGTCGAGCACGTCAAGCGCTACACCTCGCTCGGCACCGCCAACGACCAGGGCAAGACGTCCGGCGTCAACGCGATCGGTGTGATCGCCGAGGCACTCGGTGGGGGCGCGTCACCCGGGGAGATCGGCACCACGGCCTACCGGGCGCCGTACACGCCGGTCGCGTTCGCCGCCCTGGCCGGGCGTGAGCGCGGCGAGCTGTTCGATCCGGAGCGCACGACGTCCCTCCACAGCTGGCATGCCGCGCACGGCGCGGAGTTCGAGGACGTCGGGCAGTGGAAGCGCCCCCGGTACTACCCCCGGCCCGGTGAGGACATGGACACGGCCGTGGCCCGCGAGTGCCGCGCCGCCCGTGAGGGCGTGGCGTTCATGGACGCCTCGACCCTCGGCAAGATCGAGATCTGGGGAGCGGACGCGGGCGAGTTCCTCAACCGCATCTACACCAACGCCTTCAAGAAGCTCAAGCCCGGCACGGCCCGCTACGGCGTGATGTGCAAGACCGACGGCATGATCTTCGACGACGGCGTGACGCTGCGCCTCGACGACAACCGCTACTTCATGACCACCACGACCGGCGGCGCCGCAGCGGTCCTGGACTGGCTGGAGGAGTGGCTGCAGACCGAGTGGCCGGAACTCGACGTCCACTGCACCTCGGTGACCGAGCAGTGGGCGACGATCGCCGTCGTAGGCCCGCGGTCCCGCCAGGTCGTGGCTCACCTCGCACCGGACGTCGACCTGTCCGCCGAGGCGTTCCCGTTCATGGCCTTCCGCGAGACCACCCTGGCCTCCGGCATCCCGGCCCGCATCTGCCGGATCTCCTTCTCCGGCGAACTCGCCTACGAGATCAACGTCTGTGCGTGGTACGGCCTCGCCGTCTGGAAGCAGGTCTACGAGGCCGGGCAGCCGTACGGCATCACCCCGTACGGCACCGAGACCATGCATGTCCTGCGGGCCGAGAAGGGCTACATCATCGTCGGCCAGGACACCGACGGCACCGTCACCCCGCAGGACGCCGGCATGTCCTGGGTGGTCTCCCGGCAGAAGGACTTCATCGGCAAGCGGTCCCACTCCCGCGCCGACACCTCCCGCACCGACCGCAAGCACCTGGTCGGCCTGCTGCCGAGCGACCGCACGACCCGGCTGCCCGAGGGCACCCAGCTCGTGGCGCCGGACGTGCCCGTCACCCCCGAGGCCGGGCCGGTGCCGATGCTCGGCCATGTCACCTCCAGCTACCACAGCCAGGCCCTCGGCCGCCCCTTCGCCCTCGCCCTCGTCGCCGACGGTCGGGCAAGGATCGGCGAGACCCTGCTCGCCCCGGTGGGGGAGACCCTCGTGCCCGTCGAGGTGACCGACTCCGTCCTCTACGACCCCGAAGGGACCAGGCGAGATGGCTGAGCCGACGATCGACGCACGGGTGAGCCCGCTGGCGCACCTGGCGGAGCGGATGCGCGCCGCCGCCGTCACCGGCGCCCGCGGCGTCACGCTGACCGAGTGGCCGTTCGTCACCATGGTGAACCTGCGCGTCGACCCCGCCTCCGAAGCGGCCGACCGCATCGAGAAGACCCTGGGCACGCCGCTCCCGCGCCAGTGCGGCCACACCACCGCATCCGGCCCCCACACGGTCGCCTGGCTCGGCCCCGACGAATGGCTCGTGCTGTCCCAGGCCGAAGCGACCGCTGTGGCCGCCGAGTTGCGCGCGGCACTCGCCGACGCCCCGGGCTCGGTCGTGGACGTCTCCGCCAACCGCACCACGCTGGAACTGAGCGGTCCCGCCGCCCGGCAGGTGCTGGAGAAGGGCTGCCCGCTCGACCTGCATCCCCGGGCCTTCGGACCCGGACAGGCGGTGTCGACCACGGTGGGCCCCGTCGCGGTACTGCTCTGGCAGGTCGACGACCGGCCGACGTACCGGCTGTTCCCGCGCTCCTCGTTCGCCGACCATCTGGCGCGCTGGCTCATCGACGCGATGAGCGAGTACCGCGGCCCGGAGGTGCCCTGATGCGGTGAGCGCCCCGCCTGTTCTTCCCCGGGCCGGCGGACCGCACGGAGAGGCCCGGCAGTCCGGTTGCGGGCCGTTCGTTGAGGCGTAGCCTGGACGTGATCGGCCCTGCCCGATTCTGGAGGTAGGCGATGTTTCTCCGATTCCTGCGGCGTCGTAAGCCGCAGCGGCTGGTCCTTCTCGGCAACGGCCGTCTGATCCGGGGCTTCAGCGGCGGACTCTACGACGGCCACGGATATCAGTCCTGACACCGTCCGTGGCGGAACTCTGGAGGATGAGCGGTGGCAGAGGACACCGATGCCCTGGAAGCCATGACAAGGATCCTGTCACCGCATTGCCGTGTCACCCGGATGTCCGACGGAGCACTCGTCGCCGACTGGAAACGGACGCGTTTTCTCGGGATGTCGGCGGAGGACGTCCAGAAGTTCACCGAGGGAAGCCCCGAGGAACGCGCCGAGCTCCTCTCCGCCCTCGTCCGGGCCGGATGCGCGACGGGCGGCCGGAACAAGCGCGCGGACGCCTGCGCCGGGCTCTGGCTGCGCGCAGTGCACCTGCTGATCCGGACCGTGGGATTCGGACGTGTCCTGCGGCTGCTGTCCTTGGCCGCCCCGGGTTACGCCCGCGCCGACCTCCCCTCCGCGGAGGAGGCCCGACGGCTGAAACGAGCGGTGCAGACACACAGCCGCAGCAGCTGGTTCGTCAACGGCGACTGCAAGTCCGAGGCCGTGACGGCCTTCGTCCTGCTGCGGCGGCGCGGTCTGAAGGCCGTACTCCACGTCGGTGTACGCGAACACCCCTTCGCCCTCCATGCCTGGACCGCAACGGCCGGCCTGTGCATCCCCGACGCCGATCCGCGCGGGCACGCCTTCACCCCGGTGCTCTCGATCGACTGCGGGGCACAGTGACATGGATGCGCTCCGCCTCACATGGGCCGGTGGCGCACCGAGGCTCCGGACCGCCGACGTCATGGCGCGTCAGGGACTCGTCACGACGGTCTCCTCCCCGGCCGGCACCGCTGCCGTCGTGGGCTGGGTCGGCTCGGCCCGCGACCGGACGGCGGGCGCACACGGCCTCCTCGACGCCTTCGGCCGGCAGGGAGCCTGCCCACCGCTGCCGGACGGCGACTACGCGGCGGTTCTGGTGTGCCCCGACCGGATCCTGCTGATGCGCGACGAACAGGCACGCGTTCCCCTGTTCTTCAGGGCCTCCCGTGACCGCGTCAATGCCGTGAGCACCTCCGCCGGCAGTCTCGGCAGCGCCACAGAGCTGGAACCCCGCTACTTCTGCCGCTACCTCACCGGCAACATGGCCCAACCGCACACGGACCTCACCCCTTTCACCGGGGTACACCGCGTCCTCGGCGGGGAGGTGCTGGAGCTCTCCCGCACCGGGCAGCTGCGCAGTCGTACGCGGCGCCCCCTCCATCGCGCCACCGACCCGCTCGCGCCGACGACTGACGGGCCCCACCTCGCCGGGGCCGCCAAGGAGCTGCGCCTGGCGCTCGAGACCGCCGTCCTACGCCGTATGGGCACGACGACGGCGTGCCATGTCTCGGGCGGCACCGACTCGACCAGCGTCGCGCTGCTCGCCGCACGTCTGCTGGCCGAGGGGCGGGGCGGCCCCGGGGACCTCGTCCTGCTCGCCGGGCGTTTCTCCCACGGGGAACTGGCTGCGGAGCAGCCGTACCTCGACATTGCGATGGAGGAGATCCGGCGGCACACACCCGCAGCCCGCCCGGTCGTCGTCGATGCCGACGACGTGGCCGATTTCGACGACTTCCCGCACCACGCGGGAGACGCGGACGAGCCTCATGCGCACGCCTTCCGCGCCCCGTTCTGGAGCAGACTCCACTCCGCGGCCGCGGAACAGGGCTGTGACACCCTCCTGACCGGCTGCGGAGCCGATCCCCTCGCGGACGCCAACCCGTTCCACCTGCACAGACTCGCCCGCACGGGCCGGCTACGGCAGATGACCCGGCAGGCACGTGCCTGGGCCGCGGAGAGCGAGCGGGGTCTGCGGGACGTCGTGTACGCCCATGTGGTCCAGCCGGCTCTTCCCCTCATGACCGAACGGTTCACCGCACTGGTCCGCAGCGGAACGGTTCTCGGCGGCCTCGGCACCTTCAACCGCCCCCGATGGCTGCGGCCCGGATTCGCGCGCGCTCACGGCTACCGGGAGGCGGTCCTCGCGGAGAGCCGCTTCGTGTTCGGGCGCAGACCGGAACAGTCGCTGTACGACGCCGCCAACTACGTCGCCGCTCCCGACCCGCTGTCATGGCACCGCGCGCGGCAGGACGGGTTCTTCCTCTCACACCCCTTCCTCGACCCGGCGGTCGTCGCCACGATGCGCCGCCTCCCCCTCGCAGTCACTTTCCGGCCGGGCCCTCCGAAGGCGGTGCTCCGCGAGGCCATGGCGGACCTGCTCCCTGCCCCGATCCGCGACAGGGCGGTCAAGGTGCCCTTCAACGACCTCTATGCCCGCGGCCTGCGGAGGCACGGGGACGAACTCATCGCCTTGTGCCGCTCCGCCCGGCATCCGCTGATCGCGGAGATGTTCGACGTCGACCTGCTGTGCCGGGCGGTGCGGGAGGCACAGCTCGGCATCGGGGACTCGTACTCCTGGGACCGTATGAACAGCTCGCTCGCCCTGGTGGCCTGGCTGGAGCGACTGGACCGGCGCGTCGGCGCGCACGGCGTGGCGCTGCCCGTCAGCGCTGGCTCTTGATGTCCCACAGGTTCCGCACGTGAGGGCCCGTGATGAGGTCGACGAGGCCGTACCGGCTCGTCACCTCGCGTTGTTCCGTAGGGGGCGGGACATGTCCCTCCTCGCCCTTGCGCGCGATGGACGTCACCACCGTCGCGCCGTGCGTGCCGAACCTCCAGTACACGGTGACGAAACGCGGATCCCTCGTGTACTCGTCGATCGCATTGTTCTCGTGCACCCTGGCACGGTAGACGAGGAAGTCGAAGTCCTTTCCCTGTTGTTTCCTCACCCATTCGGGGACCTGATTCCCGCCCCAGGATTTCGCCAGGAACTGGAGCGGTGGCTCCAGCACGAGCCGGTCCTTGCGGGCGAGGCTCGCGGTGGCATAGAACGTCACCTGGTCGTACTTCGTGTCGAGGGGCAGTTGTACCACCAGCTGCGTGGCGAAGCTGTCGCTCGACTCGATCCACTGTCCATAGGGCATCCACGGTTGCGCCGCCAGCAAATCGCCGGGCTGGTGGATCTCCCTGCGGGAGAGCGGGTTCACCTCCGAGGGTTTGGTCCACTGGTCGGCATCGGCTCGCCACTGCTGGCGGAGCCGGTCCGTGGGGCTGAGCGTCACCTGTTGGGCCATCACATGGAATTCGGAGCCGAGCACATAGAAGCTCCTCTCGCCGCGGTTCTGGAGGGTGATGTTCACCGGTACGGCGAACGCCTTGCGGTCCGTGCTCAGCTCTGCCTTCCCCACGGACAACGTGATGATGGGCCTGGTTTCCCGCTCGTACGGCTGATAGAGGCTCTGGTAGCCGAAGTTGGCGACCGCGATGAGCGAGGGGACGATCACCGCGACGGCCACCCGCTTGGGCGCGGGGACCATGACCGACGTCCGCCACACGGCGAAGACGGCCCAGGTCGAACCCGCCGTGAGCGCGCCGAACAGCACCTTGTAGACCGTGGAATCGCCGTCCTTCCACGTCTCGGCCAAGAGCATGGCGTTGGTCAGCAGGGCCGTGAACGTGCCGATCAGCGCGACCAGGCCGGAGTAGGGGAAACAGTGCTGGATCCAGTGGTCCAGGGCGGCGACGGCGCCCACCAGCGTGGTGAACGAGACCGCGAGAAGAACGGCACCGGTGACCCGGCCGGGGAAAGTCAGAGCATGGAGGAAGTTTTCCCGGCCGAACCGAGCCTGCAGCACCGTCGTCGTGAGAAGGACCAGCACGATCACTGCCAGAGACACCCGAGACCGCCAGCTCCGCAGCGAGGGCCGTACCACTCTCGGGCGCAAGCCGGACTGAGGTCTGGGCGGAGTCCGCACCCGATCACCTCCTGAGCCCGTCGGTCGTGCCCCGCACGTGTGCAGCGCGGCCGCAGGAGATCTGCTGCCGCGCCGAGGGTCCGAGCACCATCGTCCGCGGTGATCCACCGGGCCGCCATCCGGAGCCCCCGGACGTGGGACCGCCGCCGGGGGCGTCGGCCCCGAGACCGAGCAGGTCACCAGCCTCGGTTGTCGCGGGCACGCCCTTGTCCTGACAGGCCTGTCGAGAGCTCCGCCGAAGGGCTATTGACAGGCGGAGAGGACGGATTCCGCGACCGAGGTGCGGGCATACAGCACCGAGCGGCCGGCTCGGTGGGCGCTGACGAAGCCTGCCTTGCGCAGTGCCGTCAGGTTCTGAGAGACCCCGGCCATGGAGATCCCGGTGCGGTGGGCCAGTTCGGTGGTGGTGGCCGGCGTCTCCAGTTCGGTGAGCAGCACGGTCCGCGTGCGGCCGAGGACGGCGGAGACCGCGGCGGTCCCGGTGGCCGGACGGCGTTCCCACAGCGTGCCGACGCCGCGCGCCCGGTAGGCGAGCTGCGGTGGGTCCGGTGGTGCCACCCGCGTGGACAGGCCCGATCCCTTGAAGGCGGAGGGAATGAGCAGGAGACCTGCGCCCGCGGTGTCCCGGGACATGGTCCGCTTGCGGCGGACCAGGCGCAGTACGTTGTCGTCCCAGCTCACCAGCGGGTGCAGGTCGTTGATGAGGTGGCCGGCGCCCAGCTCGGCCGCCTGCCGGGCGCGGTGGAGGACGTCGGCGTCGAGCACGGTGCGCAGCCGCGCCCAGTACGGCGCGAGCGCCAGCTCCCAATAGGTCTCGATCTCCTCCACGACCCGCACCAGACGGGCTTGCGGGTCGGCATACAGGGATCGCAGCCGGGTGCCCATGCCGCCTCGATGGCGCCCGAGATGGTCGAGGTCCCGCCGGACGCGGTCGGCGGGCGTGGCCAAGATCGTGGTCAGCTCCTCCGCCAGCGAGGGGGCCGGGCCGGGGGGTGCCGGATTGAGGAAGTCCGGGACGTAGCCCGAGGCCGGGACCAACTCGGCGAGCCACCCTCTGCCCAGCCCGGAAGCCGCCACCCGTGGCCGTACCTGCTCCAGCCAGCGTCGGTGCACGGGATCTGCGGCACCGGAGCTCAGCAGCCGGAAGCTGGCTCCGACCTCCCACATCGGTGAGACGGCGAACCGCATCTGCGCCAGATCGCTCGCCGAGAACGCCAGCTCCGCCACGACAACCCCCGGGATTCAGCCATACCTGAATCGATGGTGGCCACCCTAGCGGGCCGAGATCATTCCGGCATGAACTCACAGACGATCACCGCCGCGGCATCGGGCACCTGGAAGCTGGGAGACCTGACGGTCAACCGGCTCGGCTTCGGAGCCATGCGCCTGCCGCAGACCGGCGAAGCTCTCGTCGCCGACGCCGTTCCGCGCGACCGTGACCAGGCGATCAGCGTGCTGCGCCGCGCGGTCGAGCTCGGGGTGAACCACATCGACACCGCCGCGTTCTACTTCTCTGCGCTGCGCTCCGCGAACGAGCTGATCAACCGGGCCCTGGCGCCGTATCCGGAAGACCTCGTGATCACCACCAAGGTCGGGCAGCCGCGTGACCCGTCCGGTGCCTGGCTGCCCCATGCCACGCCCGAGCAGTTGCGCGGGCTGGTCGAGGAGAACCTGCGCCAACTCGGCCGGGACCACCTGGACGTGGTCAACCTGCGTATCGTGGGGACCGATTCGATCGCCGAACGGTTCGGCGCGCTGGCCGAGCTGCGCGAGGCCGGGCTGATCCGCCACCTCGGACTCTCCAACGTCACTTCCGCACACCTCGCCGAGGCCCGGACCATCGCCCCGGTGGTGTGCGTGCAGAACATGTACGGCCTCGGAGTGCGGCCCGACCAGGACGCGTTCGTCCACTCCTGCGGTGAGCAGGGTGTCGCGTTCGTGCCGTTCTATGCGATTGCCGCTTCCGGACGCCAAGCCGGGGCAGGCGACGGCGATCACCCGGAGATCCTGGCCGTCGCCCAGGCTCACGGAGTCGGTCCCGCGCAGGTCCGGATCGCCTGGACACTGCACCGCGGCCCGCACGTGCTGGCCATCCCCGGCACCGGCAACCCTGACCACCTGGCATCCAACGTCGCCGCCGGCGCCCTACGACTCACCGAAGCCGACCTCACCCTCCTCGACTCCCTGCACAGCCAGAAACTCTGAGACGGGGCTGGGAATCCTGGCCTCCTCGGCCGAGGAGCCGCCGCTGCCCGGATGTTTCACCTCACGGGTTTTTCGAGGAGCGTGAACGACTTGGTGGCGCCGCCCGGCTGAGGCTTGTCTTCTGTGTGGCCGACGACCTGGTAGCCGGCGTCACGGTAGTAAGCGGTCAGACGATCGTTGCCTTTCAGGCAGTCGAGGCGGGTCAGGGTACGGCCCACCTCGGCCACCCGCTGCTCGGCGGCTCGCAGAAGCAGCCGTCCCGTCCCCGGCAGGGCGGCGGCACGGTCCACCATCAGGCGATGCACATAGCCGGCCGTCGGAGGCTGCGGGCCCCATGCGTCCGGATCCTCCCACCACAGTTCCCAGGCCCCGACCGTACGGCCGTCGGCTTCTGCGACCCAGACCTCGCCGTCCTTCATGATCCGGCGGAAGTGGTCTTCGCCCAGTTCCCCGGGCTGCCACTGGCCGGTCGTACCACGGGAGTTCATCCATCGGGCAGCATCGTCGCGCAGCCGTACGAGGGTGGAGAGGTCGGCGCCGGAAGCCGGGCGGAAACGTAGGTCATTCACCCGCCGATCCTCGCACGGCCGGTGCAGCTTCTTACGGGTGGCCCTGCGGTTGCCCGGGCTGCCGGGCGGGGGCCGTCCTGGGTAGCGGGCTCAGGGGCAGGATGTCACGAGCACGGTTCGGGCGGTGCCGAACCACTGGGGCCCTAGCGTCGGGGACATGACGCACACGATGCATGAGATCGGCCGGTACGAGGACGTGCGGGCGGCGCTTGCCGATCCGGCGCTCGTGCCGGAGCTGCCGGCTGCGGACGACGGTCCGGTGGGGGCGAGTGTCGCCTGGCTGCGTGCCACCGTGGCCCGGTTCGGTTCCGGGGAGCCGCACCGGCGGCGACGGGCTCTGGTGGAGGACGAACTGGCCCGGCTGGAGCCCGCCTCTCTGTGGCAGACGGCGGCGACAGCGCCCGCCGGGGAGACCAGGGTGCGGGTGGTGCGTACCCTCGCCGAAGCTCTGGGGATGCCGGAGGCCGGGGCAGTGGCCGAGGCGGTGACCGTGGTGGCCAGGGCCTACTTCGGGGGTACGGACGCGGCCGCGGACGAGGCGGTGGGCTGGCTGGTGGCGCGACTGGCGCCACAGGGCGCGGACGAGCCCGCTCTGGAGTCCGTCGCCAACCGCATCGGGTTGCTGGTGCAGGCATGTGAGGCGACGGCGGCGCTGGTGCAGGCCGCGGCCGACGGTGACGTTCCGCCGGCCCGGGTGCTTCGGGAGGTTCCGCCGGTACGGACCATGCGCCGCGTTGCCGCCAGGGCCACCCGGGTCGCCGGCCGTGACATCGCCGCGGGCGATGTGGTGCTCCTGGATCTCGTGAGCGCCCAGCGTGCGCACCCCGTGCCCCTCACCTTCGGCGCGCCGCCGCGGGTCTGCCCCGGCCGGGCCCACGCCCTCGCCCTGGCCGGGGGCCTGCTCCAGCGCCGGCTGACCGACTTCGCCCGCCTGCACCACCGGACAGCCCCGCTGCTGGTGCCCAATGCCTGGGACTATGCCTCCGCCGCCGCCCTGGCGGCGCAGGGCTTCCAGGCGATCGGTACCACCAGCCTCGGCGTGGCCGCGGCCGCCGGACTGCCGGACGGGGCGGCCGCCACCGCCGACGCGACCCTGGCCCTGGCCCGGCGACTCGGACGCGGTTCCTTCCTGTTCACTGTCGACGCCGAAGGAGGCTTCAGCGACAGCCCGGACGACGTGGCCGAGCTGGCCCGAAGGCTGCACGACGCAGGAGCTGCGGGCATCAACCTCGAAGACGGCCGCCCGGACGGCACGCTTGCCCCCGTGGACATGCAGGCCGCGAAGATCGCCGCCGTCAAGGCCGCTGTGCCAGAGCTGTTCGTGAACGCTCGCACCGACACCCACTGGCTCGGGCGCCAGGAGGAAGAGACCGCCCTCCGCCTCGCCCGCTACGAACAGGCCGGTGCGGACGGCGTGTTCGTGCCGGGGCTGTCGGACCGAGACGGAATCGCCGCCCTCACGGCGACCCTCACCGTCCCGCTGAACATCCTCTACACACCGACCGGACCCACCCTCGCCGAGCTGGCAGCGCTGGGCGTACGCCGGGTCAGCCTCGGCTCGCTGCTCTACCGCAGAGCCCTGGCGGCGGCCGTGAACACCGCCACCGCCATCCGCGACGGCCGGCCGGCGGATCTCGGGACACCCACCTACGGGGAAGTACAGGCGTTGAGCGGCTGATGAGAAGGCGCAGAGGTTCACGTGACGCACCTGGCCGACCGGCGACCAGGACTCCCCGGAGATCTGGGGCTGCAACGACGGGCCGGCCGTGCAACGGCGAGCCCAGGCCAGGAGCAGCACCCGGTGACCTCCGTTTGCACGTCGAGTGTGCGGGTGGGGCCGAAGTAGTTGGGGTCCCACACCGTGTCGAGGATCTGCTGGCGGGAATGCACGGCACCGGGATCGCCGGCCAGTTGGGCCAGGAGATCGAATTCCTTCGGGGTGAGGGTGAGCGGGCGCCCGTCGATGGTGACGCCCCTGGTGCGCCGGTTGGTGACCGTGATGACCACCGCCAACGCCATGACCCAGCTGAACGCCGACCCGAGCATGCGCGGCCGTATCGTCTCCGTCCATCTGCTCGTCGTGCTCGGCGGCACCCCGATCGGCGCACCTCTGGTCGGCCTGGTCTCCGACACCCTCGGCGCCCGCTTCAGCCTCATCCCCGGCGGCGCGATCTCTGCCCTGGCCGCCATCAGCCTGTCGGCCGTGGTCACGGCACGCTCCCGCACCACCCAGGAGAGCACCCCGCTCCCAGGCCGTCTTCAGCGCCCTTCCCCGTGTGCCAGGGGCCGGAGGAGTGAAACCGGGTTCGAACGGGCATGTCCTGTTCGCTCGGCACAGTGGGGGGTAAATGAGCAGAAGCCTCGCCAGGCGACGACGTGAGGTGCTGATACTGGCGTCCGGGCCCGTCCTCGGGGCAGGCGTAGGCGCGGTGACCAACCTGATCACCTCCACCTGGAACTGGTGGCTCTTCGGCGCGCTGCTCCTCCTGGTCTCCCTCGCGGCCGTGGGCGCCGCACTGGTGCCGGGCAGCGGTCCTCCCGCAGACGACTCCGCCCAGGTCGAGCAGCCCAGCGGTGGCCCGAGCACACTCCCTCCGGGGGCCGCGGTATTCGCCGGCCGCGAGAGCGAGCTCGACCGGATACTGAACGCCCGGCCACCCGCAGCGCGGCCCCGGGCCCTGATCTGCCTCGTCACGGGCCCTCCGGGGAGCGGCAAGACGGAGCTCGCCGTACAGGCGGCCCACCGTCTCGCCGTGCGCTATCCGAGTGGTCAGCTGTTCGTCGGGTACCGCAGCAACACCGAGTCGGCCGGTCGCCTCCTCGCGGAGGACGCCCTGGCCGCGCTGCTGGCCGCCGTCGGCGCCGCGGCGGGAACGACGCGCTTCGATCCGCTCAGCATGACCGGTCAGTGGTTGAACACCGTCAACAACAGACCGTTCCTCATGGTCCTCGACGACGTGAATCAAGCCGAACAGGTGGAGCCCCTTCTGCCTGCCTCCCCCCGTGCGATGGTCATCGTCACCAGTCGGACCATGCTGACCGGCCTCGACGCGGACGTCCACATCGAGGTCGACGCCCTGAGCGAAGAAGGTGCCAGGTCGGTCGTCACCGCCATCCTGCACCGAGGTTCCCGCACGGTCGACGACACGGTGATCGACGCGGTGGTGGCCCTGTACCGCCTGCCCCTGACCATCAGGCACATCGCGGACCGTATCGTCGCCGAGCAGACGCCACTCGCCCTGCACACCGAGCCGCCCGTCCCCCTGAGTGGTGAAGGAACCGAACCCATGCTGGCGGCGATCGAAGCGCTAACTCCGGTAAGGCACCTGGTCTTCCGCCGGATGGCACTCCACCCGGGGCCGCACGTCACCGACGAGATCGCCGCAGCCCTGGCCGGTGTGCCCCTCCGGGAAGCGGCGGACGCTCTCGCCCTGCTGCACAAGCACGGGCTGATCATCAGGCCCGATCCACATGGATATGGTCTGCACGACCTGGTGCGATCGCTGGCACACCGCGAGGGCTCACGTCGGGACGGAACGAGTGCGCAGGCCCGCGAGCGGCTGTTCAGGTGGGCGGCGGAGCGGCTGGTACGGGC
The DNA here is from genome assembly GCF_044546895.1 of Streptomyces sp. NPDC053069. Classification (NCBI taxonomy): domain Bacteria; kingdom Bacillati; phylum Actinomycetota; class Actinomycetes; order Kitasatosporales; family Streptomycetaceae; genus Streptomyces; species Streptomyces sp. NPDC053069. The sequence continues at coordinate 66,128 of NZ_JBITZN010000007.1, read as the reverse complement.
CAACGACGGCATCCACGCCCCGCTCTTCCTCGGGGAACCCCAGGTGACCATGGACGAGGAACAGGCCCTGCAGTGGCTGCACCGCTACTTCGAGGACCTGCGGTCGGTGGCGCGCCTGGCCATCAACACCGCCTGGCCGGAGAGTTGGCGACTGACGGCCGGACTGGCCTACTACATGCGCGTGAAGAAGCGGAACATCCATCAGGCGATAGGACTCAACCAAGCGGCGCTGCAGATCACACCGGTGTCCGACGAGGCCGGCAAGGCTCACTGCCAGGCGCAGCTGGCGGCCCTGCACCGTGTATCGGGGGAGTACGACAAAGCTCTGGAGCAGGCCGAAAAGGCGACAGAGGCCTTCAACCGGCTGGGCGACCGACGCAACGAGGCGCATGCCGCCGCCGAAGTGGGCACCAACCGCTACCACTTGGCCGACTACCCCTCCGCACGCGTGACGATGGGCAGCGCCGTCGCCCTCCACGAGAGGGCGGGCCAAACGCGCGGCAGGGCCAACGGGCTGGGGGTTCTCGGACTGATCAAGAGGGCGACGGGTGACTACGGAGGAGCGCGCGAACACCTCACAGAAGCGCTGGCCCTCTACCGTGAGATAGCGAACCATCGCAACGAGGCATGGATCCGAATCGAACTCGGCGTCATCGACCGGCTGACCGGAGAATTCCACAGCGCCGAGGAGCAGTTCAACGCGGCGCTGGACATCAACACCAGATTGCAGGACGTGAACGGCTGCGCCTGGGCCCGGCGCGAGCTCGGGATCCTGAAGAGGATCCTCGGTCAGTACGACGAGGCGCGCACTCTGCTGCAGGGTGCGCTGCGGGAGTTCAAGGCGCTGGACAGCCGGCGCAACATCGCGGACGCGGAGGTCGAACTCTGCTCCCTCCACCGCGTGCTGGGTGAACCGAGCACAGCACGCGGTCATGGTGACACGGCGCTCCGGATGTACGAGCGCATGCGAAACCGCCGAGGCGGCGCGTGGACGAAGACCGAACTGGGCGCACTCTCTGCCGCAGAGGGGGATTTCGGCACGGCGGACAGCAAGCTCGGGGAAGCGCGGGCGACCTGCGAGGAGATCGGCGACCGCTCCGGCGAAGCCCGCGCCAACATGGAGCTGGGCAGACTTGAGCTGAGCCGGGGGCAGGATGCGGCAGCGTGGCCGTACCTTGAAAGGGCCCGGGAACTCTACACCGAGCTTGGTGCGCCACAGGTTGCAGAGGTGCGGAGCCTGCTCGACGGAGGGTGACAGATCGCCCTCCAGGTCTGTTACGGCGGTTCCACACACCTGCCTGACCGGCGTGTCGCTCATGCCGCGCACGACGTGACGCACATCGCCGATCATCTCGGACCGAGAGGGTGCCCAGGCAAACGAGAGCCGCGGGGTGGTCCCTGCCGAGATGGTCGCCCAGCTCTCGGTGGGTCTGGTGGTAGTTGCGTTCGGCCTCGGCGGTCTCGCCGAGCGAGGCCTCGGTGTTCGCCAGGTTCACCCGGCAGTGCATGCCGAACGGATGTTCCGGACCGAGCGTGGTCCGCAGCGCGGCGTGAGCCTGTTCGCACGTCTCCCGGGCCTCCACCGGCCGACCGGTTGGGGTGAGCATCCACCTGGACCTGCCGGCCGATCCGAGCCCGGCCTCCGTTGCGGGAGGTGATCAGTACAGGCCCGGTCGGGCTGTCGACCAGCAGGCACTCGATGGACTCGGGGGACGTCGCGTTGTCGAAGACCAGCAGCCACCGGTCGTACGACTTCCCCCGGCGCAGTGCGTCCCGGACCGCGTCGACCGTGGCGCTGTGCCGGGCCAGTTCTGCGAACCGGCGCTGCGCCAGGTCACCGAACTCCGCCTCGATCCACCGGTGTTCCGGCCGTGAGTCGCTGATCCGGACCGGCACCAGGACACGCCGCGACCCCATCGGGTCGGCGGCGGCCACCGCCTCCCACACAGCCCTGGCCTGCGGGGACCCCTGACAGGCGGCGGAGAGCACCGCGACCGTGCGAACGGCGCCGTGCACCCTGCGGGCGACGTCTTCCCGCAGTGGAACACCGGCGCCGCTGCCGTCCTCGGAGTGGGCGTCGTCCACCGTGAAGCCGGCGTCGGTGAGGACCCAACTGGTCCAGTCGGCTCACATCCGGTCCTCGGGCACATGGCTCAGGAACACATGAGTGGGAGGCGGCGACCGTCGTCGGACGACGGCCTCCAGGTAGTGCCGTCGCTGCGCCCCGGTCATCGGGGCCATGGAGGTCACGTCGCCCTCGGTGATGACCGCCGTCAGTCGTTCACAGGCCGCGAGCAGGGAGGCCGGGACGCCCGGCTCGTCACGGAAGGTTGCGAGGATCTCCTCGTAGGCGTACGTGGGTTTGTACGGGACCTCCATGTTGCCCCAGTAGTGGCGCGGGTCGACGTGCGAGGTGCGGCCCAGCGACTGGTCGAAGGCGAGGCGGACCTTGGCGCGCGCGGCCTCCAACCGGTCCGCATCGGAGTCCTCCACCCGCATGGGCACCGGCAGGATCCGGATGCGGCGGTTCCCGTAGGTGTCCGCCACCCGGCGGGCGACGGCCGCCGCGCCCTCGATGCTCTGGTCGTTGTGCGTGAAGCAGTTCACCAGGACGTCGGGGAAGTGGATGGTGCAGACGTCGGACATGTCGCTCAGGCCGGAGCGGCTGTCGACGAGGACGTAGTCGTATCCTCTGCGGAACCCGACGCACAGCGCGTCCAGGAACTGGCCGCCGTACTGGTCCTCGTAGAAGCGGTCCCAGTTGAACTGGGAGAAGACGGAGGAGTAATTGCGGTCCTGGCGGCCTCCCGAGATGAAGTCGAGTCGGCCGCCGGCCGGAAAGGCCCATTGCAACGGGGACACGGCTCTGCTGATGTCGGCCTGGCCGCTGATCCATGCGGTGGCCTCCTCGGTGGCGTCGGGGTGTCCGCTGCCCCACCGGGAGTCGACCCGCAGCAGGTAGTCGTTGAGCAGGTCCAGGACTCCGGGGCGGTCGCGCAGTGCGTTCGGTTCCAGGAACGGATACAGGAAGCGGTCCAGCCCCGGCGCCTCCAGATCCCAGTCGACCACCAGGACCCGCCTGCCCTGCGAGGCCATGATCCAGGCGGTGTTGGCGAGCGCCATGGTGCGGCCGACGCCACCCTTGTAGCTGTAGAACGTGACGATCTTGCCGCCCTCGGGGCGGGCGAGCGGGCCGGTCACGGCTGGGCCTCCTGGTCACCCTGGGCGTCGGACGCGTCCCGGGAGGACGGGGTCGAGGATCGCAGCGTAACCCGGTACAGGTACTGGTGGGCCGCGCCGTCGGCGAGTTTTACGAAGCCTGGGTTTCAGGCACGGTCGGCCTGCCCCGTTGGGATGCGGGGTCTGTTGCGGCCGGCGGCCATCCATGCGACGGCGCCGTCGACGGCCCAGCGCAGGGGGATCAGCCGGCTGTCGGCGGCTCCGACACGGCCTCGTGCGACAGGGTCACGGCCGTGGTGTGTCGATGTCTCCAGCCACCGGCCCAGTTCGCCGAAGTCGCTGTCGTCGAGATCCACGTCCACGAAGCTCGTCCAGCGTGGGCCACTCCGCCCCATGACCCTGCAGTCGTACCGGCGCGTAGGGGCGGGCAGACGGTATTCCGCCAGATGGAAGGCGGTGCAGACCTCGAAGCCCACGCCCAGCAGCAGAATGTCCGCATCGCCGTCGTACAGGCGGCCCAGGGGGGATCGCTCACCCAGCAGGCAGTCCCGTGCATGATGCGCGACAGTCCTCTTGGCGCCCGGGCCGAGCGCGGCAAAGGACGTCTGGGGGTGGTCGCTGCGTGCTGCTCCCACGGCGGTACGCACCTGCTCGGCGATCGCTCCCATTCCCTCCGACGGCGTGGACGCAGCGTGGAATGGCGTCATCCGGGCGTGGTGTGCGCTGAGTTGACGCTTCGACATGCCCCGGGTTCTGGCGAGGTAGGTGCGGGAGGTCAGTGAGTTGCCCGGTGTGAAGGTGGGGACGACCAGTGTGCCGTCGCTGCCGAGCACGTCGCGAAGGCGCGCACGACCGTGAGGGCACCGCCGCTCACCGTTCCCACAGACCGCAGCGACGCGTGCACCAGGAGGGTCGGCCTTCGACCACACCCCAGACTTCTCAGTTCGGCACTGAGCGAGGCCTCACTGAACATCGGCGGTCAGCTCCACAGCCTGTCGGCCATCCGGCGCCCGTGGTCGGTCAGGTCTCCGGCAGGCAGCGTCCCAAGCGGTGTTCGGCCCAGATATGCAGACCGCAGCCCGTCCTTCGCCTCGCGGGTTGCGGCCAGGTCGAACAGGTCCGACAGGGCGTTGAACTTCATCTGCTGCACTCCGTCGACGAGCAGCGCGGCCAGCGAGCCGGCGGTGGCCGGCAGGGACAGCCCCAAGGCACCGAAGGCATCCGGGCCGGCGGCCACAACGCCCTGTTCCCCCGGACCGCTGATGGGTGTGCAGACGGTGAGCAGCGCGCGGACGCCCGCGGCACGGTCGCCGTGCCGGTCACGGACATGGACGGCGGCTTCGGCGAACAGCCGTTGCCACCGGCCGTACTCCTCCTCGTTCAGCCGTGGCGCCGGAGTGGCCATGAAAGCGTCCCGATGCGGGTCACCGTCCTCCACGAGGATGCGGAACCCGTCCATGACAACGCTGCGCACCGGTTCCCAGTCCGGCAGACCAGGCGAGGTCCCGGTCACCGGAATCGGCAGCGAGCGATCACGGACGCGCAGCATCAGGGCCCCGCCGCGGACGATCAGCTCACGGTTCTCCGGACGGGGCGGCAGGACCAGTCGGCCGTGGCCCGGGACATGGACGGCCTGCGCGGTCGCGGGCAGTCCGACTGTGAGATCGGCACCGGTCCGCAGCGCGACGGCCACAGCGATCTCCACGAGCCGCTGCCGGACCGCGTCACGGACCAGGTGTCCTTCGAGGGCGCGCGCCGACCAATGGCGGAGGTACGGATGGCGGAGAACCTGCGTCGTCGCACCGGGCCATCGCCGGTCCATGCGGGTCACGGCGTCCGCTTCCGGCCCCCGATACCGCGCACAGAGTGCGGCGAAGAGCACCCTGCAGATACTTGACTCCGCTCTCACGAGCTCACGCAGCACGTCGGCGTCGCCGGCCCCCGCCGCGAGCGAGTCGAAGCCGTGCGACGTGAGCCGGTGCGCATGGCCGACCGGCCGCGGGCGGGCGCTCTGAAGACAGTGGTCGATCAAGCGGATGAGATCGCCGCAGTACACCGACGGGTTGTCGAAGCCGTTGGCCGAGCGGTACCGGTGGGCGTACAGCCCACCGCCGCAGATCCGTACCACCCGGCATTCCCGGCACGTCCGGGACAGGCCGGTGATGCCGGCCTGCTGGACGAGGAAGCCGGGGTGGCCCGCCGCCTCGTCGAACGAGTGCCGCAGTACGTGGAATCCGGTCCGTGGCGCGTCCTGCCCTGCTGTCTTGAGCCAGTCGGCCTGCTCGATCTCGCCGTCCGTCTCGACGACGACCAGGTCGGGGCTGCCGAGTCCGAGCGCCTCGGTGAGAGATCGCCTTCCGTCCCGCCCGGCCTCGATCGAATCGAAGAGGCGAACGCTGAACGGCTTGCCGTCGGCGGTCCACAGGTCATACACAGTCGTCAGCCACCGTGCGTACGCGTGGGGATGCCCGCTCAGCCGTGAGGGAGGGTGATCCCAGGTCGCATGGGGCAGGAGGAAGTCCACGCGTGGCGGATCGAGCGCCACCAGAGCCCGGTACACGCCGACTGGATCGTTCTCGACGTCGACCGTGCACAGCAGGCCCGCGAATATGCGGCGGTACGCAGGCGACCCGATGAGCCGTACGGCGCGGACCACCGCGTCGTACGACCCCGTTCCGTTGGCACGTCTGCGATGCCGGTCGTGGGAAGCACGGTCCCCATCCAGGGAGATTCCGGTGTGGATCGCCTCCCGGGCCAGTACGTCGCAGAAGTCGCCGTCCAGCCGGAGTCCGTTGGTCTGCATGCGCAGGTCGAGATCACACACTCCGTCCAGCGCCCCGCGCAATGCGGAGGCGATCCGTGCCAGCCGTTCTCGGCCCGCGAGCAAAGGCTCACCGCCGTGCAGAACGACGTGCACACGGGGAAGTTCGGGGTGAGCGCGGGCGTGCTCGGCGATCCGTGACACCGTTGCCGCCACCACGTCCTCCGGCATGACAGGAGGACGCCGCCGCCAACTCTGGTCGGCGTGCCGGTAGACGTAGCAGTGGTCGCACGCCAAGTCGCACCTGCTGTGCACCTTGAGAACGAACTGGCGAAAGGCTCTCGGCCCGGGCGTCATGGGCGGATGCCGGCGTGGCCCGTTCAGATGGCGGAGTTGAATTCCGGGCCGCAGAGGTGCCGGGACGGCAGCAGTCGACTGAGCACGGGGCAGTCGTATACGGCCAGGTCTTCCAGAGGCGTAACGGTGCAGTCGGGAACGCACGTGCTGAGAGGCGAGGTCTGTGCGGTCGTCGTGAGCAACTCGCTTGTACCTCCGAGGGGGGACTCTCCGGCTGCGCTCATCGGTATCTCCTTCGCCATCTCGTGGAGGATGCACAGGAGCGGTCGAACCGTGGCACCGGGCCACCGAGCACCCATCATCGTGGCTTCGACGCCCGAAGAAAAGTGCCGTTTCGGCTACTGCGTCGGAGAGATCACGACCGGCTGGAGCTCAGCCGCTCGATGGCCTCCAGGACACCCCTGCGGTGCGCGTGCGTGCGCTCGTAACCCTCGAGAATGTGCAGGTCGGACTCGGACAGCAGGGGGAGGCGCCGCTCGATCTCCTCGACGCTGAGCTGGCTGAAGCCGGCGATGGGCAGGCTTTCCTCGCTGCTGACCGCTCCCTGGATCTGCTCGGCCGCGGCACTCACTTCGGGCCTGTAAGCCACCGGCTCGTCTTCGACGGCGAGGCGCTGTTCGGGGCGTTCCGCCCGGCTCAGCCGGTTGACGACGGCCCGCAGCGGGCGGGTGGCCGCATGGGCGAGGCCGCCCTTCGCCGTCTGTTCCACGCGGAATCCGTCGCTTGCGGCGGCCACGGTTCGGGCCTGCCGGGCGAGGCTGTCCTCGAGCAGGGCCAGCAGCTCCTGGTCCTGGCGGCGCATTTCCTGGAGCAGGTCGAGGGTGGCGCGGTCCTCGGCCTGGTCGGCGAGAACTTCGCCGGCCCGCGTCGTGGCCAGGGCCCGGGCCGCTACGGCGTACTCGTCCTCGGTGTTCCTCAGCATCTGCCGCTCGTCGGCCGGCCCTCGGCCGCGCAGCACGCCGGTCACGGTCTTCTGCCCGATGGTCAGCGGGAGCGTCGCCGCTCTCCAGGTGGTACGGGCGGCGAACCGCGCCATGTCGGTCACGCCGCCCAGCAGTCCGCGCGGCTGCAGTCCGCTGACATGGCGTTCGATGCGGTGCACACGGTCCTGCATGTCGTCGGCCTGGCGCTCGAGCATCTGCCGATGGGGACCGGGCGGCGCGAGAGCCGCATCCGCCCGCAGTCGGTCGCGCGCCGCGGCATGGGCGTGGTGGGCATCCTCGAGCGCGGGAATCAAGGTCTGCGTCATCGCCATGGGGGACTGCTCCCTGCCTAGGGGATCGGGCGGCGTTCAGCCGCGCAGAACGTACGGCTGCACAGCCGGCCGTCCTCCTGCGGCTCAGCAGCCGGGATCATCCTGCGAATCCCGCGCCAAGATCACCCGCCGGGAGCATGCTCGCCCGTGGGCAGCGACGGTACTGGAGCCCGGCCCGCCCCGCGCTGTCATGGCACGGAAACGGTCTACCGACGGTTCGGCCATCCGGGTGAGGGTCCATGTCCGCAGAGCGGCAAGGGCAGGGCAGCGCGCCGGGCACGCCGGTTCAGGAGCGGCTCGGGTACTCCGGCTCCCCGCCGTCGGCGTCGAACACCTTGGTGAAGGTGGCACCGCACGGGCAGCGCGAGTACTCGACCAGTTCCCCTTCTTCCGACACGCTCAGCCCCTGGCTGAGTCGCACATGCACATGATCACCCATGAGGAGCTGCTTTCCTTGACGCCCGTCGTCCGCCTCATCGTGCGGGCTCGCCGCTCCCGTCGGCAATGCCGCAGCTCACACAGTCCACGAGTGAGGCCACGGCGCTTCATCGCGCGGTGAGATCCGGCGGCCGCAGCGATGCTCCTGGAGTCCCCATGGGCGGCACCACTCTCGCACGCGGTTCGGGCTGAACAGGCCGATCAGGAGGGTCGTCGGCGAGTGTGGTCCGGGGCGCTGCGAGGGCGGCGTCGAGCGAGGGGTGAACGGGCAGGGCCTGGGCGAGTCCGCTGCTGTGCAGGAGCCGCTCCACCCGCCCTTCGGGGCAGACCAGGCGCAGTTCACCCTCGTCCTCGTCCAGCAATGCACGCACGGACATCAGGCCACTGAGGCCACCGGCGTCTGCCCAGGTCAGCTCGGACAGGTCCACGATCAGGTTGAGCAGGTGCCGGTGCTTGGCGGTGACGGTGGCCACGAAGTCACACAGCTCGCGGGCGGTGCTGGTGTCCAGGGCCCCTTTGATCTCCATCACGGCCCAGCCGTTCTCCCAGTGCGAGGCGAGGAACAGAGCCATGGTTTCCACTCCTGCCGCTCAGCGCCTGCGGACTCCTGGAGCCCGGAATGTCACTGACCATCCCTATACCTCCGCAGGGCAAACCTTGACAAGATGTGGCTCAGGTTTTATTTCAGGACTAGAGGCAAGTAAGGGTGAAAGCGCACCTCGCAGCAGGTGAGGAGGTGGCGGGATGCAGGTGCGGGACCAGGGAGCGGACCTGTACGCGGTGCTGGGGGTGGAGCCCTCGGCGACGGTCGAGGTGATCACCTCCGCCTTCCGCGCCCGGGTGCGGGAGCTACGCCCGGACACCCGCGTCGATGCGGTCACCGCCGAACGGTTCGGTGAGGTGCGGGCGGCGTACGAGACGCTCCGCGATCCGGTCCTGCGCGCGGCCTACGACCAGACGTACCAGCGGATGGCCGGGCGGGCACACGACCGCGGGCCTGTCCTCGCGCGGCCGGCAGGACGCGCGCGGACGTACCTCGTGGTACTCGGGACCGCCCGCCCCGAGCCTCCGCTGCGCGCCGGTCCCGTCCGGTGGGAGCGGACATCCCGATGAGGAGCAGAGACGCGAAGCAGGGCATGGGTGAGGAGGGAGAGCACAGATGGCACGTGCGGTTGGTATCGACCTGGGTACGACGAACTCGGTGGTCTCGGTCCTTGAGGGCGGCGAGCCCACCGTCATCACCAACACCGAGGGCGCCCGGACCACGCCGTCGGTGGTGGCGTTCTCCAAGAACGGTGAGGTCCTCGTCGGCGAGGTCGCCAAGCGGCAGGCCGTGACGAACGTGGAGCGCACCGCGCGCTCGGTCAAGCGGCACATGGGTGACCATGCCTGGCGTTTTCCCGAGCACGGGGACGTCGACGGCAAGCGCTACACCGCGCAGGAGATCTCCGCGCGCGTGCTGCAGAAGCTGAAGCGGGACGCGGAGGCGTACCTGGGCGAGGACGTCACGGATGCGGTGATCACCGTGCCCGCGTACTTCGACGACGCCCAGCGGCAGGCGACCAAGGAGGCCGGTGAGATCGCGGGGCTGAACGTGCTGCGGATCATCAACGAGCCGACGGCCGCCGCGCTGGCGTACGGGCTGGACAAGGAGAACGACCAGACGGTCCTCGTCTTCGACCTGGGCGGCGGGACCTTCGACGTGTCGCTGCTGGAGATGGGTGAGGGCGTCATCGAGGTCAAGGCCACCAACGGCGACACCCACCTCGGCGGTGACGACTGGGACCAGCGGATCGTCGACCACCTGGTCAAGCAGTTCAAGAACCATTACGGCGTCGATCTGGCCAAGGACAAGATGGCCGTGCAGCGCCTGAGGGAGGCGGCGGAGAAGGCGAAGGTCGAGCTGTCCTCGTCCACCGAGACCACCATCAACCTGCCCTACATCACCGCCTCGGCCGAGGGCCCGCTGCACCTGGACGAGAAACTGACCCGCGCCCAGTTCCAGCAGCTCACTGCCGACCTGCTGGAGCGGTGCAAGGCACCGTTCCACAACGCGATCAAGGACGCCGGGATCAAGGTGTCCGACATCGACCACGTCGTCCTGGTGGGCGGCTCGACCCGGATGCCGGCGGTGACCGAGCTGGTGAAGGAGCTGACCGGCAAGGATCCGCACAAGGGCGTCAACCCGGACGAGGTCGTGGCCGTGGGTGCCTCGCTGCAGGCCGGTGTCCTCAAGGGCGAGGTCAAGGACGTCCTGCTCCTCGATGTCACCCCGCTGTCCCTCGGTATCGAGACCAAGGGCGGCATCATGACCAAGCTGATCGAGCGCAACACGACGATCCCGACCCGCCGTTCGGAGATCTTCACCACGGCCGAGGACAACCAGCCCTCGGTGACGATCCAGGTCTTCCAGGGCGAACGGGAGATCGCGGCGTACAACAAGAAGCTCGGCATGTTCGAGCTGACCGGTATCGCTCCGGCGCCGCGCGGGGTGCCGCAGATCGAGGTGGCCTTCGACATCGACGCCAACGGCATCATGCACGTCTCCGCCAAGGACCTGGGCACCGGCAGGGAACAGAAGATGACGGTGACCGGCGGCTCGGCGCTGCCCAGGGACGACATCGACCGCATGGTCCGCGAGGCCGAGCAGCACGCCGAGGAGGACCGTCGGCGCCGTGAGGCGGCCGAGACCCGCAACCAGGGCGAACAGCTCGTCTACTCCACCGAGAAGCTCCTGAAGGACAACACCGAGAACATCCCGGCCGACGCCAAGAGCGAGACGGAGACGGCGCTGGCCGAGCTGAAGGAGAAGCTGAAGGACGAGAACGCGGACACGGCGGCGATCCGGCAGGCCGTCGACCGCACCGCGCAGGCCGCGCAGAAGATCGGCACCGCCCTGTATGAGAAGTCGCGGGCCGAGCAGCCGGCCGGCGCGTCCGCGGGCGGTGGTACGAGCGGTGGGTCGTCCGAGGACGAGGTGGTGGACGCCGAGATCGTGGACGACGACAAGCCGGAGGCTGGCTGACGATGACCGGGAGCGGTCCGCGGAGCACCGACCTGGAACAGCTGCGGCGCCTGGTGGAGGAGCGGACCGCCGACCTGCAGCGGGTGAAGGCCGAGTACGACAACTACCGCAAGCGGGTCCGGCGGGACCGCCTGGCCGTACGCGAGATAGCGGTGGCCAACGTGGTGCGGGCGCTGCTGCCCGTGCTGGACGCCGTCGACCGGGCGTTGGCGCACGAGCCGCTGACGCCCGGTCTGAAGGACATCACTGACAGCCTGCAGGAGCAGCTCGGCTCGTTGGGCGTCACGTCGTTCGGTGAGGTGGGCGATCCGTTCGACCCCGACTGTCATGACGCCCTGGCGCACCACGTGTCCCCTGATAGGGATCGACTGGTCTGCTCGGCGGTCCTCCGCCCCGGTTACCGGCTCGGTGAGCATCTGCTGCGTCCGGCCACCGTGGAGGTCACCGGCCCGGCTCCACCCGCGAGAAACCCGCTCACCACGGCCGGCGGGCCCCAGCGCCACCGAAGCTGCTCCTGGCACCCGCAGGGGGTGACATGACAGTCGGACTGGTCCGACGGCGTACGTCGCGGGATCGAACTCTTGACCTCTGTGGCCCAAGCCACTAGCTTGCGGTAGCCGATCCATGACTACCGAAAGGAGGCGACCAGCGGATGTACACCTGCTCTGATCTCGGTCGCCTCGCCCAGTGCACGGTCTGGGTTCCGGGTCGGATCGCGCACGGCTGCTGAGCACGCCGTTCTGGTGTGCCCGTCCGTGGCACATTCGGGCTTTCCGTCACCACCTTCTCGCACGCCGCTGTTGCGTGCCGTTTTTGCGCCTGCTTGTCTCACCTGGCGCGTCTGAACACAGAAAGCTGCCTGAAATTGGCGAACATGATGAATCGACCGATCACGCACAGAAACGAAGGCCCGTCATGGTAGCGGCGCGGATCACGGTCAACGGGAAAGAAACACCGATTTCGCCCGCTGCTCCTCACACCACGGTTCTGGATTTCCTGCGCGAGCGTGGCCTCACCGGCACCAAGGAGGGCTGCGCGGAGGGTGAGTGCGGCGCCTGTTCGGTCCTGGTGGCCCGTCCCGGGGTGAACAAGCCCACCGACTGGGTGGCGGTCAACGCCTGCCTGGTCCCGGTTGCGGCGCTCGACGGTCAGGAGATCGTCACCTCCGAAGGCCTCGCCACCGACGGTGAACCCGGCACGCCTCCCACCCTGCACCCGGTGCAGGAGGAGATGGCGGTCCGCGGCGGCTCCCAGTGCGGTTACTGCACGCCGGGATTCATCTGCAGCATGGCCGCCGAGTACTACCGGCCCGACCGCTGCGCGCACGCCGACTCGGCCGACAGCGCCGACGCCGAGCACGGTCCGAACGGTTTCGACCTGCACTCGCTGAGCGGAAACCTGTGCCGCTGCACCGGTTACCGCCCCATCCGCGATGCCGCGTTCGCTGTCGGCGCGCCCACCGAGGACGACCCGCTGGCGCAGCGTCGCGAGCAGTCCCCGCCCGAGCCGGTCGCCACCGAATACGCCCAGGACGACAGTGCGTTCCTGCGGCCGGGCACCCTCGCGGACACGCTGCGGCTGCTGCGCGAGCGGCCGGACGCGGTGGTGGTCGCCGGCAGCACCGACTGGGGCGTGGAGGTCAACATCCGTTCGCGCCGGGCCAATTGCGTGGTCGCCATCGACCGCCTGCCCGAACTGCGGGAGCTGCGCGTCGAGTCCGACCACATCGAGATCGGGGCGGCGCAGACGCTCACCGAGATCGAACGCCGCCTCGACGGCACCGTCCCGCTGCTGGCACAGCTGTTCCCGCAGTTCGCCTCCCGGCTCATCCGCAACAGCGCGACCCTCGGCGGCAACCTGGGTACCGGCTCCCCCATCGGTGACAGCCCGCCGGTGCTGCTCGCGCTGGAGGCCTCGGTGGTGCTCGCCGACGCCGACGGTGAGCGGGTGGTTCCGCTGGCCGACTACTTCACCGGCTACCGCCAAAGCGTGCGCCGCCCCGGCGAACTGATCCGCGCGGTGCGCATCCCGCTCCCGCTGTCGCCCGTCACGGCCTTCCACAAGATCGCCAAGCGGCGCTTCGACGACATCTCCAGCGTGGCGGTCGCGTTCGCCCTCGACATCGAGGACGGGATCGTCCGCAAGGCGCGCATCGGCCTGGGCGGCGTGGCCGCCACCCCGATCCGCGCCCTCGCCACCGAGGCGGCCCTGGAGGGCAAGCCGTGGGTGACGGAGACCGTCGAGGCCGCGGCACAGGTGCTGCAGTCCCAGGGCACGCCGATGAGCGATCACCGCGCCAGCGCCGACTACCGCGCCGCGATGCTCGGCCAGAGCCTGCTGAAGCTGTACGCACAGACCACCGAGGCGGTGTCGTCATGAGCCATCTGTCCGAGCGCCCCGAAAAGCCGGTCGTCGGCGTTTCGATGCCGCACGAGAGCGCCAACCTGCACGTCACCGGCGCCGCGCTCTACACCGACGACCTGATCCACCGGACCAAGGACGTGCTGCACGCCTACCCGGTCCAGGTCATGAAGGCCCGCGGCAGGATCACGGCGCTGCGCACCGAGCCGGCGCTCGCCGTGCCCGGTGTGGTGCGCGTCCTGACCGGTGCCGACGTACCCGGCGTCAACGACGCCGGCATGAAGCACGACGAGCCTCTCTTCCCCGACGAGGTCATGTTCCACGGCCACGCGGTCGCCTGGGTGCTCGGCGAGACGCTGGAGGCCGCCCGGCTCGGTGCGGCGGCCGTCGAGGTGGAACTCGATGAAGCGCCCTCCCTGATCACGTTGCAGGACGCGATCGCGGCCGGCAGTTATCACGGTGCCCAGCCCGTGATGGTGGCCGGCGACGTCGACGCGGGCTTCGCCGACTCCGCACACGTGTTCACCGGCGAGTTCCAGTTCGCCGGCCAGGAGCACTTCTATCTCGAAACGCACGCGGCGCTGGCCCAAGTCGACGAGAACGGGCAGGTGTTCATCCAGAGCAGCACCCAGCACCCGTCGGAGACCCAGGAGATCGTCTCGCACGTGCTCGGGGTGCCCGCGCACGAGGTGACCGTGCAGTGCCTGCGGATGGGCGGCGGCTTCGGCGGCAAGGAGATGCAGCCGCACGGCTTCGCGGCCGTCGCCGCGCTCGGTGCCAAGCTGACCGGCCGCCCGGTACGGTTCCGGCTCAACCGGACGCAGGACCTCACCATGTCCGGCAAGCGGCACGGGTTCCACGCCCAGTGGAAGATCGGCTTCGACGCGGACGGCCGTATCCAGGCCCTGGACGCCACCCTGACCGCGGACGGAGGCTGGAGCCTGGACCTCTCCGAGCCGGTGCTGGCCCGCGCGCTGTGCCACATCGACAACACCTACTGGATCCCCAACGCGCGCGTCGCCGGTCGCATCGCCAAGACCAACACGGTCTCCAACACCGCCTTCCGCGGCTTCGGCGGACCGCAGGGCATGCTGGTGATCGAGGACATCCTGGGCCGCTGCGCCCCGCTGCTCGGCCTGGATCCCATGGAGTTGCGGGAACGCAACTTCTACCAGCCGGGCCAGGGCCAGACGACGCCGTACGGACAGCCGGTCACGCAGCCCGAGCGGATCTCCACCGTCTGGCAGCAGGTTCAGGCCGACGCCGGCATCGCCGACCGCAAGCGCGAGATCGCCGCCTTCAACGCAGCGCACCCGCACACCAAGCGGGCGCTCGCGATCACCGGCATCAAGTTCGGCATCTCGTTCAACCTCACCGCCTTCAACCAGGGCGGCGCGCTGGTGCTGATCTACAAGGACGGCTCGGTCCTGATCAACCACGGCGGCACCGAGATGGGTCAGGGCCTGCACACCAAGATGCTGCAGGTGGCCGCGACCACGCTGGGCATCCCGCTGCACAAGGTGCGGCTGGCCCCGACGCGCACCGACAAGGTGCCCAACACCTCCGCCACCGCTGCCAGTTCCGGGGCGGACCTCAACGGCGGCGCGGTGAAGAACGCCTGCGAGCAGCTGCGCGAGCGGCTGCTCCAGGTGGCCGCCACCCAGCTGGGTGCGAACGCCTCGGACGTACGCATCGTCGAGGGCGTCGCGCGGGCCCTCGGCAGCGACAGGGAACTGGCCTGGGACGACCTGGTGCGCACCGCGTACTTCCAGCGAGTCCAGCTGTCGGCGGCCGGTTACTACCGGACC
This sequence comes from Streptomyces sp. NPDC053069, assembly GCF_044546895.1. Lineage (NCBI taxonomy): Bacteria > Bacillati > Actinomycetota > Actinomycetes > Kitasatosporales > Streptomycetaceae > Streptomyces > Streptomyces sp. NPDC053069. The sequence goes on along the minus strand of NZ_JBITZN010000007.1, from coordinate 50,943 downwards.
GAGGGGCTGCACTGGGACGCGAAGACCTTCAGGGGCTCGCCGTTCAAGTACTTCGCCCATGGCGCCGCCGCGACGGAGGTGGAGGTCGACGGCTTCACCGGCGCCTACCGCATCCGACGGGTGGACATCGTGCACGATGTCGGCGACAGCCTCTCCCCGATGATCGACATCGGTCAGGTCGAGGGCGGTTTCGTGCAGGGCGCCGGCTGGCTGACGCTCGAGGACCTGCGCTGGGACACCGGCGACGGACCGAACCGCGGCCGGCTGCTGACCCAGGCCGCCAGCACCTACAAGCTGCCGAGCTTCTCGGAGATGCCCGAGGAGTTCAACGTCACGCTGCTGGAGAACGCCACCGAAGAGGGCGCGGTGTACGGGTCCAAGGCGGTGGGTGAGCCTCCGCTGATGCTGGCGTTCTCGGTGCGCGAAGCGCTGCGGCAGGCCGCCGCCGCGTTCGGGCCGAGCGGGGTCGGCGTCGACTTGGCCTCGCCCGCGACACCGGAAGCGGTGTACTGGGCGATCCAGGCGGCTCGCCGGGGCGACGCCTCCGGGGTCGATCACACCCGCAACGGGATCGCCGCCAACGGCCGCGCCGGAAATGGCCACGTCAACGGCGAGATCCGCACTGACGCAGAAGCGTTGAGCGGTGCCTGACATGACGTGGGTCGCCGCGGTCGCACGGTTGCGAGCACGCCGGGAGGCCGGCGTGCTGGTGACCGTCGCGACCGTGCGCGGCCACGCCCCGCGCGACGCCGGTGCGAAACTCGTCGTGGGGCAGAGCAAGACATGGGGCTCGATCGGCGGCGGCAATGTCGAGGCCGTCGCGATCGATCGGGCCCGGGAGATGATCGCCGCGTCCAAGCCGGAGCCCGAGCTGATCGATTTCGCCCTGAACGACAAAGTGACCAACCAGCATGGCGTGCAGTGCTGCGGTGGCACGGTCTCCGTGCTGCTCGAACCGCTGCCGGTGGTGCGGGCGGTGGCGATCTTCGGTGTCGGGCACGTCGGCCTGGAACTGGCGCGCATCCTGGCTCGTCAGGACCTCGACCTCCATCTGATCGACACCCGCGCGGACGTCCTGACCGAGGAACGGCTCGACGTGCTGGCCGACGCCGTGGCGCAGGTGCATGTGCATCACACGCCGCTGCTGCCCGAGGAGGTCCTGGAGGATTTGCCGCGCGGCACCCACATCCTGATCATGACCCATGATCACGCCGAGGACGCCGCCCTGTGCGACGCCGCCCTGCGCACGACCCATCTCGGCTCCATCGGGCTGATCGGGTCGGCGGCCAAGTGGGTACGGTTCCGCAAACGCCTCTCCACCGAGGGCGGTCACGACGAGGCCACCATCGATCGGATCAAGACCCCGATCGGACTGGCCGACATCACCGGCAAGGAACCGGCGACCATCGCAGTGAGCGTCGCCGCCGACTTGCTGCGCACCTTCGAGACCGAGAGGAACTGACTTCCCACCGGAGCCGACAGGGTGCCCCGCGCTCGTACGAACGAACACATGCGGGGCACCCTTTCCGGGCGACGTCATTCGACGGGACGCCCGGAACTGCCGGCCAAGTCATGAATCGTCCCACTACGCTGTTCCGTGCACGCTGTGCGTAATGAGCGCGATCGGTTCCCGGCGCTTCGGCGGTCGGCTGGTGAGGGACGATGCATGGACTACTACGATCTCGGCACGTACAGCCGCCCCGTCACGACTTCCTCACCCGAGGCACAACTCTGGTTCGACCGCGGACTGGTCTGGACGTACGCCTTCAACCACGAGGAAGCCGTCTCCTGCTTCGAAGCCGCCGCGGCGGCCGACCCCGGCTGTGCCATGGCGTACTGGGGCATCGCCTACGCACTCGGCCCCAACTACAACAAGCCGTGGGAGTTCTTCGACGAACAGGACCTCGCGCGCACCGTCGAACGCACCCACGCCGCCGTGGAACTCGCCCACGCGAAGGCGGAAGCCCGCGCCACGCCCGTCGAACGAGCCCTGATCGGCGCATTGCGTAGCCGATATCCGCAGGCGGAGGCCGTCGACGACTGTTCCGTGTGGAACGCGCCGTACGCCGACAGCATGCGCGCCGTCCACGAAATCGCCCGGGACGACCTCGACATCACCACCCTGTACGCCGACGCGCTGATGAACCTCACCCCCTGGCGGCTGTGGAACCTGCGGACCGGCGCGCCGGCCGAAGGCGCCCGCACGCTTGAGGCCAAGGCGGTCCTGGACCGGGCAATCGCGACAGATGCCGGGGCGGAACACCTCGGCATCCTGCACATGTTCATCCACCTGATGGAGATGTCCCCGACGCCCGAGGCTGCCCTGCCCGTCGCCGACCGGCTGCGCGGCCTGGTGCCCGACGCCGGCCATCTGCAGCACATGCCGTCACACATCGAGGTGCTCTGCGGCGACTACCGTCGAGTGGTGTCCGACAACGACGACGCGATCGTCGCCGACGAGAAGTTCCACGCGCGGGCCGGAGCCATGAACTTCTACACGCTGTACCGGTCGCACAACTACCACTTCAAGATCTACGGCGCGATGTTCCTCGGCCAGTTCCGGACCGCTCTGCAGGCCGCTGCCCAGCTGGAGGCGTCCATCCCCGAGGAATTGCTGCGTGTGCAGAGTCCGCCCATGGCTGACTGGCTGGAGGGCTTCCTCGCCATGCGGGTCCATGTACTGATCCGCTTCGGCCGCTGGAACGACATCCTGCGGACGTCCCTGCCCGCCGACCCGGAGCTCTACAGCGTGAGCACGGCGATGCTGCACTACGCCCGAGGCGTCGCGTACGCGGCCACCGGCCATATCGCCGAAGCCGACGCCGAACGCCGGCTGCTGGGCGAGGCGGTCGCCCGGGTGCCGGAGACACGCATGCTGTTCAACAACACCTGCGCCGACATCCTGGCGATCGCGTCGGCGATGCTCGACGGTGAACTCGCATACCGCAAGGGCGACCATGACGCCGCCTTCGCCGCGCTCAAGCGGTCGATCGACCTGGATGACAACCTGCCCTACGACGAGCCGTGGGGATGGATGCAGCCCACCCGGCACGCATACGGCGCCCTGCTCCTGGAACGGGGGCGTGTCGCGGAGGCCGAGGCGGTCTACCGGGCCGATCTGGGACTCGACGACACCCTTCCCCGCGCGTTGCAGCACCCTGACAACGTCTGGGCCCTGCACGGGCTGCACGAGTGCCTGGTCCGGCTGGGCAAGGCGGGAGAGGCACAGATCGTGGCGCAGAAGTTGAAGATCGCCGTCGCGATGGCGGACGTGCCGGTTGAGGCGTCCTGCTTCTGCCGCCTCGGAGCGGTCTCGGACACCGCCGGCGGAGGCGGGTGCTGCAAGGCTCTTGCGTGACAGCCGGCCTCCGCCTTCGCTGGCCGGGCGCCGGGGTGCTGCTCCCGCGGACACAGACATCGCCACGGATCGGTCCTCACCCTGACCCGGGTTCGCGGGCTGTCCTCAGCCGAGGATGTCAGCGCGTCGGCACCTGGTCAGCAGACGGAATCCGCCATCCTGTCAGCACGGGCGCCGTCCTGATCCCGTTGGCCGGGACCGACGGGGTTTGTTCAACCCTGCCCCGCGGTCTCTACGGTGAGGGAGCACCGCCTCCTCGTGTGCCGCTGCTGCGGGCCGCGCGCCGCCATGGGCCGGGCCCGGGAAGGAGAACGGTTGTATGACGCCTCCGTCTCGGGCTTCGCAGGGCGCGCCGGACGCCGTTCCCTCCGGGCAGGACGCCGTGGCCACGGCCGAGCCGGCTCTTCTCGACGATGCTCGCCGCCTGGCCCCCGGAGCGGTCGCCCTGCGCCGCGCCCTGCACGAAAGTCCGGAGCTGGGACTCGACCTGCCGGCCACCCAACACCTGGTGCTGGGCGCGCTCGACGGACTCGGCCTGGAGATCCTCACCGGCCGCACGCTGTCCTCCGTCACCGCGGTCCTCACCGGGCGGGCCGACGGCCCGACGATCCTGTTGCGCGCCGACATGGACGCGTTGCCGGTCACCGAGCAGACCGGCCTGCCGTTCGCCTCGCGGACACCCGGGCTGATGCACGCGTGCGGCCATGACGCTCACACGGCGATGCTCGTGGGTGCGGCACGGCTGCTCGCCGAGCGGCGCGAACGCATCGCCGGACGCGTAGTCTTCATGTTCCAGCCCGGTGAGGAGGGCAACCACGGTGCCCGCCACATGATGGAGGAGGGTGTGCTGGAGGCGTCCGGACGCAGAGCCGACGCCGCCTTCGCCCTCCATGTGCACCCGAATCTGCCCGCGGGCGAGCTGCGGTTGCGCCCCGGTCCGCAGCTGGCGGCCTCCGACCGGTTCCGGATCCTCGTCCGCGGCCGCGGTGGTCACGCCTCCGCACCGTACACGACGTGCGACCCGGTCCCCGTGGCGTGCGAGATCGTCCTGGCCCTCCAGACGATGATCACCCGCAGCCTGTCCGTCGACGACAAGGCCGTCCTCAGCGTGACCCGCCTGACCGCGGGTACGGCCGCGGGCATCATCCCGGACACGGCGGAGCTGGGCGGCACGCTGCGCACCCTGTCCGAGCCGACACGGCAGAGGCTGCACGAGATGATCAGCAGGGTGGCCGAGGGCGTGGCCGCGGCCCACGGAGCGGAGGCCGAGGCGACCGTCGAGCCGGGTTATCCGGTCACCGTCAACGACCCCCGGTTCACCGACTTCGTCCTGCGTACGGCCGAGGTCGTGCTCGGGGCAGGAAGGGCGGACGTCCTGGCGGCCACGCAGATGACGGCGGAGGACTTCTCCTACGTCCTCCGGGCCGTCCCCGGCGCCCTGGCCTTCCTCGGCGTGTGCCCGCCCGGCCGGGAACCGCACGAGGCCCCGTCACTGCACTCGTCCCGCATGGACCTGGACGAAGACGTGATCGCCTCGGGTATCGCCTGCCACGCAGCCGTGGCGCTGGCCTTCCTCGCAGGAGGCGCACGGGATCCCGCGCCATGACGGCCCCCGGGCCGGTGAGACACCCCCCGACTCCAACAGCCTCCCCGCATTCGCGACCCACGTCGCGCCCTTCCCGCGGACCAACCTCGTCGTCGTACAACAGCGTCGAGAACCCGATCTCAGTGGGCGCCTGGCCGGGAACCGGGCCCTCCGGACGGACGTCTTCAGTGATCATGATTGCTGATGCGGACGAGCTGATCAACGACTGGGAGTCGATATGGCAGGGGTACTTCCTCGGGGAGCACGACGAGACCCTGCTGGAGTGTGTGGAGCGGCTCGACGGAGCGCGGGCCGCCCGGCCGCGTGATCCGGATGTGACGGCGTTCTACACGCTGGGCCTTGCGTGGACACACGGCCATGCCATGTACGACGCGGACCCCGAAGTGGCGCGGCGGGTCGTGGCAGCACTGTCGGGCGCCGCGTCGGACCCCGCCGTCGTGCAGGCCGCATGCCATCATGCGGGTCATCCGTGCGACGACGACCTGAGCGCGCACCTGGAGTCCTTCGAGACACTGTTGTCGCTGCTTGCCGGGGGCTCCGACTACACGTGGGAGGACCTGGACACACAGGGCGGGGATCCCGACCCGGGCTCCCGATGGCGCTGTCCGCGCAACGTGGCGGGGTTCGCGCTGGCGGCCGCCGACGCGATCGAGCGGCAGCGACGGTAGCGCCGTGCGCGCACGCTCACGGAGGCGAGCGGGCGTGACTGCGAACCGGAGGACTCAGCCCTGCGGAGGTGGATCCGAAGCGAGCACGGCCTGGCATGCCGACCAGGCCGGTTCGCTCAGCAGGGGGCGGAAGCGGGTGAACAAGGCGAGTAGTTCAGCCCCCCACTTCTTGCGGAACGACGGGTCGATGCGGGCGAGGTCGAGCTCGTTGGCGGCCGACAGCTCGGCGAAGTCACGGCACAGCTGCGGTTCCGGGACTCGGGTATGGCCGGTGAAGCGGTCGTGGAACGGGACGTTGGCATCCGCGAGCGTCGGATAGGTGGCCTTTCGGTCACATGACGCGTAGAGGTACACGATGGCTTCGGACTCGGCACCGATCACCGCCGCAAGTTCGGCACGGCCGTCCAGGGACAGCAACGCGGTGGGGAAACCGTCGGTGCCGTAGAACGCGTGGCACAGGCCCGCAAGCTGAAGGGCAGGGCGCGCGCCCCAGTCGGCGAGTTGTTCTCGGACGCGCTGGAGATGCGCGAGGAGAGTACCTCCTGGATGAGCGACCTCTTCGGCACCCAGCTCGCGCAGGAGCTTGATGGCCCGAGCGGAAGCGGCGGGGGAGACAGGCACGAGACGGATCCTTCCATCGCTCGGGTCGGCACCCCTCCGTGTCTTCGCCCGGGCTCCGGACCCCGCGAATGAGCCGGACGGGTTGCCGCCTGGGCCTTGCGCTGATCATCGCGGATGGCGAGAGACCGGTCAATCCTGTGTATGTCTAGCCGCACCCAAGTGATGCCTTGGGTCTGTGACCCGCACCCGCATCCAAGTCGGCGTGGCCGGCACTCCTTTGTCAGTGGCGCCTCGTACGGTCCTCACATGGGTATCACCTCGGCCTGGTCCATCAGCGCCCACAACGACGACTTCATCGGCACTCTCGCTCCGCGGCTGCTCCCGTTGATCGCCGCGGAGCGGGACGATCCGTTCGCACGAGAACGCTGGGACCGTTGGTGCCGGGAGCCGCTGCCGGACTACCGGACGTGGTGGGAGCCGTTCGGCCGGTCCTGCCAAAGGGAGGCGGACTCGCTGAACTCCTTCCTCGAACTGACCGCTTCCGGCGAGCACGTGCAGAAGATGTACGACGGCCTGTCGCCCCACGACGACTTCTCATTGCTCACGGACGTGTGGGACCTGGTCACCGGCGCGGAGGACATCTTCATCTCGGTCCACAGCAAAGAGTTCGCGCTGAGATCCTTCTTTCACGCCATAGGCCCCGACCGCGCCCTCCTCCTCCCCGGCTGGTGCGGCAACTTCCTGCTCACCTCCTCCGAGGTGCGCGAGACGCTGCCTGCTGTCGAGCGGGCACTGGGCTTCACCCCGAAGGAGCGCGCGGAGGCCGAGAACCAGGACTGGCTGGCCTACCACGACGACGAGGAGAGCGTCCTGGACGGACCGCTGCGGATGTGGCGGCAGGCAGCCGCGGACGCACGCGGCTTGTGTGGTGTGTCCGTCACCGTCTACTGAGACGGATCGGACGACGGAATCCCGACAGCTCGCAGCTGCGGTGCTGGGCCCGGACGCCCGAGGCAACCCTCCAGAAGGTGAACAGAGGAAATGGCTGGAACACCGGCAGCCAGCGGCTGTTTGACGGGTCTTCATTGCCAGGCTCCTGAAGGCCCTCACCGCGCCGCTCTACTCTCCTACCGCCTGATCAGAAAGGACCTGATCAGTGGACAACCTCGCCGCTCTCCGCTCTCACAGGAGGTCCACCATGTCCTTGCTGTCCCGGATCAAGCGCTCGCGCCGGGCGCTCTCCCTCGTCACCGCCCTCCCCGCCGCCCTGGTCGGTGTGTGGGTCGCCGCCCCGGCTGCGCAGGCCGCCGCACTCCCCGCTCCCGACCACGTGGTCGTGGTGGTGTTCGAGAACCACTCCTACGAGCAGGTCATCGGCAGCACCAGCGCCCCGTACCTCAACAACACGCTGAAGGCCGGTGGCGGCAACCTCACCAACTCGTTCGCCATCACCCACCCGAGCCAGCCCAACTACCTGGACCTCTTCTCCGGCAACAACCAGGGCATCACCAACGACAACTGCTACACCCCGCAGTTCAGCAGCGCAGCGAACCTCGGCTCCGAGCTCATCGCCGCCGGCAAGACCTGGGGCAGCTACAACGAGGGCCTGCCCTCGGAGGGCTCCACGGTGTGCACCAACTCCGCCACCAAGTACGCCCGGAAGCACAACCCGTGGTTCGCCTTCAGCAACGTTCCGCTGAACACGGCACACACCTTCACACAGTTCCCGACGGACTACACGACCCTGCCGAAGGTGTCCTTCGTCGTCCCGAACCTGTGCAACGACATGCACGACTGCTCCATCACGACGGGCGACACGTGGCTGAAGAACAACCTGAGTGCCTACGCCACCTGGGCCCAGACACACAACAGCATCCTGGCCGTCACCTTCGACGAGGACGACAGCTCGCACAGCAACCACATCGCCACCGTGTTCTACGGTGCGCACGTGGCACCGGGCAGCTCCACCTCGACGCGCTACAACCACTACGACACGCTACGCACCCTTGAGGACCTGGCCGGGCTGACGACCCACGCCGGGGCCGCGGCCAACGCCTCCGACATCACCAGCATCTGGAACTGACCTCACGGAGCACGGCACACACAGCCGGCCCTCGACGGTGAAAGAGCATCAGGACCGCCGCCCCCTCGGAGGCGGCGGTCCTGGCGCAACAGACCGCGAGCCGGATCGGTTCGCTGTTCAGTGCTCGTCGCCGACCGGCTTCTGACGTGCGAGGAACTCGGCGAAGGCCGCCGACTGCTTCGGCCCCATGTAGCCCTGACGCCCGTACATCGCCTGTTCGTCCAGCCACGCCACCGTGTCGGCGTCGCGCAGCTCGGCCACGACCACCCGGCCTCGGGTGAGCGTCATCCCGCCGTGCGGATGGCTGTAACCGAGGTAGGCCCCGTACGCCGTCGGCCCCGGCGGGTACTCGTCCGCCGGCTCGTCCTGCGGCCGCGTGCCCTTGTTGTGCCGTGCGGCCCAGTACTCCAGTGCTGCCAGCTCCGCCGCCGCCAGCAGCACTCGCGCCGGCTCGCCGTCCGCGGTGAGCCGGACACGTTCGCCGGTTTCCTCGACCTCGGCGATCAGCCGCCCGAACTCCGGGTCACCTTCCACCAGTTCTACGTCCATGGGCACCGACGCTACCCGCAGCCGGGAGTGCGGACCGCGCGCCTGGAGGGCGGTGGCGGGAGGGGGCGGCGGCCATGGATTCACCCTCCTGGTGAGGGCCGGCATTCCCGCTCGGGCCGGGCGGACAGCCCCCGTGCACCCGACCGGGTGGACCTGGGCACGGGGGCGGTGCCGGGGAGGCGGCTCAGCTGACGCGGTGCGAGCGCCGCCTGCGGAGGACGCCGAAGCAGACGCCGAGCAAGGCGGCGACGGCCGCGGCGGCGGCGCCCACGGCGACGGTTGCCCCGGTGCTGGCCGCGGATGCGGCGGACGTGCGCGGGGGCGCGGCCGTACCGCCGTAACCGCCGCCCTCGCCCGCCCGGTCGTAGCCGGACCCCGGGAGCTTGTCGCCGTATTTCCTGTGTACGAGGCGCTGGTAGCCGGCCAGGGGCACACCGTCCTTGCCCACGGCCCGCCGGGCGTCGGGGTCGAGCGGCAGCACACGGCCGTCGCGTACCACGTACCAGGCGTCGATCTGCGGTTCCCGGAAGACGGTTCCGAGGCCGTGCCCCTTGCTGACGTAGTCGGTCTCGTCACCGCCGGTCGCGATGTTGACGACCTTCCACCCCTTCGCCGTCCGTACGGTCCACACTGAGGCGACCTGGCCGTCCGCGGAGACCGCCTTGCTCGCGACGAACTGCGGGTCGGCGACAGGGGCACCCGGGTGTCCGGCGACGAACCCCGGGGCGAGGGAGTAGACGGTTACCGACGGCCCCACCAGGTGTGGCCGGGCCGCGCTCTGCGCGATCGCGCCATTGCGGGCGAAGAAGCGCGAAAGGGTGAGCAGGGACGCCGGGGCCGACGCCGCCTCGCGTGCCTGAGCGGTGTCGGCGGCGGTGTAGGGCGCGGGGAAGCCGCCGGTGGCCGCTGCGTGGGCGGTGGTGGGGGAGAGTGCGGCGAGGATCCCCGTGGCGGTGAGCACCACGACCGCCACGCTCTTGCGGACGGGCTTGTGGCCGCCGGGCGCCTGCCGGTTCGATGTGCGGGGCTTCGGTGACGTGCGGATCGGTGTCATGGTGTCACGCTCCGATCCCGTAGAGCGAGTGGGTCCACGTGAACGAGTTGTTGCTCACGTAGTAGTCGTAATTCCCCCAGTTGTAGCGGTAGTTGGAGGGCCACGGGTCGCCCCAGTAGACCTGGGTGCCCGAGGTGTCGTAGCCGTACAGCACATGCATGTGCCCGCCCCCGGAGCTCCACTCGATGCGCGTCTCGATGGGACGGTTGGCGCTGATCTCGTTCTGCACGGTGCTGTAGCGCAGATAACCCCTCACATAAGTACCGGGGTTGATGCCCATCCAGTCGAGGGCGTTCTGCACGTCGTCCAGTGCCGCCTGCCAGTTGCCGCAGGCGCTGCCCTGGGGCCGACTGAAAGCGGCGTCGCAGAACTGGTTCTGGGTGTAGGCACGCCCGAACCACGACGCGATGGTGTTGCCGCTCGCCGCCCAGCACCAGTTGCTGTTCTGCTGCGCCTGCATGGTGATGTCGAGGCGCTTGGCGGCGGGAACGGCGGTGTGAGTGGAGGTGTGCGGAGCCGAGGTGTGGGGAGCGGCCTGGGCGGGGGCCGTTGCTGCGAGCACGGCGACGGTCAAGAGGACCGCTGACGCCAGGCGTCTACGGCCCCGGGTGGTAGTGGACATGGCGTTCCTCCCAGTCAGGGTGGGGGTGGAGGAGCGCGTCCGGACGCTGCGACAGCAGCATCGATCTCTTGTTGGGTCCCGGTCAATGACGTTATCCACAGGGCTGGCGGCGAAGTGAACTCCGCCCGTACGGTTGTGAACGCCCCAGCAGCTACCAGCAGATGGCGGGGCAAGAAACGCCCCGTGCCAGGACGGGGAAGTGAACGTTCACAGATAAACCATCAGAGGGCGTGGAGAGGGGAGGGTCCCATGGCAGCACGCAATACCGATCGCCGCGCCACTCCGCGCCCCGGTGACCCACCCCTCGGCCCCTCCCGCCCCACCCCCGAGGCCGAACTCGCCGAAGCACTGCGCACCGGCCCGTTCTCTGCCGCGCTCCGGGCCGCGCTCGCCGCACGCGGGCTGGCTCTGCATCGCGTGCAGCACCGGCTCGCCCAGCGCGGTATACGGGTCGGTGTGACCAGCCTCAGCTACTGGCAGCGCGGTGTGCGGCGGCCCGAGCGGCCCGAGTCGCTTCGTGCCGTCACCGCACTTGAAGAGGTTCTGGAGCTCCCGCCGCACGCCCTCACCCGCCTGATAGGCCCACGTGCCGCCGGCGACCATCCCCCGGCCCGCACGTACCGCACCCTCCTCGAACCCGCCGCCGCGGTCGAATCGCTGCTGGCCAGTTTGGCGGCGCCGGCGGACGGCGGCCTGCACACCGTGATCCACTACGAGCACGTTCACATCGGTGCCCATCGAGAGCTCGTCGCCCGCGACTCGCAACACGTCGTACGGGCCCACCGCGACGGTGTCGACCGCTATCTGGCCATCCATCACGGCGACCCGGGCTGCGACACGGAACGGGTACGGGTACGCGGTCTCGGCAACTGCCGGGTCGGGCGGATCCGGCGTCACGGCGCGTCGGGAGTGGTCGTCGTCGAGCTGCTCTTCGACGGGCGGTTGAGAGCCGGGGAGACCGCCGTCATGGGGTACCGCTTCGAGGACGGCACCGGTGCGCCCAGCCATGAGTATGTGCGCGGCTTCACCTACGGCGGCGGCCAGTATGTCCTCGAGGTCGGCTTCGACCGTACTGCCCTGCCCGTCCACTGCCGCCGCTTCGCCCGTCCCTCGGCGACCGCCCCTCGCGAGGCGGTCGCCGATCTGACACTGAACGCCTACGGCTCGGTCCACCTCTTGGAGCAGCAGATACGACCGGGCGTCCTCGGCATCACATGGGAGTGGGACTGAGGCGTCGATCGAATGCCCGCATCGATCGTCAAGGCGGCGATAAAGATCGTTGATGCCCTCCTCGCCGACGACTCCATTCCGCCGGCGCGGCCGGGACCTGTCCGCCGGGACGGGGGCCGTCGGCGGGGTGAGTCGCGTCGCATCGGACGGGGTGAGGCTTGCTATGCAACGAGTTGCATAGCAGGATCGGGGGCATGGCGCTGGAACACGCGATTTTGGTGTCGCTCTTGGAGAAGCCGGGATCCGGCTACGAGCTGGCTCGCCGCTTCGAGCGGTCCATCGGCTACTTCTGGACCGCGACCCACCAACAGATCTATCGCGTGCTCAAGCGCATGGAGAACGACGGCTGGGTCGACGTCCGGGACGTCCCGCAGCAGGGCCGGCCGGACAAGAAGGAGTACTCCGTCGCCGACCTCGGCCGCGCCGCGCTGTCCTCCTGGTTGCACGATCCGATCGAGCCGGAGAGCGTCCGCCACGACCTGGCCGTGAAGATCCGGGGCGCCGCCTTCGACGACCCGGCCGCCCTGATCCGCGAGGTGGAGCGGCACCGGCAGGCGCACCGCGACCGGCTGGCGCACTATCTCGCCGGAGAGGCGCGGGACTTCACAGGGCCCGAGGCGGACGCGGCCGGTGCGCAGGCGCCGCTCGACGCGGAGCGGGAGCTCCAGCACGCCGTACTGCGCGGCGGCATCGCGTACGAGCGGATGATGATCGACTGGCTGGACGATGTGCTTGCCACGCTGGCCCGTTTCGGTCCGGCCCGCTGATCACCGCCGCACCCTCCGCCGGTCCTCGCGATCCGGCCGGTCCAGCCGTCGGACCTCCCCTTTCTCACCCGTCCACCAGCCGAAAGGCGTCATCGCATGGCTGACCAGCTGCTGTTCAACCCGCGCACCTACGACCCCGCGCACTTCGACCCGGAGACGCGCCGCTTGCTGCGTGCCACCATCGACTGGTTCGAGGAGCGCGGTAAGGGACGGCTGATCGAGGACTACCGGACCCGCGCGTGGCTCGGCGACTTCCTCGCCTTCGCGGCGAAGGAGAACCTGTTCGCCACCTTCCTGACGCCGTCGTCCGCCGCGGGGGAGGGGGAACCGGACAAGCGGTGGGACACCGCCCGGATCGCCGCGCTGAACGAGATCCTCGGCTTCTACGGCCTGGACTACTGGTACGCCTGGCAGGTCACGATCCTCGGCCTGGGTCCCGTCTGGCAGAGCGACAACGCCGCCGCCCGCGCCCGCGCCGCTGAACTCCTCACCCAGGGAGAGGTGTTCGCATTCGGCCTGTCCGAGAAGGCCCACGGCGCCGACATCTACTCCACCGACATGCTGCTCGAGCCCGACGGCAACGGCGGCTTCCGGGCCACCGGCTCCAAGTACTACATCGGCAACGGCAACGCCGCCGGACTCGTCTCGGTCTTCGGCCGTCGTACCGACGTCGAGGGCCCCGACGGCTATGTGTTCTTCGCCGCCGACAGCCGTCACCCGGCCTATCACCTGGTCAAGAACGTCGTCGACTCCTCGAAGTTCGTCAGTGAGTTCCGGCTGGAGGACTATCCCGTCGCGGCCGAGGACGTCCTGCACACCGGCCGCGCCGCCTTCGACGCCGCCCTCAACACCGTCAACGTCGGCAAGTTCAACCTGTGCACCGCCTCCATCGGCATCTGCGAGCACGCCATGTACGAGGCCGTCACCCATGCCCACAACCGCATCCTGTACGGCCGTCCCGTCACCAGCTTCCCGCACGTGCGGCGCGAGCTGACCGACGCGTACGTCAGGCTCGTCGGCATGAAGTTGTTCAGCGACCGTGCTGTCGACTACTTCCGCTCGGCCGGCCCGGACGACCGCCGTTACCTGCTCTTCAACCCGATGACGAAGATGAAGGTGACCACGGAGGGCGAGAAGGTCATCGACCTCATGTGGGACGTCATAGCGGCCAAGGGCTTCGAGAAGGACAACTACTTCGGCCAGGCGGCCGTGGAGATCCGCGGCCTGCCGAAGCTCGAAGGCACGGTCCACGTCAACCTGGCGCTCATCCTGAAGTTCATGCGCAGCCACCTCCTCGACCCGGTCGAGTATCCCGGTGTGCCGACCCGCCTCGACGCGGCCGACGACGATTTCCTGTTCCGCCAGGGACCGGCCCGCGGCCTCGGCTCGGTGCGCTTCCACGACTGGCGACCCGCCTTCGACGCGTACGCCCACCTGCCCAACGTGACCCGCTTCCGCGAACAGGCCGACGCACTCTGCGCATTCGTGGCGACGGCGGCCCCCGACGCGGAGCAGAGCCGCGACCTCGACCTCGTCCTCGCGGTCGGTCAGCTCTTCGCCCTCGTCGTGCACGGGCAGCTCGTCCTGGAGCAGGTCGCCCTGACCGGACTCGACGAGGACGTGCTCGACGAACTCTTCGCCGTCCTCGTGCGGGACTTCTCCGCGCACGCCGTCGAACTGCACGGCAAGGACTCGGCGACCGAACAGCAGCAGGAATGGGCTCTGGGTTCGGTCCGGCGGCCGGTCGTCGACGAAGCACGCACGCAGCGGGTCTGGCAGCGCGTCGAGGCGCTGTCCGGCGCGTACGAGATGGCCCCATAGAGCCGTCGTACGCATCACCGGTGGCCGGGCCGCGTCGCCCCGGCCACCGATCCACACCGGCGGGCCAGGCTGCTGCACGGTGGCCGCAGCAGCTCCACTCCCTCGTCCAGCCGCTCGGCGAGGAGGGAGCGACCATCCTGCGCGGCGGGTTCGTACGGCAAAAGCCGCCCGCCGCCCGGCCGGCCGACGGGGTTGTGTGCTGAGTACGCATACTCATGTGCGCCGGACCGTCGGCTGCCAGGCTCCGCGATATGAATGGTGGCAGAGGGACGCTTACGGCCCTGCATCTCTTCCTGGTCTGGGCAGTGACGGCGGCCGTGGTGCCGACTGTCGGCTTCGGCCTGGAGGTATCGGCCTGGGGTGGTGGTGTCGGCGCGACGGTGCCGGTCTTCGCGTTGGGTGTGCCGCTGATGGTGGGCCTGCTGGCTGTGGCGGGCCTGCCGGTGAGGACCGTGGTGCCGCTGTGCGGCTCCGCACCGCGGCGGTTGGGCTGGGCGGTACTGGTCTTCGTCCTCGGCACGCTCGGCGTCGTGGCCGGTCTGGCCGCCTACGGTGCGGACGTCGACCTGGGGAGCGCCAGCACCCGGATCGCGCTGACGGGGGCGCCGTACGCCGTGGTGGCGGCGTTCTTCGTGCCGAGCCGGTGGGTGCGGCTGGGGGCGCTGGCCGTGCTGGCGGGAGGGGTGGCCTACGGCGGCTTCGTCGGTCCGGCGCAGGCGAAGCAGCGTCAGCACGAGGCGGAGGTCGCGCGGTACCGGGAGAAGCCGGAGCTGCTGTATCTGGGCGACGCGCCGCCGGGCATGCAGGTCTCCCGTGCCGAGGTCGGCCCGGCCTCCTTCGTCGTCGACTACCGTCCCGTCCGGGAGGGTTACGAGGTGGGGTACGTCGGCCTCGTGGTGCGCTCGACGTCCACATGGACGCCCCGATGCCCCGAGCCCCCGGACAAGGGCGTGACCTGCACGGTCGACGCGCACGGTGAGATGGTGACGGTCCGCGACTTCCGTGGCGGAGCCCGCGAGGTCACGCTTGCCCGCCGCCACCGGAACGCGGAGATCGAGGTCACCAGCCAGACACTCGACGAACCTGGGCTCCGCCGTTTCCTGAACACGCTGCACCCACTGTCGGACACAGATCTGGGGCAGCTGATGCGGGAAAAGAAGATCGACCGAAAGCTCTGAGCCATGTTCGCCCCCGCGCCATGGGCACCGGGTCCTGGGCTGTGTGGACGACGGCGGCCACTCCCAGACGATCAGCACGGTCGGCGCCACGCCCACCGGTGCCGGCGCCTCGGGAGGCGGTGGCATTTTCCGCGCCGCAGCCGTCGGGGTACGGGGACTACGGGGACATCGCCGTGACCAGGCGCTCGGCTTTGACGTCAGCCGCCTCCGAACACATCCGTTGTCAGTGCGGTGCGCTTCACTGTCCGCCATGGAGCTCACGCAAGCGACCGTCAACGACCTGCTGGACCGGCTCGGCCCGGGGAACGGCTACGTGTACCTGCCCACCGGCCTGGACCCGCAGGCTCTGACCGACCTGCTCGCCGACAGGTACGGCGTTCCGCGCACCCTCGTCCTCGACGGTTTCACCGATCCGACCGTCGATGATTCCAGGGGCGCGGCTCTCCTCGTTCCCTTCGAGGACCGGGCCGTGAAGATACGGGCGTGGGCGTACGGGGATCAGTGGGTCGGCGCGGGTACGGCGCGGGACGCCGAAGGGGTCGAGCGGCCGGTTCTGGTGGTCGCTCACAGGGAGGTGCCAGAACCTGTGGCAGTCGCTTCGGACGAGGGCGAGGACGAGGACGTCGACTGGATGGAGCGGCTCATACGGCTCACCGGCTGGACACAGCCCTCCCAGCGGCCGGACGTGGACTGGGCGGAGGTGGAGTCGCGTCTGGGCACCGCGCTGCCGAGCGACTACAAGCGCATGGTCGAGACGTTCGGCAAGGGCGCCTTCGACGGATACCTGGACCTGAACCAGGAGCCGTGGACGGATCTCAGGGAGGACGGGCTGCTCGTCTGGGCGGGCACGGAGAACGAGGACCTGTACTGCTGGAGGACCGAGAGCGACGACCCCGACCGTTGGCCCGTCGTGGTCCGGTCCTTCGACAGCAAGGACGTCCCCTTCGACTGCCAGGCCGCGGAGTTCGTCTGCCGCATCCTCGTCGACCCGCACCACCCGTACACGCTCGCCCGTTATTTCGACACCCACTGGTTCATGAACTACCGGTACGGCGACTGACCTTGGTGCCTTCGGGGAACCGGGCGGAAACACGCGAGCCACGGTGTGTCCGCGTTCGCCGCGGAGGCCGGCGATGACGACGGCGCCGACGAGGCGGAGAACTCCGCCGCGGGGGCGTTTGGAAGTTCAAGGGGTGTTGACGGGCCTGGCCGACACCTTAAGATCCGTGCTGCTCGAAGTACCGATCGCCGTTCGATATATCGAGCGAGGTCAGCTGACAGCTTCGGCAGGCTGCCCTGCTCCGGCCGGTACGCACCGCAACGGTCCGTCACAAAGGAATGAGCCGCATGCTTTCAGAAGCCGGAGTGCCCCGCAGAACCGTCCTCACCGTCCTGGGTGCCGCCTCCCTCGCGGGCACCTTCGCCGCCGCTCCCGCCGTGGCCGCCGAACTCACCGGGACAACGGCAAGCGCCACTGGCGTGGACCTCCCCGCAGCAGCCGCCCACTGGACCTTCGACGAAGGCTCCGGCACCTCCGCCGCCGACGCCTCCGGCAACGGTCGTACCGCGACGCTCCAGGGCGCGGCCGGCTGGGACGCGGGCAAGGCCGGCACCCACAGCCTGAGTCTCAAGGCGGGCGGCAACGCCACGGCGTCCGGGCCGGCCCTCGACACCTCCAAGGCGTTCTCGGTGGGCGCCTGGGTCAACCTCGCCCAACTCGGCGGCTACCAGACCGCCGTCAGCATCGACGGCAAGGTCGTCAGCTCCTTCTACCTGGGGCTGCGCGACGACACCGGCACCTTCGCCTTCGCCCGGCTGGGCTCGGACGCCACCCAGAGTGCCGCAGTGGCAGCCGCCGCCTCGGCGCCCACCACCAATACCTGGACCCACCTGGTCGGCGTCAGCGACCCGACGGCCGGCGTCCTCCGCCTCTACGTCAACGGCGTGCTGGAGGGGGAGACCGCCTGCACCGATGGCTGGGCCGGCAGCGGTGAGACCGCCATCGGCCGTGCGCTCTACGGCGGCGGGCACGTCGACCAGTGGCACGGCCTGATCGACGACGTATGGATGTTCCCGTCCGTCCTCACCCCCGCTCAGGTCGCGGCACTGGCCGGGGTTCCTGTGGAGACCACGACGCCCCTGCTGAGCGTGGACGTCGGCAGCCCCGCGCACGCCGTGTCCCCCATCCTTCCCGGTCTGATGTTCGAGGACATCAACCACTCCGGCGAGGGCGGCATCTACGCCGAGCTGGTGCAGAACCGCTCGATGATGGCCAGCGACACCACGCCCGTCCACTGGTCCGCCGTCGGCGGAACGACCCTCGCACTCGACACGGCCACCCCGCTCAACGCCGCACTCAACCGTTCCCTCAAGGTCGTGCTGCCGGGCCGCACGGGGGTCGGCAACCGGGCCGGAGTCGCCAACGACGGCTTCTGGGGCATACCAGTGCGGCCCAGAACCACTTACAGCGCCCGGCTGTTTGCCAAGGCCTCGCGACGCATCGGCCCGCTCACGGTGGCCATCGAGTCGGCGGACGGTGCGACGGTGTACGCGTCCGCCCGCCTGCCCCACATCGGCACCGCCTTCCCCGACCGCCCCTTCGAGCTGACGCTGCGCACCGGTTCGCGCACCCCCGTGGTCGGGGACGCGCGGCTGACCGTCACCACGGCCGACCCCGCCGCCGCGGGCGAGACCCTCTGGCTCCAGCACGTATCCCTCTTCCCGCCGACCTACAACAACCGGCCCAACGGTCTGCGCATCGACCTGATGGACAAACTGGTCGCTCTGAAGCCGAGGTTCCTGCGTTTCCCCGGCGGAAACTTCCTGGAGGGCAACACCATTGCGACACGGTACGACTGGAAGAACACCATCGGCCCGGTCTGGGAGCGCCCCGGCCACATGGACGACGCCTGGGGCTACTGGTCCACGGACGGCCTCGGGCTCCTCGAATACCTGGAATGGGTCGAGGACATGCACGCCCAGCCGGTCCTCGCCGTGTACGCCGGCTACTCGCTCAAGGGGGAACACGTCACCGGCGACGCGCTGAAGCCGTTCGTCCAGGACGCACTCGACGAGATCGAGTACATCACCGGCCCGGTCACCAGCACCTGGGGCGCACGACGTGCCGCCGACGGACATCCGGAGCCGTTCCCGCTGGAGCACGTGGAGATCGGCAACGAGGACTGGTTCGACTCCTCGGGATCGTACGACCAGCGGTTCGCGGCCTTCTACGACGCGATCAAGGCGAAGTACCCGCATCTGAAGCTGATCGCCACCACGTCCGTGACGAGCCGCACCCCGGACCTGATCGACGAGCACTACTACCTCGCGCCGTTCGCCGCCCAGGCCTCCACCCACAAGTACGACAACCGGGACCGCAATTCGACGAAGGTGTTCGTCGGGGAGTGGGCCGCGCAGGAGGGCCGCCCCACACCCGACCTCAACGCGGCGCTCGGCGACGCCGCTTGGCTGGCCGGGCTGATCCGCAACTCCGATCAGGTCCTCATGGAGTGCTACGCGCCGCTCTTCTCGCACGTCAAGGACAACGTCTGGGCGACCAACCTGATCGCCTACGACAATCTCACCAGCTATGTGTCACCCAGCTACTGGGCCCAGCACATGCTGACGAGCAGGCTCGGCACCACGGTGCTCCCAGCCACCGCACGTGCGCTGCCCGGCCTCGCCACCGTGGCCACCCGCTCCGGGAACCGCCTCTACCTCGCGGTCGTCAACTGCGGGACGGAGAAGGTGAACGTGCCGGTCGAACTGAAGGGCCTGGCCAAGGGGGTGAGGAGGCAGGCCACCGCGACCGTCCTGACCGGCCCCTCGCGTGCCACCACCAACACGCTGGCGGAACCGGACACGTTGGTGCCGAGGACGAGCATCGTCACCGGCGCGTCAGCGTCCTTCACCAGCATCGTGCCACCGCTCTCGGTCACCGTACTGGAGCTCGTCCTGACCTGATCGCGCATTGCCCGACGCCCTTGTGGGGCGTCGGGCAACGGACTGACACCTCGCACGACGGTGAGTCCGTCACCGTCCTGCGTGTCGGTCGTCAGGCCGCCTGGCCGGTCCTGTCCCGATGCCGGTGCGGCGCGGTGTCATGGCGTTTGCGAGTCGGGGGGAGGCGTGGAGTGCCACGTCGGTGTGCCGGCGTGGGACGGGTCGGGCCCGTAGCCGCCGAGGGGCTGCCCGGTCCGCATCACCCCTTCGAGTTGGCGGCGTATGCCCTCAGCAGCGTCACGAACTCGCGCGGGCACGTCACCACGCTCGGCGACGAGCTTGTGGTAGATCGGGGCGTCTTGGAACACGTGGCACGAGACCTTTCCGTCGGTGATGCCAATCGACATCGCAGCTGCCGAGTTTAGGCGGCAGGGAAGGGCGGCCGCGGCCACCCCTGCGCGCTGCGCTCGGACGTAGGTCGGTGGGATCGGCGTCGGCGCGGACAGTCGTCGTTCGGGCGGCTCGGTCATCGTCGTCCTCGTCCGTTCAGCGGGGCGCACGTCGCCGTCCCTGTGGGGACCGGCCGGTCCGGTCGGATAGTGGTCGGCCGCTCGGAAACGATAGAAAGGGGGTATGTGTGGTGTTTCGGGTCAACCTGGGCGTGATGCTCCTCATGCGTCAAGGAGGACTCATCGGCCCGAGCGGCTCCGTCAGGGAGGAGAGGAGCGGCGGTCGGGCTCGCTGCTGAGCGTGCACAGCCTCGCCGGCCAGGTCTTCCTGCTGCAGCTGGCGGTCGTGATGCTGCTCGTGGCGGCCACCCTGGTGGCGCTCGTGGTACAGGCTCGAAGCGATGTCATGGCGGACGCCCGGCAGCGGACCCTCACCACGGCGCAGACCTTCGCGAACTCCCCGGGGACCGTGGCGGCGCTGAACAGCGCGAACCCGAGCGCGGTGCTGCAGCCGTACGCCGAGGCGGCCCGGAAGGCCGCAGGCGTCGACGCCATCATCGTGTACGGGCTGAACGGGCTCACCCTCACCCACAGCGACCCGCACCAGATCGGCAAACACGTCATCGGGCCCTATGCGAAGGCGGCGACCGGCAAGCCGTTCACGAGCACCTTCAAGGGGTCCCTGGGGCTCTCCGTGATCTCGGCGGTTCCCGTCAGAGGTCCGGACGGCTCGGTCGTCGCCATTGTCTCCGTCCCCGTCACGGTCGAGACGGTGCAGCACAGGGTGAACCGGCAGCTGCCGGTCCTCTTCGGCGGCGCCGCCGCAGCCCTGGTCGTCGCGGCAGGCGGGTCGGGCCTGGTCAGCCGGCGGTTGCGGCGCCAGACCCATGGCCTGGGGGCGATCGAGATGACCCGTATGTACGAACACCACGACGCGGTGCTGCACGCGGTGCGGGAAGGAGTGCTGATCGTCGGCGGCGACGGCCGGCTGCTGCTGGCCAACGACGAGGCACGGCGGCTGCTGGACCTGCCGGCGGACGCCGACGGGCGGCACATCACCGAGCTGCGGCTGGAAGACGACCTCGCCCGGCTGCTGGCCTCCGACCTTCCTGCCACCGACGAGGTGCACCTGGCGGGCGACCGGCTGCTCGCGGTCAACAAGCGGCTCACCGCACCTCACGGGCCGGTCGGCAGCGTGGTGACGCTCCGGGACACCACAGAGCTCCGGGCACTCTCCGGCCGGGCCGAGGTGGCGCGTGAGCGGTTGACGCTGCTCTACGACGCCGGACTGCGGATCGGCACCACGCTGGACGTGAAGCGCACGGCCGAGGAACTGGCCGAGGTGGCGGTGCCCCGGTTCGCCGACATCGTCACCGTCGAACTGCTGGAGCCGGTCCTGCGCGGCGAGGAGACCCCCGGCGCGACCGCCGTGACCGAGTTGCGCCGCAGCGCCGTCGCAGGGCTGGACGCGGACGATCCTCTCCCGCACGTCGGCGAGCTGATCCGGTTCGACCCGGCCCACCCCGTCGCCGTGGCGATGACCGAGGGCCGCCCGGTCCTGATCGAGGACCTGAGCGGCTCCGACGGCTGGCGGGCCCAGCACCCCGAACACGCCGGACGGATCCTCGACCACGGTGTCCACTCCCTGCTCGTGGTTCCGTTGCGGGCCCGCGGCGTGGTGCTGGGAGTGGTGGACTTCCGGCGGGCAAGGGGCTCACCGCCGTTCGAGGAAGAGGACGCGTCCCTCGCCGAGGAGCTGGCCGCCCGGGCAGCGGTGTGCATCGACAACGCCCGCCGCTACACCCGCGAACACGCCATGGCCGTCACCCTGCAGCACAGCCTGCTGCCACGCGGGCTGCCCGAGCAGTCCGCCCTCGATGTGGCCTACCGCTACCTGCCGGCCCAGGCCGGGGTGGGCGGGGACTGGTTCGACGTGATCCCGCTGTCCGGCACCCGGGTGGCGCTGGTCGTGGGTGATGTCGTCGGTCACGGTCTGCACGCCGCGGCGACCATGGGCCGGCTGCGCACCGCCGTGCACAACTTCGCCGTCCTGGACATGCCGGTGGAGGAGCTGCTGGGCCGGCTGGACGAACTGGTGGCCCAGATCGACGCCGAGGAGGCCGCCACCGCGGAGCACGGGCAGGGGATGATCACCGGTGCGACCTGCCAGTACGCCGTCTACGACCCCACCTCCGGGCAGCTGGTCCTCGCCACCGCCGGTCATCCGGGACCGGCGGTGGTCCGGCCCGACGGAACCGTCGACTTCCCCCAGCTGCCGGTCTCCCCGCCACTGGGGCTCGGCGCAGGCCTGCCTGTCGAGACCGTCGAGCTCACCGTGCCCGCGGGGTCCCGGCTGGTGCTCTACACCGACGGACTGATCGAGGACCGTACCCGAGACCTGGATGCCGGTCTGCAGGCCCTGCGCGACGCCCTGACAGGGGCCGATCGCACGCCGGAGGACACCTGCACGGCGGTGATGCAGGCCATGCTGTCCGACCGGCCCAGGGACGACATCGCGCTGCTGGTGGCCCGCACATGCCGACTCGGGCCGGCGCAGATGGCCGAGTGGGACGTGCCCCGTGACCCGGCGGCGGTGGCCCCGGTGCGCACCGCCTGCGCCCGCCGGCTGACGGAGTGGGGCCTGGAGCAGGTGTCCTTCACCGCCGAACTCATCCTCAGCGAGCTGATCACCAACGCCATCCGCTACGGCACCGAACCCATCGCCGTCCGGCTGCTCCGCACGGTGCCGATCAGCGGCCCAGCCGCAGGCACCCTGATCTTCGAGGTCTCCGACGGCAGCAGCACCTCGCCCCGCCTGCGCCGCGCGAAGGTCACCGACGAGGGTGGCCGCGGACTCTTCCTGGTCGCTCAGTTGGCTGAACGCTGGGGGACCCGCTACACCCCCACCGGCAAGGTCATCTGGGCGGAACAGTCCCTCCGCCACGGCGCCCCGCCGGAGACGGAGGGACTCGGCGAGATCCTGCTCGGCCAATGGGACGACACAGCACTGTGACGGGCGCCTGTCCGTCCCCTTCCGCCATGGCCGTGCACGCCGCGTGCCGGCGTCGCGCGACCGGTGACCAGGGCCCAGCGAGGTCGAATTCCGCGGGGAAAGGCGGTGGTCGCGGGCTTCGCCTACGTGCTTACGTGCTGCACGGGCGGGATTCCGCCGTCGAGGCGGCCGGGTACCCTGGCGTCGACGACCATTTCACCGGCGCGCGGACCCCCGGCCTGCGAGACGGCGACCGGAACTCCAGACCGGCCACGGCAGCCTCGGGCACCCCTCCGGTGGCCCTACGAGCCCTGTAACCAGCACCCGTCCCCGGGTGACAACCTCATCCCCTCGCTGGAGCAGTCGTGACCACATCCCGGTCCCGAGCAGCGGCCGTCCTCGGCTGCTTCGCTCTCATGGCACTGGGAGTGACTGCTTGCGCGAACACACCCGCCACCAGGCTTGCGAAGCCGCCGGTGGCCACGTCCGCCGAGAATGTGGGCGGCATGCGCGCCCTGATCGCCGCGGCGAGACAGGAGGGCACGCTCAGAGCGATCGCACTGCCGCGTGACTGGGCCAACTACGGCGGCCTAATCGACGGCTTCGAGAAGAAGTACGGCATCAAGGTCACGGTCGAGAATCCGCTGGGCCACAGCGAGGACGAGATCGACACCCTTCGCAGGAGGGGGAACCGGCCGACAGCCCCCGACGTGATCGACGTGGGCGACACGTTCGCGCGGAAAGCGGCGGCGCAGAATCTGCTCGCGCCGTACAAGGTCGCCGCTTACGACTCGATTCCCGGCAATCAGAAGGACTCCGAGGCCCGCTGGTCCAACAACTACGGGGGCTACATGTCCATCGGCTGCGACGCCAACCGGGTCAAGCCCTGCCCGCAGACCTTCGCCGACCTGCTGAAGCCCGTCTACAGAGGCAAGGTCGCACTCGAAGGCGACCCGCCGCGGTCTGCCACCGCATTCGCCAGCGTCTATGCGGCCGCGCTGGCCAACAACGGGTCGTTCGCCGACGTCCGGCCCGGTCTGGACTTCTTCGCCAAGCTCAACGAGAACGGCAACCTCAACCCGCTCAGGTCCAACCTGGCGACGGTCGAGGACGGCCGGACACCCATCAGCATCAACTGGGACTACATCAACCTGCACTACGCCGACCAGCTCCGCGGCCACGGCGTGAACTGGCAGGTCGCGATCCCCTTCGACGGCAGCTTCGCCCAGTACTTCGCGCTGGCGATCAACAAGAGCGCTCCGCACCCGGCGGCTGCCCGACTGTGGCAGGAGTACCTCTTCAGCCCACAGGGCCAGAACCTGCGGCTGCGCGGCTACGCCCGCCCGGTGCTCATGGATGTCATGAAGCAGGACGGCACCCTCGACGAGGCAGCCGCCGCACGGCTGCCGACGGTTGAGGGAACGCCGCAGTTCCCGACGGACGCACAACTGGAGAAGGCGAGGGAGACAGTCACCCGGGGCTGGGCGAAGGCCGTCGCCGGGTCGTCAGGGCCGCGGGGCGGGACAGGAGACGTCCCGGCCGTCGCGCCGTCTCGACCGCAGCGGTGAGCGGCCCTGCCGACGGGGATGCCGCCGCCGCGTGATGCTTCGCCACCCATCGGGCCCCTGGCGATTCTGTGGCGGTCCCCGCTCAACTTCCTTCCGCAGCGGCAGGAACCAGTGCCGGCTGTGCGCGCTCGGCGGCGCTCGGAGCCGTCAGGGCGAGTCGCCGGTGGATGCGGCGGAGCATGGAGCGGGCCATGAAGGGGTGGACGCGCTGGACCACGGCCCAGTACAACCGGCCGCGCCAGTTGTGGATGCGCACGACCGTGCTGAGCGTGACGTGACAGTCGTCGACGAGGATCGAGGCGCGGAAGTCGAGGTGGCCGGCGTCCTCGCCGAGCAGTACCTCGCCGCCCTCGCGGCCCACGACCGGGAAGGAAGCTCCACGCAGGACACCACGCCAGGACTCGGGGTCCCGGGGCATCCCGGGATGTACCGTCATCCGCCATGCGTCGCTGTAGTCGGTCCGCTCGAAGGAGGTACGGGCCAGGCGCGCGCCCGTCGGAAGGTCGCCGGCGGCGGCCCTCTCCCACATGAACCGGTGGAGCAGCCGGACCCAGGGCGACCAGCGAACGGGGGGCGTTGCCGTCCCGGTGGCGGCCCGTTCGGCGTTGTCCAAGATCTCTTCGACGACTGTGTCGTGCATCCAGCGCACCGCCAGAGCCCAGCCCAGTGCCATCGGGCCGCGGCGTTTCAGCTCCAGGGTGTGCCGCAGACGGCAGCGCTCTGGTCCCAGCGGTTCGACGACGAACTCATGGTGGCCGCTCATGGGCGGGTGGAAGTCGAAGCGGGCGCGGCGGCCGGGCTCGTACGAGGTGACGCGGTAGCGGACGAAGCCGTGGCCGCCGTCCGCGCCGACGCCCAAGGGCCGGTCGAAGCGCATCGGGGGCCAGGCCGGCGCGGGCCAGAGCGGGTCGTCGGGCGAGGACAGGCGGTCGAGCAACGCCCCGACGTCCTGGGCGGGTGCCTCGATGGTGCGCTGGTGGACATTGCGGATCGTGCCGAACCTGCGGAACCTGCGCATAGCGCTCCTCCATACGCTGCCGTATGTTGTTGACCATACGGTAGCGTATGGGCATGGTGCAACGGCGTGAAGAGGTCGCTCGCGAGAGTGTCCGGAAGCGGCTGACGGCTCAGGACTGGGCGGACGCGGCCCTGTCAGCCATGGGTCAAGGCGGTCTCGCGGCGGTCGCCATCGAGCCGCTCGCCGCTCGTCTGGGCACCACCAAAGGCAGCTTCTACTGGCACTTCTCCAACCGTGAGTCGCTGATCGAGGCCGCGCTCGACCGCTGGGAAGAGAAGTCCACCGAGTCGATCATCGCCGGACTGGCGTCCGAGCCGGATCCGGCGACGCGGCTGCGCAGGCTTTTCTCCGAGGCGTCCGAACGCGCCGCCCAAGACCCGCTGGAGGTTTCCCTGCCGGCCTCGGTCGGACACCCGCGGGTCGCCGCCGTCCTGCACCGCGTGACGGAGCGTCGAGTCGGCTACCTGGCGCAGCTCTTCGTCGAACTGGGCTTCACCCCGGACGAGGCACGCCGCCGTGCACTGCTGGCGTACACCGGCTACCTCGGGCACACCCAGCTGGCGCACGCGGTGCCGGAGACGCTTCCCGCCGGTGAGGACGGCAGGCGCTATCTGGACTCGGTGCTCGACACACTGATGACGGCCGCCCCGCACTCCTAGTGCTCCTTCGGGCCCGAGCGCCGGGCTCACGGCCGCCCGCGCCCCAGCCCTGAGCGTTCACACCGCGCTCAGCCCTCCGTCCACCACCAGGCTCTGTCCGGTGATGTAGGAGGCGCGGTCGGAGAGCAGGAAGACGACGGCTTCGGCCACCTCCCAGGCAGTGCCCTGGCGTCCGAGCGGCATCCGGCTGGACGAGGCGGTACGCGACGCCCGCCGGGACGAGGCCTCGCGGCCCATCGGGGTGTCGATCAGACCCGGGACGACCAGGTTGGCGCGGATCCCGCGCGGTCCGCCCTCCTTGGCGACATGGCGGGTGAGACCGAACAGGCCTGCCTTGGAACTGTCGTAGGCGGGCGAGTCGGTGGCCGCGCGCAACCCGGCCACGGAACCGACGAAGACGATCGATCCCCCGTCGGCGACCGCGGGCAGTCCGTACTTGGCGGCGAGGAAGGGAGCGCTCAGGTTCAGCGAGAGCACGCGTTCCCACTGCTGGGGTGAGGTGTCCGTCAGGCCCGCGCCGAGACCGATGCCGACATTGACCACGATCGCGTCGAGTGCGCCGAGTTCGCGGAGTGCCTCGGCGACCATGGCCGAGGACTGGCCGGGATCCGTGGCGTCACCGACCACGGGGACACCACGGGCGCCTTCCGCACCGACCAGGGAGGCCGTGGCCGCTGCGGCGGAGGGGGAGACGTCGGCGCAGGCCACGGAGGCTCCCTCGCGGGCGGCGAGCACGGCCACCGCCCGCCCGTTGCCCACCGGGGCCTTCGGATCGTCGCTGGGGCGGGTGCCCGCACCGATGACCAGCACATTGCGGCCGGTCAGGAGATCGGCCCGGTGGGTCCCGCGGTTCCGGGGCTCAGGCATCGCCGTGTGCTCCTTCCACCGCGTCCCCGCCGGACACGCTGGACGTGGGCAGGGCTTCCGTTGCATAGCCGGGTTCGAGCCGGGTACCGGCGGAGTTCAGGAAGAACGCGACCATGTGGTACTGACCGACGAGGATGGTGATTTCGATCAGCTGTGCCTCGTCGTGGTCGGCGGCGAGTGCGGACCAGGTGGCCGCGGACAGGCGTGCGTCCCGGTGCAGTTCGTCGGCGGCACGCAGCAGAAGGGCGTCGGCCGGCGCCCACCCCTGGGCGTCCGGGCCCGCGCCGACTCGCCTGATCTCCTCGTCGGTGAGCCCAGCGGCCCTGGCCAGCGGTGCATGCCGGCCCCATTCGTAACCGGCCCGGGTGTGGTACGCGGTGCGCAGGATCAGCAGTTCCCGGGTCCGGTCCGGAAGACGGCCGTCGCGCAGCAGATGGCTGCCGAAGGGCAGGAAGTGCCGGAACAGGCCGGGGTGTCGCACCAAGGTGGTGAAGACGTTGGGGAGGTGGCCGTCGGCGTCCCGGGGGATCGGGGCGAGCAGTTCCCGGGTAGCAGGGTCCCAGTCGGCCTCCGGCAGGGGCCCGAGACGCGGACCGGTGCCGGGGGCGGTCCGGTGGAAGCTGTGATGGTGCTCGTCGGTCATGGCGGTCTCCGCACGATTCGTCAGGTGGGGCGGGAGAAGAGGGCGGTCTGAGCACGGTCTCGGCGCCTTGCTGCCGGTGCGCCGGGGCTCCTTCCGCCGCTGTGCCACTGTGCTTCCGCAAGCGGGCGGGTGTCGACGGCTCTGCGGCCAAAGGCGGAGGTCGGCATATTGTTCCGTTGCACAACGGCCGATGCCGGAGCGGAGGTGAGGCCCATGCCCGGACAGCCGGGTGCGGCGGTGCCCCTCGAACGGGTCGTCGCTGCAATGGCCGTACATCAGAGGCAGGTCGGCGGGCGGTTGCACGCGGATCTGACGGTCCATGTCCCGTCCTACCGCGCGGTCCCGCGGGAACTCCTGGACCAGATCTGGCACCGGCACTTCCAACGGGCTCTCGCGGTGGTGCGAGAGGGGACCGTGCCCGCGCCGGAGGACTTCGACGAAGCGGAGGTGGCCCGGGACCGGGTCGCCCGGGGCGTGCCGCTCGGCGACGGGCTCCGTGCCTTCCGCCGGGCGCTGAGCGCGATACGGGACCTTTTCCTCGCGGAGGCGGCCGAACACGGGCTAGACCCCGGCCTCGTCGTCGACCGCACCAAGTGCCTGTGGGAGCTGACGGACGTCGCGAGCCTGCAGATCGCCGCCGTCCACCGGCAGGCGGAGATCGCCTCCGCCCTGGTCGACGCCCGCCGCCGCGCCGACTTCCTGCGTGGACTGCTGCACGGGACGCTGAGCGCGCCGGAGATCCACAGCGGTGCGGCGATCTACGGACTGGACCCGGCGCGTCCGTACCGGGCCGTCAGAGCCGTCCCGGCGGGCAACGTCGGCCCGGAATCGCTGGAACGCTCCCTGGAGTCCTCCGGCCGCAGGAACGGCCGGGGCGCGCTGCTCACCGTGCTGGACGAGGCTGTCGTCGGAGTAGTCGAGGACCTGCCGCAGACCGGTGACCTGGAGGTGACGGCGGGGCTCGGCCCGCCGACGGACCTGACCGCGGTGCACCGCTCCTTCCGTGCCGCCGGAAGACTGCTGGAAGCCGCCCGTGCGTACGGCCTGCGCGGCGTGTACGACCTGGGCGGCCTGTCCTGGCGGGTGGCCGTCGTCGCCGAACCGGAACTCTGCGCGCTGCTGCTCGACCGCTATCTGCGCCCACTGGAGGCGGAGGGGGAGTTCGGTGCGCTCATCGAGGAGTCGGTGCGGAAATACCTGGAGACGGGACGGCACATCCGCGAAGTCGCCCGCAGCTCACACATCCATGTCAACACCGTCCGCTACCGGCTGCGCCGTTTCGAGGAGCTGACCGGAACCAGCCTGGACGCTCCGGACACCGTGGTGGAGCTCAGCTGGGCCCTGGCGGCGCGTCAGCTGCGGACACGTCCACGAGGCTCGGAAGGACCTGCCCGGTGAGCGGACCGTCGTGTCTGCCGCACCCCCTCGTGCCCGCCACGCCGTGCCACGCTGCAGGCGATGCTGCCACGGCCGCACCGGGGTTCAATGGCTTGCAGCGCATCGGCAGTCGGCGCGCAGGGGAGAAGGCCGAGTCGCACCGCGCGGGACGCCGTCACGCCGGTCACCGGCCGCGGCGGAACATCGCTG
This sequence comes from Streptomyces sp. NPDC053069, assembly GCF_044546895.1. Lineage (NCBI taxonomy): Bacteria > Bacillati > Actinomycetota > Actinomycetes > Kitasatosporales > Streptomycetaceae > Streptomyces > Streptomyces sp. NPDC053069. The sequence goes on along the minus strand of NZ_JBITZN010000007.1, from coordinate 21,721 downwards.
ACCGACGACAAGGTGGTGTCCAGCAGTGGAGAAGCGGATGACGGAGCTCAGCGAAAGCCAGGACGATCCGTTCATCCCGCACCTCGCCGCCTTGGCGGTGGTCGACGACCGGGGAGTCGTGGTCGGATGGAACCGGCGGGCCCAGGAACTGCTCGGCCATCCGGAGACAGCCGTGCTGGGCCGTCCGGCATTCGAGGTCCTGGTCGACCCTGGCGACCTGACGGCTGCGAAGGAGGCCGCGGCGAGCTGCAGGAGAGCCGGCGGCTGGTCGGGAATGCTCAACGTGCGGCACCGGGACGGGCGGCTCGTGGAGATGGGGCTCAGGGCCCACGCGCTCTCGCGCGGCGACCGGATCCGTGAGTGGTTTCTCGCCGGGGCACTTGCCGCTGACGTCCTGGAGTGGCAACGGGACCGCGCGGTGCTCCACGGGTTGTACCGCCGGTGTCCGATCGGCCTGGTCGTCCACGGCCCCGACCTGAGGCTTCTGCGGGTCAACCGGGCCATCGAACGCTTCAGCGGCGTACCGGCGGCTCGGTTTCGGGGACTGCCCACCGGCTGTTTCCTCGTCCCCGACGACGCACGCACGGCCGTGGACCGGGTGCGCCAGGTGATGGAGACCGGAAGGCCGATGGTCTACTCGGAGCAGTTCGTTCGCCTGGAGTGGGATCCGGGACGAGAGCGGGTCGCGATGGTCTCCTCCTTCCCGATGGAGGATGCCTCCGGCCGCATCCTGGGTGTGGCGGAGATGATCGAGGACATCACCGAACGCCATCGGGCCCAGCGCCGGCTCGCGCTCCTCGACCAGGCCGGCAGTCGTATCGGAACCACCCTCGACGTGGCGGAGACCGCCCGGGAACTCGCCGAGGTGATGGTGCCTCACCTCGCCGACCACGCGTCGGTTGACCTGCTTCAGCCGGTGACGCGCGGTGAGGAGGTCACGCGGGCCCTGGCAGGGCCGATGGTACGCGTGGGGGCCTGCAGCGTCGGTGCCCAGCAAGCCGGTCCGCCCCACCCCCAGGGCGAGCGGGTGGAGTTCGCGCCTGACACACCCCAGGCCAGATGCCTCGCCGAAGGGCGGCCCGCCCTGGAACCGGTTCTCCCGCCCGACTGGTTCTCGACGGAAGGCTGCCACGGGGCCCACACTCCCGACCTGGGCGTCCACTCCCTGATCGTGGTACCTCTCGCCGCACGTGGCCTGGTGCTGGGAGTGATGACCCTGTGGCGCTCGCGCCGCCCCGATCCCTTCGAGGCCGACGATCTCACCCTCGCCCAGGAGCTCGCCTCGCGCGCGGCCGTCGCGATCGACAACGCCCGGCGCTTCACCCAGCATCAACAGGCCGCGTTCACCTTGCAGAGCAGCCTTCTGCTGCGGGCGGTACCGGACCAGTCGGCAGTCGAGGTGGCCCTGCGGTACCTGCCGGCCAGCGCGGCCCCGGGCCTGGGCGGAGACTGGTTCGATGTAATTCCCCTGTCCGGGGCCCGGGTTGCCCTCGTCGTCGGCGACGTGGTGGGACGCGGCATCCACGCTGCCGCCACCATGGGCCGACTGCGTACCGCCGTACACACGCTCGCGAGCCTGGACCTGGAACCGGACGAGGTGCTCTCCCGCCTCGACGACCTGGTCAACCTCCTGGCGGCCGAACAGGAAGCATCCGGTGAACGGCCTGTGGGGGAGCAGGTCGTCGGTGCCACCTGCCTCTACGCCGTGTACGACCCGGTCGCCGGGCGGTGCTCCGTGGCCCGGGCCGGCCACCCGCCGCCGGTGGTGACCGCTCCGGACGGAGAGGCGACTCCGCTCGACCTGCCCGCCGGCCCGCCACTCGGCCTGGGCGGCCTGCCGTTCGAGACGCGGGACGTCGAACTGGCCGAGGGAAGCCTGCTGTGCCTGTACACCAACGGACTCATCGGCGAACGCCACATCGATGCCGACCTCGGCCTGACCAAACTGTGCACGGCGCTCACCCGGCCGGCGGAGGCGCTGGAACGGACCTGCCAAGCGGTGGTCGACTCACTCGTGCCGACGCAGCCCACCGACGACGTCGCGTTGCTGATCGCCCGCACCCGCAGGCTGCCACCCGACGACGTCGCCTCCTGGCGTCTGCCGCTGGAGCCTGCCAGCGCCGCCCGGGCCCGTGCCCTGACCTCGGCCAAGCTGAGCGAATGGGGCCTGGAGCACTTGGCGTTCACCACCGAGTTGATCGTCAGTGAACTGGTCACCAACGTCTACCGCTACGCCAGTGGCCCTGTGACCCTGCGGCTGATCCGTGAACGGTGTCTGGTGTGCGAGGTCAGCGACACCAGCCACACCGCACCCCACCTGCGCCGTGCCCGTACCACCGACGAGGGCGGCCGCGGTCTGTTCCTGGTGGCCCAGATGACCGAACGCTGGGGCACCCGCTACACCCGCGACGGAAAGACCGTATGGACCGAACAACCACTGGCCGGCACGCTCGCCTGACCGTCTCCGAGACCGTTGCGCAGCCGGCCCCGCCGCCGTGTCATTCGGCTGCGGCGAGCAGCCGAGCCTCGCTCTCCTCGTACAGCCGACGGCTCTCGCGGCTGTCGGCGGTGCGGCGCCGGTGGTCCAGACGGCTGCCCAGCCAGCCCGCCAGATAGCCGAACGGGACGGAGACCAGTCCGGTGGACTGCATGGGGAACACGTGGAAGTCGGCGTTCGGGAAGAGGGCGGACGGCGTGCCCGAAACGGCCTTGGAGAAGACCATCAGCAGCAGCGCGCAGGCCGCTCCGCCGTAGAGGGTGGCGAGCAGGCCGGTGCGTGTGAATCCGCGCCAGAACAGGGAGTAGGTGAGCGCGGGTGCCACCGCCGATGCTCCGATGCAGATGGCCAGTGTGGTCAGCACGCCGACGTTCCAGTTCTGGACCAGGATGGCGAGTGCGATGGCGATGCTTCCCACGGCCGCGCTCGTCCACACCGCAACCGTCATCTCCGTACGCGGTTCGGCCCGTCCCCGCCGCACCGCATGGGCGAACAGGTCGTGCGCGAGCGACGAGGCCGCGGCCAGGGTCATCCCCGCGACCGACGACAGCAAGGTGATGAAGACCGTGCCCGCCACGGCCGAGTAGAGGACCGTCGTGCCCACGGAGCCGGGTGCCCCGCCGAGCACCTGCGACAGCATGAGCACCGACGTCCTGCCCTGTGGGTCGGCCGCGGTGATGTACCGCGATCCGACCAGCGCCGCCGCTCCCGTACCCATGGTGATCACGAGCAGGCAGAAGGTGGTGACCGTGCCGACCGCCCATGACATGGAGCGACGCACGGCCGGCACGTCCTGTGCGGAGTACAGACGCATCGTGATGTGGGGCAGGCAGGCCACGCCGAGGACCACGCTGATCTGCAGACCGATGAAGTCCAGCCGCTCACCGGCCGAGGTGCCCAGCTGAAGACCCTGCTGGAGGAAGGCGGGGCCGGCGCCGCTGCCGTGCTGGGCGGCTCTGAGCAGTTCGCCCGGGCTCCAGTCGAAGCGGTTCAGTACCAGCGCTGCGACGACGACGCTGGTCCCGATCAGGATCACGATCTTGATCATCTGAATGAGCGCGGTGCCCCGCATACCGCCGAGTGCCGCGTAAATGATCATGAGAGTGCCGACGATGACGATGCACGCCGTCCTGGCGCCCGTCACGTGCGGCAGGTTCAGGATGAAGGTGAGCAGCGACCCGGCCCCGGAGAGCTGGACGACGAGGAAGGGCAGCGTCGCCGCAAGCGTCACCAGGCAGGCGGCGATCCGCACGGCCCGCCCGGGCATGGTGCGGGCCAGGACGTCGCCCATGGTGAACCTGCCGGCGTTGCGCAGCGGTTCGGCCAGCAGGAACATCAGCAGCACCAGGGACAAGGCCGTGCTGACCGCGAGGACATAGCCGTCGTATCCGGCGAGCGCGACGATGCCGGTGGTGCTCAGCACCGTGGCCGCGGATATGTAGTCACCCGCGATGGCGAGGCCGTTCTTGAACGGGGTGAGCGAGAGGTAGCCGGTGTAGAAGTTCGTCAGGTCGTCGCGGTCCGGCCCCGCCATCACGCACATCAGCAGGGTCACGGTGACCAGGGCGGTGAACAGTACGAGGACGGTGGCCTGCGTCCCGGAGTGGAAGTCGGTCATCTCACCACTCCCGCGTCCCGGCCGGCGGGGACCGCCCGCTCCCTGACGGCACGGGCCAGCGGATCCACCGACCGCTGTGCGCTGCGTCCGTACCAGAAGACCGCCGCGAAGGTGACCACGAGCTGGAGGACCCCCAGAGTCATGCCCAGGCTCAGCTCTCCGGCGATCTTGGATCCCATCAGTCCCGGCGCGGCGCAGGACAGCACGACGTACATCACGAAGGAGCCGAGCGCGGCCAGCGTGGAGACCCGGCGGAGCAGGCGGTAGGCCGACCGGAGTGCGGCGAGGTCGGCGTGGTGCAGGGGAGCCTGGGGCGCATACGGCTCGTCCCAGGGTCCTGGGGCGTACCCGTCGGGTCGATGGGCTTCGTGTCCGTACGGCCAGGGCGCGGTGCGGGGCGGCGGCCATTCCGTCGGTCTTGGTGGCGGGTACTGGTTCTCGTCGGCGTATGTCATCGCCTGGCCTTCCACTACGGCTCGAACCTGGAGGTGAACGGGTGGGAATGCTTCAGCGGCGTACCGTACCGACTGGTTGGGATGCTGGTAAGGGCCCTGGGGTCACGTTTCGAGGTCGATGCCGCGGCCCCGGTGGAGCTCGGCCTGCGGCGGTCAGCGGGTGGGGTCGAGGACGACCTTGCGGACACCGGAGGCGCGGCTGCTGAACAGTTCGTACGCCGCGGGGCCCTCGGAGAGCGCGAAGTGGTGGGACACCACGGCCTCGGGGGTGATCCGGCCGGCCTGGGCGAGGGGGATCAGGGCGGGGAGTTCGTACTGGATCGAGCACAGCCCGATGGCGAACTCCAGCTCCTTGATCTGCGCCAGCCCCATGTGGAAGGGGAAGGCCTTGCTCTGGCTGACGCCGATGACACTGACCCGTCCTGCCTGCCGGACGGCTTTGAGGGCCAGATCGATGGTGGCGTCCGAGCCGACGGCCTCCACCACGGCGTCCGGTCCGCGCCCTGCGGTCATCTCCCGTACGGCCGTGCGCGCGTCGTCGCCCTCGACCGGCTCCACCCCCAGGGTGGCGGCGAAGGCCCGGCGCTCCGCGACCAGATCCACGCCCAGCACACGGGCGGCACCCATCGCGAAGGCGGATTGCGCGGCCATGAGGCCGACCGGGCCCAGGCCGATGACCAGAACCGTCTCGCCGGGCCGGATGCGGGCGCGGCGGCAGCCGTACCAGGCTGTGGGCGCGTTGTCCGTCAGGACGATGGCGGCTTCGTCGGAGATGCCTTCGGGCAGGTGCACCAGGTTGATGTCGGCATGGGGCACGGCCAGGGCCTCGGCCTGACTGCCCGGAAGGTGCGGACCCACTCCGTAGCACAGGTCCGTCGGGGCATGGGCTCGCTCGCATCTGGCGGTGAGTCCCTTCGCGCAGGTTCCGCACGAGGTGCAGCCGACCGAGGCGGGAACCAGGACCCGGTCGCCGGGCTTGAAGCGGGTGACCCGGTCGCCGGTGTCGACGACCACACCGACGCACTCGTGTCCGGGGGTGTAACCGGTCTGCGGGCTGAACCCGTTGCCGCCGTAGATGTGCAGGTCGCTGCCGCAGATGCCGGCCGTGGTGACCTGGACGAGTGCGTCGGTGGGGCTGGTGACGGCCGGGTCGGGGACATCTTCGTAGCGGATGTCGTGGGGGCCGTGGTAGGTCAGTGCCTTCACTGGATGGACTCCCGCAGCGCACCAAGGCGCCTGTATCAGTTATTAATGCACGCGTATTACTTCCGGCGGGGTGACGCTAGCATGGGCATCCGTGACAGCACATGAGACGCAGGCCACGTCACCTCGGAGCCGGAGGGCCGGTGACACGCGCGCCACGCTCATCCGGGCCGCCGAGCAGTTGTTCGCGGCGAAGGGCGTCGACGGTGCGTCGCTCAACGAGATCAAGCGGGCCGCCGGCCAGCGCAACGCCATGGCCCTGCAGTACCACTTCGGCGACCGGGCGGGTCTGCTGCGGGCCGTACTCGACAAGCACCTCCCCGCGGTGGACGCCCGGCGGGAGGTGCTGCTCCAGCAGTACGAGGACAGCGGCGCCGACGACCTGCGATCCCTCGCCGCCGCCCTGGTCCTGCCTGCCGCCGCGCAACTCGCCGAGCCCGACGGAGGCCGCGAGTTCCTGCAGATCGTGGCCGAACTGCTCAACCGACCCGAACCGATGGTCGAGACCGTCGTGACGAAGGGGTCGAGCATCTTTGCCTGGCGGCGCCTGGTGGAACCGCTGCTGGCTCCCGATTCGACCGCCGTGTTCCACACCCGCTTCACCGCCATGCGGTTCTGCCATGCCGAACTCGCCGCCCGGGCCGCCGGCCGCCCCCGCAGGGACGACCGGTTGTTCACCAGCCGACTGGTCGACCTGGTCACCGCGCTGCTGGCCGCGCCGGTGTCCCCACAGACCGCACACCTGCTCCAGGAGCGGAACCGCAAGGGCTGACGCGAGCGGCAGGCCTCGACTCGCCGCGACCCCGGCGTCCGCAACCGATCTCTGCAGCGCCGAGCCACGGCATATGGCGGACATCACACACCTCGACATACCCACCGGTCGGTACCCTGCGGCGAAACCCCTGAACGACAGGAGGCGCGATGTCCGTGACCAACCGCCAGATCCGTCTGGCCGCCCGCCCCGCGGGCGCGGTGAAACCCGAGGACTGGGAGCACTGTTCGGAGCCGGTCGACGAGCCGGGCCCCGGCCGGTTCGCGGGCCGGACGCGTGTCATCTCCCTGGACCCGGCCATGCGGGGCTGGCTGGACGACCGCCCCTCCTACCTGCCGCCGGTGGGCATCGGTGAGGTGATGCGCGCCGGATCGGTCATCGAAGTCACCGCATCGAACCACCCCGACTTCCAGCCGGGTGATCACGTGGTCGGGACGTTCGGCGTCCAGGAGTACGTGGTCTCCGACGGGCGGGGTGCCATGAAGATCGACACCTCCCTCGCTCCGCCCTCCACCTATCTGGGCGCCCTGGGCATGCCCGGCATGACCGCCTACTTCGGCCTGCTGGACGTCGGCGCGCTGAAGGACGGCGAGACCGTCGTGGTGTCCGGGGCGGCCGGTGCGGTCGGCACCATCGCGGGTCAGATCGCGAAGGCCAAGGGGTGCAGAGTGGTGGGCATCGCCGGAGGGCCGGAGAAGTGCGCGCTGCTCACCGACGAACTGGGATTCGACGCGGCGATCGACTACCGCGCCGAAGACGTCAGGAAAGCGCTGCGCCAGCAGGCCCCCGACGGCATCGACGTCTACTTCGACAACGTGGGAGGAGACATCCTCGACGCCGCCCTGACCCGGCTGGCGATGCACGCGCGCGTGGTGGTCTGCGGTGCGATCAGCCAGTACAACAACGCCACGCCGGTCAAAGGCCCCTCCAACTACCTCTCGCTGCTGGTGCGCCGCGCCCGCATGGAGGGCTTCGTCGTCTTCGACTATGCCGAGCGCTACGCGCAGGCAGCGCAGGACATCTCCGCCTGGATCGGCGCCGGCCGCATCAAGGTCAAGGAACATGTGGTGCGGGGGAGCGTGGACGACTTCCCCGAGACGCTGCAGATGCTCTTCCGCGGGCAGAACGTCGGCAAGCTCGTCCTGGAGCTGGCGTGACCGCTGCCTGACCGGGGTCCTTACCGGCTGCCGCCCACTCCATGGGAGAGCTGCAGCCGACTGCAATGGGTGGTCGCCGGATACACCCTCGTCTTCGCCGCCGGGCTGCTGTCCGGCGGTCTGGTCGCCGGCCGGCTGGGACCGAGACGGGCGTTCTGTGCCGGGATGCTGCTCTTCTGCGCCGGATCCGCCTTCGGGGCCTTCGCCGGCGACTGGCCCCGGCTGGTGACCGGCCGCTTGGTGCAGGGTCTGGGCGCGGCCGTGTTGCTGCCTGCGGGTACCGCTCTGCTGGGCCACGTCTTTCCCGAGGAGAAGGAACGGGCGCGTGCCCTTGGGGTACGGGGCGGTGCTGCCGGCTTGGGCGTGGCCCTCGGCCCGGCGGTGGGCGGCCCCCTGGTCGAGCACCTGGGTTGGCGCAGTGTGCTGTGGATCAATCTCCCGGTCGGCCTGTTGTTGCTGCTGCTCACCCCATTGCTGCTGCCCCCGGTGCCGAGCGCGCGGCAAGGCTGGGACCCGGCCGGGCAGTTGCTGGCTGCGGTCGGGGTCGGTGCGTTCGTCTTCGGGCTGGTGCAAGGGCCGGTTGACGGCTGGTCCGCCGCCCCGGTCACCGGCGCGCTGGTGCTCGCGGCTGTGACCCTGCCGGCCTTCGTCGTCGTCGAATCCCTCGCCGTGCAACCGATGCTGGACCTGCGGCAGCTGCGCCGGCGGGCGTACGCGGCCTCCGCCTTGTCCTGCTTCGCCTCCGGCTTCGGCCTGTTCGGGTCCACGTTCTTCTTGACGCTGTACCTGCAGGACGTCCTCGGCTGGTCCGCCGGTGGGGCCGGGCTGGTCTTTCTCGCCGTCTCCGCCGTCATCGTGCCGGCTGCCCCGTTGGCCGGTGTGCTGTGCGCGCGCTCCGGTCCGCGCCTCCCGCTGACGACCGGGCTGCTGCTCATCGCTGTGTCCCTGGCCGGGTTGGCGCGCTACGGCCGTCACGCCGGCTTCGCCGACTATGGATGGCTGCTGCCGGTGCTGGGCATCGCGACCGGCCTGGCATTCGTTCCCGCCGTGATCACTGCTGTTCAGCGCTCCAACACCACGGGCGCCGCAGTCGGTTCGGCACTGATGGACTCCCTGCGAGAACTGGGCGGAGTGGTCGGTGTGGCCGCCCTCGGAGTGGTCCTCATCGTTCGTATGCGACACACCCTCTTCGACCGGGCGGTTCTCGCCGGCCTGCCCGAAAGCGCAGCCCACGCACTGACCCACTCAGCACTCGCCCGGGGACCGGCCGCGAGCCTGAACACCGCCGGCAGCACCGTCTCCGCCCGGACACGCACATGGGTGGCGGACTCGTTCATCGAGGGACTGCACCTGTGCCTGCTCTGCGGCGCGGCAACGGTGGGCTGCGCCGCTCTTGCGGTCGCCTTCCTGCTGCGCGACAACCACGCGACCGCCGCGTCCTCATTGCTCGTGAAGCAGTCCGAGTGCTCTTCCATCCCGGAAGCACCGTAGGAACGCAGCGGAAGCCGCGGACGGGTGGGAGCCGTACGAGGGCAAGCGCGTGACCAAGGACGCGACATCCTGCACGTCGTCCGGCAGTACCGCCCCTTGCAGCAGGTCGAGAACGGCGAACGCGCCACGCCACGGCTGCAGACCAGGCCGATAAGCAGCGCGGTGTGGGCCTGCCCGAGCCCAGGGCCGATGCCGCACGAAGCTGACGTCGGCCATCCCGGCGCCCGCGCGTTGGCGCCGGGTCCAGGACCGGGTGGTGAAGGTGCGGAGGGCACATCGGGGCGGCGCGAAGCGGGGGAGCGAGAGCCCGAGTTCGGTGTTGCGGCCGACCGGTCACCCGGGGACGAGTACCTCGGGTCGCGCCACACCACCACGGCACGGCCGGATGCGGAGGCGGCTGGAGCGGGGCAGGAACAGCTCGTTCCGGTGGTCGTGCACATGGCCGTCGAAGGCGAAGGCCGCTCGCAGCGATCAGCGCGGGCCCGGGCGCCTTCCACAGCGGGAGTGCGTCCCGCAGCACCCGCCACGCGGCGTCGGTCATTCCCCAGGGGACCGGCTCGCGGGCCTTCGCCCCAGCACCGCCGCTGCCTGCGCTTCCTGACGCCCGCAGCACCCCAACCTGCGCGCGAGGCCAGTTCGGTCGCCGACCCGTCCGCGTCACCGTGGCCACGAGGACACCGGCTTGCTGACCGTCTACGACCTGGCCCCTACGCCCCGTGACCGATCACAGAACCTGAGCCGGCACCGGAGAAGCGACAGCACCCGTCCGTTAGCCGGGCGGACCGCCCCCACGCAGTGCCCTGGACCGGCGGCTGACCGCCTCGGCGACGTTCAGGAGACCCGGCGACTGCGGTGTCACCCGGAGGTGCAGCGCGGCGAGCAGCAGGCAGAGCGCGGCCATCGTGGACCACAGCATGGCTGTCCCCGCGCGGTCGAGCAGCTGGGTGCCGAGGACGGGTGCGAGCGTCGCGGCGACGCCCCAGCTGGTACCGAAGACGGCCAGGTAACGGCCGCTTCCACCGGGCGGAGCCAGGTCGGTGACGAGCGCGTACACGCGACCCATGACCAGCAGGTCGCCGAGGCTGCACACGGCGGCCGAGACGAGCAGCCCCGGCAGGGTGCGGGCGAGGGCGTAGCCGGTCAGCCCCGCGGCCAGGAGGACATGCGCGAGGGCGAGCGCGACGGGCGTCGTGAGCCGGTTCGCCCAGGACAGCCGGACCAGCGGCTGGGCGAGCATGGTGGTGGCTGCGGTGGCGGTGAACAGCAGCCCCGCGTCGGCGGCGGGCAGGCCCTGCTGCGCGAGTGCGAGCGGCAGGGTCATCACGGCCTGCTGGTTGATCAGGGCGTAGGCGGTTCCGGTGGCCAGGACGCTCAGCAGGGCTCGGTCCCGCAGCGGTCGCACGGCGGTGTCGTCCCGGCCGGCTCCGGGCGGTGCCGGACGGTCGTGGGGAAGGGCCAGCCGGATCAGCAGCGCGCAGGCCAGGCAGGTCGCGGCGTCGGTGACGAAGAGCCAACGCAGGTCGCAACGGCCGAGCAACGCGGCGAGCAGTCCGGCGCCCATGCCGCCCACCGCGAGAGCGGCGCTGAACAGGCTGAACGCGCGCACCCGTTGCGGCGCTGGCACGGACTCGCCGATGATCGCCTGACTCGGCGGCTCGTAGAGCTCGAAGGCCAGCCCGAGCAGCACCGCCCCGGCGACCGCCCAGGTGAGCGACGCGGAAGCCGCGATCGCCAGCTGTGCCACGGCGCATCCGCAGAGCCCGAGCACGACGGTCGTGCGTCGGCCGATCCGGTCGGCCAGTCTTCCCCCGGCCAGCCGCGAGGGGATCGTCGCGAGCCCGAAGGCGGCGCTGACCAGCCCCGCGGTGGTCAGGCTCGCGCCGTGATCGGCGCGGATCAACGCGGTGAGAAAGGGCAGCGAGAAGGCTCCGAGCCGGTTGACGACCCGGGCGAGCAGCAGCAGGCGGACGGTGCGGGGCAGCGGTTCGGAGCGCAGCACAGCGCCTCCCGTCACTGGTCAATCATCTATTGTCGGTGACGGACACCGTAGACAGGCGAAAGGTAACTGGTCAAGTGTTGTTCGACAGTCACATGCGTACCCTGCTCGACGCCTCGGTGGCGCTCGTCAACGCGCTGACCGACGGTGAGGCGCGCGGCCGTCGCTACCTGGCCCCCGAAGGTGCTGAGCGGGTCGGGGCGGTCCGGGCGGCGCTCTCCGCCGGGCCGGACCTGGAACTCGGAGAGGCCGACCGGTTGGCCGACACCGCCCGCGCGCTACGCGCCGTGTTCGAGGCCGCGGCCGCCGACCGTCTCGACGACGCGGCTCCCACCCTCAACGCGCTACTGCGGGAGACCGGCGCCCGGCCTCAGCTCGACCGGGCTCCCGGGGAGCCATGGCAGGTGCACTTCCACGGTGCCGACGACTCCTATGCCGTCGGCTGGAGCGCCGGTTGTGCCACCGGCCTCGCCATGGCCCTCGGCGGCGACTACGCCGGCCGCCTCGGGGTCTGTGCAGCCCCGCGCTGCGACCGGGTCTATGTGGACACGTCCCGCAACGCCGGCCGCCAGTTCTGCTCGACGGCATGCCAGAACCGGGTCAAGGCAGCGGCGTTCCGTGCGCGGCGCGCGAGCGGCCAGGCGTGAACTCAGCCGGTCAATTCTGAAAGGACTTCCAGGAACGGCGACTTGGGGAAACGTGATCGCTCCCGCGGGCCGGGGCCGGTGTCGGGTGGTTGTCGGCGGTGGCTCGGTGATCTGTCGGTGATCCGTCGGTGGCTGCCGGGACATTGGTGCTGGTCGGCGCCGGCCATCAACGCACCGGCCACCAGCAATCAACCGTCCCGACCTGCTGGAACGGTGCTCCCGGCGTGACCTGCCAGGTGTCCGCCCAGCGATCCACGATCACGAAGGAAGCCTCCATGACCACTGACGTCACCATCATCGGTGCCGGGCTCGGCGGCCTCACGCTCGCCCGCGTCCTGCACGTCCACGGAATACCGGCCACGGTCTACGAGGCGGAGCCCTCACCGGCTGCGCGTTCGCAGGGCGGGATGCTCGACATCCACGACTACAACGGACAACTCGCCCTCGAAGCAGCCGATTTGATGGACGAGTTTCGTGGCCTCATCCTGGAGGGCCGCCAGGCGATGCGGATCCTCGACCCGGACGGGACCGTCCTGTTCGCCAAAGCCGACGACGGCACGGGCGGACGCCCCGAGGTGCAACGCGGCGAGCTGCGACAGATCCTGCTCGGCTCACTCCCGGCCGGCACCGTCCAGTGGGGGCACAAGGTGAGCAGCACCCGTACCCTCGGTGACGGTCGCCACGAGGTGACGTTCGCCGACGGCAGCAGCGTCGTCACCAGCCTGCTGGTCGGCGCGGACGGCGCGTGGTCACGGGTCCGGCCGCTGCTCTCGACCGCCACACCCGAGTACGTCGGCAAGTCGGTCGTCGAGACCTACCTGTTCGACGCCGACACCCGGCACCCGGCCGCCGCGAAGGCGGTCGGTGGCGGATCGATGATCGCGACCTCACCGGGCAGGGAGCTCTTCGCTCACCGGGAAAGGGACGACACTCTGCACGCCTACGTGGGGCTGTCCAGGCCGCAGGACTGGTTCGCCGCCATCGATTTCACCGATGCCGCCGTGGCCACCGCGCGGATCGCGGCAGAGTTCGACGGCTGGGCGCCGGAGCTCACCGCGCTGATCACCGACAGCGACACCAAGCCGGTCCTGCGCCCCCTCTACGCCCTGCCGGCCGGGCACCGCTGGGACCGGGTGCCCGGCGTGACCCTGCTCGGCGACGCCGCCCACCTTTCGGCCCCGAACGGCGAAGGCGCCAACCTGGCCATGCTCGACGGTGCCGAACTCGGCAAGGCCCTCGCCGCGCACGGCGACGACATCGAGGCCGCGCTCACCGAATACGAGGAGGCCATGTTCCCGCGCAGCACCGAAGCCGCCACCTTTGAGGGCGCCGAGGCCCACGAGACCGACTCCGACAACAACACAGCCCACGCCCTGATCGCAGCGTTCACGCGACACGAGCAGGCTCAGTAAGTCACCGCACCACGGACGGTTTTGAGCGGCTGTTGAATTCAGTGTCCGGGGACGGGACGCGGTCCGTGACGATGTCACTCGGCCGCGCCCGATCCACCGTCCGGAGACGGCCGGGACGTGGCGTGAAGGCCCGCCGGACCGGACGACCAGCCTGCCCATTCGCGCCGCCGGTCTCACCCTGTCCTCGAAACGGGCGCCGCCGAAGGCCATGTCCCGCGGGGTGAAATCCTCTTCGCGCCGGATCAGTGTGGCTGGCGGCGCCAGATGGAGGGGCTGACGCCCCGTGTGCGCTTGAACGCCACGCTGAAGGCGAAGGGGTCCTCGTACCCGACCTCGCGGGCCACGGCGGCGACGGTCGTCTCGGCGTCCCTCAGCAGGTCCGCCGCCAGGGTCATACGCCAGCCGGTGAGGTAGGTGAGCGGGGGCTCGCCGACCAGCGCCGTGAAGCGGGCGGCGAACGCCGCACGGGAGATGCCCACCCGGGCGGCCAGGTCGGCGACCGTCCACCGACGGGCAGGATCCTCGTGCAGCAGACGCAGCGCCTCGCCGATCACCGGATCGGCCAACGCCTGGTACCAGGCGGGCGCCGTCTCCGCGTCCGCACACCACGCGCGCAACGCCAGTACCAGCAAAAGGTCCAGCAGCCGGGCCAGGACGGCGTCCTGGCCGGGTTCGTCACGACTGGCCTCGGTGGCCAGCAGGTCCAGTGCCGCCCGGGTCGCCGGCCCGGCGGGTACGACCGCCAGCGGCGGCAGCATGCCGAGCAGACGGTCGCCGATGTCGCCGCTGACGTCGTAGGCGCCGCGGAGCATGATCGTGGCCCCGGGCAGACCGTCGCCGTAGGTACGGGGCGCCAGGCTCCGCTGTGTGTCCGGCCCTTGTGCGGATCCGCCGACGACCCGTTTCGTCCGCCCGTGGATCAGAACCTGAGGCGGGGTGGAGGGGCTGTCGGCGATCGTGTACCAGCCGGGGCGGGTGATGAGGGCGATGTCGCCTGCGGCCAGCCGTACCGGTGCGATGCCCTTGTCGTCGATCCGCACCGACGCGTGACCGGCGAGCGTGGTCACGACCGTGAGCGGGGGCGGGTCGGTGAAGCTCAGCGACCACGGAGGACGCTGTATCAGTTGCCTGACCCACGCGTTCCTGGCCCGCGCCCGGTGCAGAAGATCGCTGAGGACGTCCATGCGCCAACGCTAGACGAACACAAAGGAAGTCAGGACCATCTCCCATGGATCGTCCACGTGCCCCTGGGGTTGTCTGGACGGCATGAAGAACATCCTTGTCCTCGGCGGCACCGGCAAGACCGGCAGCCGCATCGCCCGACGCCTCAAGGCCGTCGGCCTGCCGGTCCGCACGGCCTCCCGCACCGGCGGCGACTGCCGCCTCGACCTTGACGACCCGGCGAGCTGGGCGTCCGCGCTCGACGGCGTCACGGCCGCCTATCTCGTGGAGCCCAGCCTGTCGGGGAGCACCGACCACCAGGCACGCGTACCCCGGTTGGTGAACGAGGCGGTCACCGCGGGCGTGCGCCGCCTGGTGCTGCTGTCCGCCCCACGCGCAGGTGAGGACGGCCATCCCCTGCATGCCGCCGAACAGGCCGTGCGCGGATCCGGCGTGGAGTGGACCATCCTGCGTCCGCAGTGGTTCGCGCAGAACTTCAGCGAGGGACCCTGGCGGCACGGGATTCTCGCCGGGGCCCTGGCCCTGCCCACCGGTGACGGGCGCACCCCGTTCGTCGACGCCGAGGACATCGCCGAGGTCGCCGCAGCGGCACTGTCCGAAGAGGGCCACAGCGGACGGGTCTACGATCTGACCGGCCCACGGGCGATCAGCTTCGGTGAAGCGGCCGACCTCATCACCCGGGCCACCGGCCGTACGATCCGTCACCTTGACGTCGATCCGGAGGACTTCGTCGAGCGTCAGGTCGCCGCCGGCGCCGCACCCGATGTCGCCCAGCTGCTGACGGGGCTGTTGGTCGACATCCGCAACGGCTCGGGCGCCGGGCTCTCCGACGGCGTGGAACGAGCCCTCGGCCGACCACCCAGGACTTTCGAGACCTTCGTCACCGAGACCGCCGCCGCGGGCCACTGGAACTGAAGGTCGGCGCGCGTCGAGCAGGCTCACGGTGAGTACCAAAGCGGCTGACTGAAGGGCACACCGGCCAGCACCCGCGGCGGCGGATCTGCCAGCGGTTGTGCGAGGCGAGCAGCCCTGAGGTGTGGGTGGTCGATGCGGTGTCGTTCCCCAAGTGCGGCACCGCATCGGTCGGGGTGGCCCGGCGGTGGTGCGGGAGTGGGGCAAGCGGGCGATCCGCCAGGCCGCGGTCAGCGTCCAGCTCCAGTCCGTCGTCGGGCACAGCCCGGCGCATCCGGCGAGGATGGCCGAGCTGCTGTCCGGAAGCTGCGCGATCGGCGAGCAGGGCGAGATGTGGATGACCCAGCACCGAGAGGGCAGATTGCCGCCCGAGCATGAGACGGCCCAGGCACCGACCCGCCGCTGGGAGCCCGTCCCCGCGACGTCCCGCGCCCGCAGGCCGCCGCGCCCTGCACCCCCGGCGACACCCACGTTCTCTCCACCGACGGGCTCATCGAACGCAGAGGGGAGGACATCGACCCCGGACTGGACCGGCTCACCGACGCCCTCGCCGACAACTCACGGCTCAGCCCGGACCACCTGGCCGACGTCCTGGCCCGTGACGCCTTGCAGCCCGTCCATGCCGCGCCGTGAACGCAGCCCTGCAACTCCGCCATGGAGCGGAAGTCCCGGAGCGGCTGGCCACCGCATCGGCGATGGGCGATGCAGGCCGTACCGCGGACGTCACGGCCTGCTTTCCCGCGAGGTCACCGTGAACTGGGCGCCGTCGGCGTCGCGCAGCACGGCTTGGTGCTCGCCCTCGTGCAGGACGCTGCCGCCGTGCTCCTCCGCGGCCCGGGCGCACAGGCCCACGTCGGGCACGGTGAAGTGGACCTGCCAGTGCGGTCGGACCGAAGGGTCCGGTGGCGTCTCCACCGAGCCGGCCTCGATGCGGGCAACGATGTCATTCCGGCTTCGCAGCAGTACTTCGCCGCCCGCGTACTCGACCTCACAGCAGCCGGGGAGGCCCGAGGCCCAGTCGAGGATCTCGGCGTAGAAGATGGCGGCGTCGAAGGCGTCGCGGGTGTGGAGAGTGATGAAGGTCGGCGCGGCGTGACGCCACGCCTCCCATTCGGTGACGAGCTTCCCCTGCCAGATCCCGAAGGTGGCGCCGTCGCGGTCGGCGAGCAGCGCCGCTCTTCCAGGAGGGAAGGAGATCGGCCCGACTGCCAGCGTGCCGCATCGCTCCCGGACGCGGCTCACGGCTTCGTCCGCGTCCTTCACGGCGAAGTACGGCGTCCAGGCCACGGCCATCTGCCACACGCCGGCCACCCCGGCGATCCCCGCGACAGGTATCCCCTCCGCCAGCGCGGTCCGGAAATGCTCGCCCAGCCTGGCCTTGCGATACCGCCAGCCCAGCACGGCACCGTAGAAGTCCTGGGTGGCGTCGAGATCGCGGCTGGTCAGACTCACCCAGCACGGCGCGCCGAACACGGAGCGCGTGTCGATCATGTCCGTTGCATCCGAGGGATGTGTGCCCTGATTTATGGCCATCGCGCCCTGGCCTCGTACGCTCGCGGCCGCTGCTCTGACTCCAGTGTCCAACCGGAATTCGTGTCCCGCACGTCGCCTGCCCGCAGCAGCGTCGTCCCTGCCTCCATTCGTCCAGGCTGGACCCTCGGAGACCGCCTCCCGCGCGGCTCAGCGGGAGTCATGAGGCCGGTGGATCGTCGAAGACCTGGATGCCGCTCTGAGGTCTCCTCTTGAGGCGGCGCTACGGCTGGATCTCCAGCTGAACCGCGTTGCTGCCTCCCCGCAGGCCGGCCGTGAGGCATTCCGTGGGTAGCCCCCGGGGCAGCCCGGTGATGGTCCGCTCCGCGGGATGACCTTGGCCCCGCCCTTCAATGACCCGGCCCCGCTGGATGACGACAAGGACGCCTGCGACACGGACGGGGGTGGCGCTGTCGTAGACGATCAGTGACCTCTGCCCGTCGGTGTATCGGACGGTTTCCGTTCCGCTTCCGCCGGACACGGCGACACAGGAAGCCGCCGGTAGATCCGAGTCGAAGGAACCGGTGGCGGAGACCGTACGGCCGGGAGTGACGCTGCAGGTGTATGTGACGTCCGCGTGGACATGGGCCGGCCGGGGCAGGAGGGTGAGCGGCGGGTCGTAGCGGCTCTCGCTGCCGCCCGTGCAGCCGATGCTCCCCGCCTCGCTCGTCGTGGCCTGACCAGCCGGCGCCCACACCAACGACGATCCCACCAGCATGAGCGACCCCAGGGTCACCGTGATGCCACGCCCACCGAACACGTTGCCTCCAGCCCGTCCTGTACCGCCAACGGCCCTGACCTACCCAGGGGGAAGATCCGCTGCCCTGGCGCTTTGAAGCGCACAGTCGGCGCGCGGTTGCCAGGCGCGCTGTCGCGTGCGCCTGTCCTCCCGCCGGATTCCCTGCGGTCGGCGCCGGGCGCATGACATCCGGAACACGGCGGGTAGCAAGCGCCGGACGAGAACTGGTGGAGCAGGAAACGATGAGAAGGAGATCTCCAGTGGGCCGTACCGCAGCCACAGCCGCCACCGCCGCGCGAGCGCGAATCTTCGCCATGATGGACGCCGATGGGGACGGGATCATCTCGGCGCACGACTACCTCTCCCGGGTCGACCGGACCGTCCGGGCCACAGGGCGCACGGAGGACGACCCGCTCGTCGTCGCCGCCCGCGCGGAAGCCCACAAGGCGTGGGGAGCGATGGACGAGAACAGCGACGGGCAGCTCACCTTCGACGAATACGACGCATGGGTCGGCGCCGACAAGTTCGACAACATCTGTCGGTTCGCCCTGGGCTCACTGTTCGACCTCGCCGACGCCGACGGGGACGGCACCCTGGACAAGACCGAATTCACGCTCCTGCGCACCGCGCTGAACAATGCGCCCGGAAACGCCGCTGCCGCGTTCGAGGCACTGGACGCCGATGGCGACGGCCGAGTGGGGCGTGCCGCGTACCTGGCGGCGATCCGCGCCTACGTCATCGGCGACACGTCCCCGATGGGCGAGGCCCTGTATTAGTCCGGGTCCTTCCGGAAGCGGGTACGTCGCGTGACGGTGCTGGTCATGGTCTGGTGGCGGTGGTGTGGCGCCGGATGCGTCGTGGCGAGCGGGTCAGCTCTCGGCTTCCTCTTCTGGTCCGGGCGTGTCGCCGATGGCGACGCGCAGGTCATGGATGCCTTGCAGGATGTCGATGAGGGCTTCTTCCGCCCCGCTCAGAGCGCGTCGGGTTCCTTCTGTATCGCCGCGCTCCGCGTGAAGTTGAGCGCTGAGCGCGTACACCGCCGTCATCGCAGCGGCGAAGGCAGCCTCCCGGCCGGGTGGCAGTTCTTCCGCCTCGGGTTCCGAGACCTGCAGCGCGGTGCGCTGCAGCCGGTTCGTCAGGACGTTGACTGCGAGGCCGGGATCCGCTTCCAGCTGTTCCCCCCAGCCGCGCAATGTCTCAAGGACGTCCTCGATCTCCTCTTCCTCGGTCAGCCGGGTCGCGGCGGTGATCTCGAGCTCCGTTTTCGCCAGCAGACTGCCCAGCAGGCGCAGGCGGTCCTCTTCCTGCGGCCCCTCGGGTCGCTTCTCCGGATCTGCTGGCGGCTCAGCCGCAAGAGCGGCCAGCGCTGCATAGATCTGCTCAGCACTTACCGGGCGCTCGCTACTGATGTTCACGACTTCAGCTTCACCCAGCAAGGCCGTATTCGCCCGCCCAGACACACGGAATCCGTCCACAGGGAAGCCGTCCGAGTGCCGGTGTCCGCTTCCCGGGGGAGGTGCCCGCAAGCACACCACGTCCTGCCCCAGGCGGAGGGCCGTGTGCCGCGCAGCCCCTGCAAGGCCAGGTGGCAACGTACCGTCGCCTGCTTGCCCTGGCTTGGCAACGAGGCGCGGAGCAGGCCCGCGCAGCGCTCGGCGTGCTCCCTGAAGGCAGGACGGCGACGGTGATCGGGGGCGGCGCCACGGGCATCGAGGCGGCGGCGGAGGTGCCCGAGGCAAGGCCGGACCTCCGGGTATGGATCGTCGGGTCGTCGGTCGCCGACAGGTGCCGGACATCGCCGGCCTTGCGGGACGCAGTGGTCTCCCGGTCGGTCCGGAAGGTCGTGCGCTCGTGGACGAGTGCCTGCGCAGTCACCGACGACGAACGCTCTGCGCTATGTCGCGCGGGCCGTCAGCCTCGGGCGGAAGAACGCGGTGGGTCGGTTCACCCACCGCGACGACACCCACCGGCGGCGGCCAGGTCGGCCCCGTCCTCGCACGGGCCCACGGCGTCGGCCTGGTCCGGGCTGATCAGCGACTCGTCGGGGCTGGTCTGAGATGCGTCAGCAGGCCGCGCGCGATGAGCCGACGGACCGTATCGCCGTCACGTTCGACCGCCCGCCGTACGCGGTCCGCTTTGGTGTGCCGAGCGCGACAGCGATCCGGTCCTCCATGCCGCCGCCGGCGATCGGCTCGCGGGGGAGCGGGGCCGGATCGCGTCTGCGTTCATTGTCTCCACGGCGCACGCGACCATGTCCAGGAGGAGGCGTGCGGACCCTGGCACAAGGCTGGTGTGCTGGGCCCACGCGACCGGCACAGCCCCGAGCCACA
Organism: Streptomyces sp. NPDC053069; assembly: GCF_044546895.1. Lineage (NCBI taxonomy): Bacteria > Bacillati > Actinomycetota > Actinomycetes > Kitasatosporales > Streptomycetaceae > Streptomyces > Streptomyces sp. NPDC053069. The sequence continues at coordinate 1,780 of NZ_JBITZN010000007.1, read as the reverse complement.
GAAACGCTGACGGACCCGCGCCGGGTCCTGCGTCAGGTCCCTGAGGGAACGTCAGAACAGGTCGCGGTACTGGTTGAAGCCGGTGCCGATCTTGACTCGGGATGTGAAGGGGGAGGTGGCCTTGCCCGTCCCCTTGTGCAGCCACAGGATGCCCTTGGGGTCGCGGGCGAGCAGGTCGCTGTGGCCGTCGCCGTCGACGTCACCCGTGGCCACCAGCTTGTTGAACTGGTTCCAGCCCGGCCCCACCTTCACACGGGGCGCGAACGGCTTGCGCACATCGCCCGTGCCCTTGTACAGCCACAGGACGCCCTGCTTGTCGCGCGCGACGACGTCCGACTTGCCGTCGCCGGTCAGGTCGCCCTGGCCGGTGATCTGGGTGAACTGATTCCAGCCGGAGCTGACCTTTACGCGCGGTGCCAGCGAGCCGTCCGCCTTGGTCTGCAAGCGCCACAGGGTGCCCTGCTTGTCGCGGGCCAGCAGGTCGGGGTGCTTGGCGCCGACCAGGGTGCCGGGGGAGAAGACGACGTTGTACTGACCCCAGCCGGTGGCCACCTTCTTCAGACGCCCGCTGCGCCAGAGATTCAGCGTGCCGTCGTCCATGACGTGGTATGCGCCGTCCTGGTAGCCGGTCAGATCCGGGTCGATCGACACCCCGTACCTGAAGTGCGGCCAGACGTACGCGCCCGACCGGTCGTCAAAGCCGCCCTTCCCGTCGGGCATGTAGACGTACATCTGGCCCGACGGCAGTATCCCGGAGAGGAAGAAGAACGGCGCGGCGGGCGTGGGCTTGTGCTGCCCGGCGACGGCGCTCCGGGTGAGGTTCTTCGCCGGACCGGTCGTCGCAGGGGCGGAGGCCAGAGCGGTGCCGGCGGTGGCGCCCACCAGGGCGACGGCGATCGCCGAGGTGACGAGACGCGACAGGGCGCGGGCACGCCGGGAAGACTGCGTCATGTACGACTCCATGAGGTATGCGGAATCAGGCGGTGCTCTCTGCGTAGATGTCGGGAGCGCCCGCATTAGTGTCCGGATCTTTGCACGTCTGTCCCAGTGGTTTCACGGTGGGGTGCGGAATGAAAAATTCCGCCCGGATGGCATTGTGGAAGGGGCGCAACCGCCTATACGTAGCGGCCCTTTTCCCGTCGCTGAAAGGCCTCAGCAGGTTTTCCGCGAGCGTTCGCCGGCTCTGACCATGAGAGCGGGCTCCGCTCCGAGCTATGAGGGCCTCTCATCACCTTCACGCCGGCCCACGCCGTCAACGTCGTCGCGTTCCGAAGAAGTTCAGTCGACCATGTCGTCACGGCCCTGCTGACCGCCGCTGTTATGGACGTGATCCGCGGCGTCGCCAACGCCGAACCAAGGGAAGTCCAGGTACCAATTGTGGCCGGCATTCCGGGTGTCGTCGCGACAATGACCGATCCACGGCGGCGGCCCCGGCTGCTACCAGGGGCTTCGGCACAGGCAAGAAGGTCAAGAGCCGCAAGAATTCATCGTCACCGACACCCTCGGCCTGCTGCTGGCCGTCCACGTCGTGGCAGCGAATGCCCAGGAACCGCGACGGCACAGACACCCGCTGCTGTGGACCCGACTCGACCATCCAGGCGTCCGAAAAGGCTGGGCCGCGAGCTGGAGATCGTCCGCACGGGCCCCGACCAGCGGAGCTTCCAAGTCAGCCGAAGCGGTGGGCGCTAGATGTATTGACCTGAAGCGTTGTTCACACGGCTGATCGGTGGCTGGCCTCCGAGTGCTGTGTGGCAGCGATGGTGGTTGTAGGTGTGCAGGA